>NZ_JBHWUW010000074.1:1250-35673 GCF_042737245.1 Streptomyces sp. NPDC060002
GGTCCGGCTGCTTCAGCATCGCCACAGCCGTGATCTTGTCACCCTCGAAGGTGACCTGGACCTGGACGTCGCCCTTCTCCGTGGCCACGGTCGAACCCTCCACGGTCTGCGACGCCGAAGCGGCTTCCGAAGCCGAGGCCGAAGCAGAGGGGGACGCAGTGGCGGCGGCCGCCTCGGCGTCGATCGCGGCCTGGAGCGACTCCCTGTAACCGTCGCTCGTGATGGTCGCGCCGGAAACCGTGTCGATGTCCGCACTCTGCGCGGTAAGCGTTTCCGCAATCAGCTTCGGCACCGCCGCGGTCGTCTGCGGATGGTCCGGCTGCTTCAGCATCGCCACAGCCGTGATCTTGTCACCCTCGAAGGTGACCTGGACCTGGACGTCGCCCTTCTCCGTGGCCACGGTCGAACCGGTGAAGGTGGTCGATCCCGAGGTGCCCGAGGAGGACGTGGAGGAGGACACGGACGGCGTCGAGGCGGCCTCGGTGGTGGAGGTCGTACCGGTCGACGGCGCGTAGCGCCAGACCGGGATCAGACCTGCCACGGACAGGACCAGGACAGGTATTACTCGCTTCACGGTGCTTTCCTCGTATCTCTCATCCCGCCAGGCTGAAGCGCTCGAAGTGGATCTGCGGCTTCGGCACGTCCAGCTCGCGCAGGGTGCCGAGGACCGCGTTCATCATCGGCGGCGGCCCGCACAGGAAGACGTCCCGCTCCGCGATGTCCGGTACGAGCGCGACGAGTTCACGCGGCGCCAGCCGGTCCGGCACCGGCGGTCCGGTGACCAGGTGCAGCTCGGCGCCCTTGGTCAGGGCGAGTTCGCGCAGCTCGTCGTAGAGCACGGCATCCCGCTCCCCGGCCACCCGGTAGATGACCACCGCATGCCCGTGGATCTCCTCGAGGAGCGCCCTGATCGGGGTGACACCGACGCCGCCGGCGATGAGCAGGGCCTCGGGCCGGGTGCGGTGCATGGCGGTGAAGGCTCCGTAGGGGCCCTCGGCGAAGACGCGGGTGCCGGGCTCGAGGTGGCGCAGTCCGGCGGAGCCGTCGCCGGCCGCCTTCGCGGTGAGGCGCAGCCGGGTGCCGTCGGGCGCGGCCGAGAGGGAGAAGGGGTTCGCCTGCCACCAGCGGTCCTTGGTCAGGAACCGCCACAGGAAGAACTGGCCGGCCCGGGCGGGCAGCCGGTCCAGGTCACGGCCGGTGATGTAAACGCTTACGACGTTGTCCGCCTCGGGGACGACGGCCTCGACGCGCAACTGGTGGCGCCAGTTCCGCCACAGCGGCAGGACCAGCCGGCCCAGGAGCACCGAGCCGAGGGCGACGCCCCACACGGCGTACCAGTACGCCTTCGCGGCGGACGACGCGGTGAAGGTCGTACCGACCGCAACCTGGTGCGTGAAGGCCAGCACCACGGCGACGTACGTGTACAGGTGGATGAAGTGCCAGGTCTCGTAGGCGAGGCGCCGGCGGGCCCAGCGGCCGGATGCGCCGCCGACGACCAGGATCAACACCATCGCGACGGCGGCACGCAGCACGCCCTCGACGGTCTCGGCGAGGTCGACGAGCTGGCTCACCGGGTTCATCGACGAGGAGTCGGCGTAGCCGAAGGTGATGAACACCACATGGCCGACCAGCGTCCACAACAGGCTGAAACCGGTCCACCGATGCCAGTTGGTCAGCCGGTCCATGCCGATGCGACGGTCGAGCCAGGGCAGTCGGGCCACCAGCAGCAGTTGGAACGCCATCAGCAGGGCGCTGTACAGGCCGGCGAAGCGGCCGATGACGACGAGCGCGTTGGAGGCGAAGCCCGCCTGGACGGCGAAGAGGGTCACGACGGCCGCGTTCGCGGCGAGCACGGCGTACAGGCCGGTGCGGGCCACTACTTTCGGACGTATCGCCGTGGGGGGTACGGGAGGCGATTGGACGGTCGTCACGGACGGAAGCTCCTAGATCGGGTCCTCAGAACACAGAGCTTGTCCGTGCTTCGCTGTCGTTTTCCTGTCGTGCAACTTTCAAGATCTTATCGATTAGCGCGCGCGTGAGACGCGGGTCTGGCGCTGCGGGGCATGTGGCGCACTATGAGCGGGTGGAAAAAGTACGACTCCTCGTCGTGGACGACGACCCGCCGATCGCCGATCTCGTGGCGACGGTCGCCCGCTACGAAGGCTGGGACGCGGTCACCGCCAACTCGGGTGCGGAGGCGCTGCGCCGCGCCGCCGACTTCCACCCCGACATCGTGGTGCTCGACCTGATGCTGCCCGACATCGACGGTTTCGGCGTGCTCGACCGGCTGCGGCACACGGGGACGATGGTGCCGGTGGTGTTCCTGACGGCGCGCGACGGGGTCGCCGACCGGGTCGCGGGGCTGACCCGGGGCGGGGACGACTATCTGGTGAAACCGTTTGCCGTGGAGGAGCTGATGGCCCGGCTGCGGACCGTGCTGCGGCGCAGCGCCGGTCCCGGTGTCCAGCGCTCCGTGCTGCGGGTCGCCGACCTCACCATGGACGAGGACACCCGGGAGGTCCGGCGCGGCGGAAGACTGCTGACGCTGACCCCCACCGAGTACGAGGTGCTGCGCTATCTGATGCGTAAGTCACCGACCGTGCTCACCAAGGCGCAGATCCTCGACCATGTGTGGGAATACGGTTTCGGCGGCCGTTCCAACGTCGTCGAACTGGTCGTCAGCCGACTGCGCCGCAAGCTCGACACGACGGGCGACGACCCGTTGATCCAGACGGTACGCGGTTTCGGATACGTGATCCGGCAGGCGGCCGAGTGATCGGCCGCTTCTGGCACGCGTACCGCAGACTGCGGCTCGGCACCCGGCTGGCGCTCGGCCTGGGCGCGCTGTCGCTCGTCGTGTTCGCGGTGGTCGGCGCCACGCTGACCATGTACATGCGCGACTACCTGAATCATCAGCTACGCGACCAGATCAAGCTGGTCCAGGTCGTGCAGTCCAAGGACGCCAAGGCGCACGGCATCGTTGAACGCAAGCCGTACTACGGCTGGTACACGGCCGTGTACGACGTCTCGGCGGGCTCGGCCGTACTGCGCAAGCCCGCCGACGTGCCCTCGGACGCCACCGCGCTCACCGCCCTCGCCCGCCGGATGGAGGATGTCGACGCCGAGGTCACCCGCACGGTACGGATCGACGGCGAGGGCACGTATCTGCTGCGCGCCTGCGAGGTCTCACCCGGCGTGGTACTGGTCAGCGCCGCGCCGACGGAGGACATCGACGGCACCGTGCGCCAACTGATCACCATGCAGGTGGTCGCCTTCGGCCTCGCCCTGCTCGCGCTCGTGGTGTTCGGCCGACGGATGCTGAAACACGGGCTGAAACCGTTGAGCGACATGGCGCACACCGCGCACGGCATCGCCTCGCACGACCTGACCGAGTCGGCGTCCCGACTCCACCTGCGCGCGGACGCCCCCGGCGGCGGCCCGGAGGTCGAGGAGCTGCGCACCGCCTTCAACACGATGTTGCAGCACATCGACGACTCCCTCGCCGTACGGGCGGAGGCCGAACAGCGCCTGCGCCGCTTCGTCGCCGACGCCTCGCACGAACTGCGCACGCCCCTGATGTCGGTACGCGGTTACGCGGACCTTTTCCAGTACGCGGCCGCCAACGCGCCCGAGGAACGGGACAAACACCTGGCCCGGCTGCGTGCCGAGGCCGCCCGGATGGGCGTCCTGCTCGACGATCTCCTGCTGCTCGCCCGCCTGGACGCGGCCGAGGTGGAGACGCCCCTGCGGATGGAGAACGCCGACCTGGTGGAGCTGGTCGAGCAGGCGGCCGACGCGTTCCGCGCGAGCCACCCCGGCCATCCGCTGACGGTGTCCGCCGGCCCGGCGGCCGTACCGCTGCGGATGGACCCGCACCGCATCCGCCAGGTCCTGGACAACCTCCTCACCAACGCGGCTGTGCACACCCCGGCCGGCACCGCGGTCTGCGTCGAGGTCGCCGTCTCGCCGGACACGGCACGCGTCCACGTCACCGACAAGGGCCCCGGGATCCCGCCCGCCGACCGCGACCGCGTCTTCGACCGGTTCTACCGCGTCGACAAGGCCCGCAGCCGTGACCGCGGCGGCAGCGGCCTCGGCCTGTCGGTCGCCCGGTCCCTCGTGCGGGCACACGGCGGCTCGCTGGAACTGGGCGACGTGAAGGGAGCCACGGTGTTCACGGTGACGCTGCCGCGGGGACCTGCCACGGCCGTGCGGGCCGCCGTAGACCGGTAACGCGGTATCGCAGTAACGCAGTAACGCAGTAACGCAGTAACGCAGTAACGCGAAGGAACAGTGATCCGGGAGATCTGCACACGCCCCGGCCCTGGCCGCTGGGCCCACGCCTGCGCCTGCGCCCGCAACCGCAACCGCAACCGCAACCGCAACGATCATTCCTTGTGGACAAACCCCGCACGCGAGTTGGTCTCCGTCTCCGGAAAGCCGAGCAGCTCTTTCGGCGCGGCGCGGTGGGAACAACTTTCCGTCGCCCCCGAGGGCGGCGACGATCGCATCGCGCGGGAGGGGCCGACCGTACTGCGGGCCGGTGAACCTCGGAACATGCCCGGGATGAACCCCGGGGGGTACGGGCAGAAATCACACAGCCTCACCGCGCTACCCCCCGCCTCACGGCACCTCCGCACCCCGCCGCACCGCACCCCGCCTCACGGCGCCAGCCGCCGGCACCCCGCCTCACCGCACTGCGGTCGCCCTTCGGCCCGCACTCCGTCGGCTTACGGACACCGCACCGTCACACCGGAGGGGAACGACATCCCCGTCCCCTCCCCAGGCCCGATCCGTCGCGCCGCCGCGCGCGGTCACGACGCGGAAGGACGACGTGCGCCGTGTCCCTGCTGCCCCTCGACGATCCCGCGTCCCCACCCCCGCCTCAGTCCCCGCTCGCGGAAGACCGCCGCCGCCCGCTGGCCGCCACCGCCACCCGCCGGGTCATCGGCCTGTCCCCGATCCTGCTGCTCGCGGTGTGGGCGGCGGTCGACTGGCATGCCGTGCGGAACGGCACCGCCCTGCTGGCCGCCGCCGACCCCTGGTGGCTGCTGGTCGGCCTCCTCTTCACCTACCTGGGCTCGGTCGCCGCGGCCTGCGTCCGCCAGGGGGCGATCCCGGACCGGTTGCCACCGGGTCTGCTGGTGGCCTCCCAGATCGCCGCGGGCGCGGCGAACCACATACTGCCCGCGAGTATCGGCGCCCACGCGGTCACGGTCCGCTTCCTGCAGCGCCAAGGCGTCGCCCTCCCCCGCGCCACCGCCTCGATCGCGCTGTACTCCCTGGTCAGGGCCGTGGCGAAGACACCCGTTGTGCTGATCTTCCTGTTTGCCGCGCCCAGCGCCGTACCCCCTGCCAGGCTCCTCCCGGAGGGACGGACGCTGTTGCTGGCCGCCGCGGGCCTTCTGCTGGCCCCCGCGGCGACCGCGGCGCTGCTCGTCCTCGTACGGCCGCTGCGGCGCCCCGCCCTGGACTTCGTCCGTACGGCCCTCACCGACGCCCGGCATCTGCACACCCGTCCCGCCCGCTTCCTCCCTCTGTGGGGCGGGGCGGCCGCGGCGCCGCTGATCCAGGCGAGCGTGGTGGCCTCGGTGGGAACGGCGCTGGGCCTGCCTCTCTCCTGGCCGCAGCTGCTCTTCGCGTTCCTGGCGGCGAGCACCGCGGCCGGCGCCGTCCCCGCACCCGGCGGCATCGGCCCGGTCGACGCGGCCCTGGTCCTCACTCTGGCCGGCTACGGCACCCCGCTGCCCCTCGCCACGGCGACGGTCATCGGCTACCGGGTCCTGACGGTGTGGCTGCCCCTGCTGCCCGGAATGCTGGTGCTTTCGGCGTTGGTACAGCGGAAGCAGCTGTGAGCTCGTGGGCCTCCCCGTCGGCTCTCGCCGTCACCCCCGCCCTGCCGTGCCCTGCCCTGCCGTCAGCCCCGCCCTGCCCTCGGCCCCGCCCTCGGCCCTGCCGTCAGCCCTCGCTGTCGGCCGCCATGCGCAGCGAGATGCTGTTGATGCAGTACCGCTGGTCGGTCGGGGTCCCGTACCCCTCGCCCGCGAACACGTGTCCGAGGTGCGAACCGCACCGGGCGCACCGCACCTCGGTGCGCAGCATCCCGTGCGAGCGGTCCTCGATCAGCTCCACGGCGTCGGTGTCCTTCGGGTCGAAGAAGGACGGCCAGCCGCAATGGGAGTCGAACTTGGTCTCGGAGGTGAACAGTTCGGCACCGCAGGCGCGACAGGAGTAGACCCCCTCGGCCTTGGTGTCGGTGTACTCACCGGTGAACGCGGGCTCGGTGGCGGCCTGCCGCAGGACGGCGTACTCGGCCGGGGTCAGCTCCGTCCGCCACTGCTCGTCCGGCTTCTCGACGTCGTACGACATGAGCCTCAGCCCCTTTACTGGGAAAGACGGTCCAGAATGCGCGGGCCCAGGTCCGTCACGTCGCCCGCGCCCATGGTGAGAACGAGATCACCCGCCTTCGCCATTCCCGCCACGACCTCCGGTGCCAGGTCCTTGTCGTGCACCGCGGTCACGTCCGCGCCGGCCGCCCGGGCCGCGTCGATGATCAGCTCGCTGGTCACGCCCGGGATCGGGTCCTCGCGGGCGGGGTAGATGTCGAGGACGACGGAGGCGTCCGCGAGGGCCAGGGACCGGCCCATCTCCCGGCCGAGTTCCTGGGTCCTGGAGAACAGGTGCGGCTGGAAGAGGACGAGGATGCGGGCGTCGCCGACCGCCGCGCGCATCGCCTCGAGGTCGGCCGTCATCTCCGTCGGGTGGTGGGCGTAGGAGTCGATGACCTGGACGCCCGCCTCCTCGCCCTTGAGCTGGAGCCGGCGCTTGACGCCCGTGTACGCGGCCAGGGCGGGGGCCAGTTCCGCGGCCGGGACGCCCAGGGCGGCGCCCGCGGCCAGCGCGGCGACGGCGTTGTGCGCGTAGTGGCGGCCGGGCACGGAGACCGTGAAGGTGAGCTGCTGCCCGTCGAGCAGCACGGTCACCTCGCTCTTCAGCCCCTGGGGGACGACGGACAGCACGCGCACGTCGGCATCCTCGGCCTCCCCGTACGTCACCACCCGCACGCCCTCGACCCGCCGGGTCAGCTCCCGCGCGCCCTCGTGGTCGGCGGTGATCACCAGGGTGCCGCCGGGCACGATCTTCTGGGCGAAGGTCTCGAAGGACGCGTAGATCTCGTCCATGGAGGCGTAGTTCGCGTGGTGGTCCAGCTCGACGTTGAGGACGATGGCGACCTCGGGCGCGTACTTGTGGAAGCTGCGGTCCGACTCGTCCGCCTCGGCGACGAAGATCTCGCCCTCGCCGTGCAGCGCGTTGGAGCCGGGCGCGTCCAGGTCGCCGCCGATCGCGTACGAGGGGTTGAGTCCCAGCTCGGACAGCGACACCGCCAGCATGGACGTGGTGGTCGTCTTGCCGTGGGTGCCGGCGACGGCGATCGGACGCGTCCCGTCCATCAGCCGAGCGAGCGCGTCCGAGCGGTGGACCACCGGGATCCCCAGCTCGGCCGCGCGGGCCAGCTCCGGGTTGTCCGCGCGGATGGCCGACGACACGACGACGCAGCTGGCGTCGTCGGCCAGGTGATCGGCGGCATGGCCGATGTGCACGGTCGCCCCGAGCGCCCGCAGCGCCGCGGCGGTCTCGGACTCCTTGGCGTCGCTGCCGGCCACCTTCGCGCCGCGCTGGGCAAGGATCTTCGCGATCCCCGACATCCCCGCCCCACCGATGCCGATGAAGTGCGGTCGGTCCATGGCGGTAGGAAGGCCGGGTGCCATGCGTGTTCTCCCAGGGTGCGCTACGACGGTTCGGTGCGCCCCCACCCTATTGCGCGGGGCGCACGGCACCCACTCAGGGGCGCGGGACCGTATCGATGTACGACCGCGCCGCGCGGGCGCGAGCGGCCACCGCGCACCGGCACCTGCACCTGCACCCGCACATCACTGGGGCCCGTTCACGCCTTGCTGTGCGAGAAGAGTTTCAGTACCGGCACGCCCACCTTGTGCCGAGCGCGAGAGGCCCAGTCGCGGTGGAAGAACTCCTCGACGTAGTGGGGGTCGGTCAGCACGATCACCTCGTCCGCCCCCACCTCCGCCACCAGGGACTTCAGCGCGTCCAGCGGATGGTCCGCGACGAGGCGTCCCACCGCGTCGTGGCCCGCCGCGTGCAGGGCGTGCAGGGACACCTCCAGGGCCCGTACGCCGAATCCCTTCGCCTCGTCCCCCTCGGGCGTCTCGCCCTCCCGGGCAGCCTCGTCCAGTTCGCCGAGTGCCACGTCGTCGATGGCCCGCAGCAAGCGGTCCGCCTGGTCGCCGCGCGGCTGGAGCAGCACGTGGAAGGTGACCGGCTCGTCCCCGTGCAAGGTGCTGACGAACTCCACGTCGGCGGACGTCAGGGCCTTCTCGATCATCAAAACGCTTGTGAACACCAGCGCCCCATTCTCCTTCGAGGACCCCCGTGGCCCTCTCTCCTCCGTGGGCCGTTCGCGGCCCTGCGGAAACCATCCTTCCCCGTATGCGCACGGGGACTGCGAGATTCAGTGTGCCCGCCGGACACTAAACGGAACGGTTGATTCCGTCCTTTCGGGACCGGCGGTGGCGATCGAACTCCTATCCGGCATCGCGCCGCTGATACCTGCTGAACAGGAAACCCTCCTCCTCCAGGAGGGACACCAGTGCGAACCGCCGCGGAACGGCGACGGAAGGGCCGCCCGCGATCCGCTGCGCGTCGCCGACGGCGAGCATCGGGGAGACGGTCAGACAGAGCTCGTCGAGCACCCCGGCGGCCACGAACTGACCCAGCAGCCGGGGCCCGCCCTCCGTCAGCAGCCGGGCGTGCCCGAGCTCGGCGAGCGCCCGTACGGCCCGGCCCGGCTCCACACCCGTGCCGTCACCGGCGATCACCACGCGCGCGCCCGCCTTCTCCGCGGCCGCGATCCTGTCGGGGGCCGCCGCGGCGCCCGTCAGGATCAGGGTGGGGACCAGCGGCGAGGTGAAGAGCGGGAGCGAGAAGTCCAGGTCGAGGCCGGCGGTGACCACCGCGACGGCCGGCGCGGGACCCTGCCCGGCCGCCTCGCGCCGCTCGGCGAACTCGGCACGCGCGCGTGCGGGACGGTACCCCTCCAGACGTACCGTTTCCGCGCCCACGACCACCACGTCCGCGAGCCCGCGCAGTGTGCCGAAGATCCGCATGTCGGTGGCGGTGGAGATGGGCTGGGAGCGCCCGTCGTGCTGGGCGGCGCCGTCGAGCGTGGACACCATGTTGGCCCGCAGCCAGGGCCCCGGCTCACCGGATCCGGGCCCGGGGTACGCGTAGGCGTCGGCGAGCTCGTCGAGGCTCCACTCATGGTCCTCTGCCGCGCCACCCCCCTCGCCACCGCCCTCGCCGGGGGCCCCGGGCGGCCTGCCGCCGGAGTCGGTCGTCACTGTCTGGTCGGTCACAGGGAACAGCCGTCGCATGCCAGGCAGTCTGGCACGCCCCGTAGCATGGGGAACCGTGTCGTCCTCCTCCTCCGCCCCCGGCCTCAGCCCGATAGCCGACGCGGCCCCGGTGTCCCTCTGCACCCGTCAGCCGCACGTCCCCGCGGACCGGCTGGTCGCCGAGATGGTGCCGCCGCCCCGTTTCGACTCGGTCCGTTTCAGCACCTATGTCCCGGATCCGAACCAGCCCAGCCAGACCGAGGCGGTCGGCGTCCTGGAGGGGTTCGCGACCGGACTCGGCGGAGCGCACGCCACGGGCGGCGCCAGGCGGGGGTTCCTCGGCTTCGGCAGGCCCAAGGCGCCCAAGGTCCCCGCCGGGCCGCGCGGCGTCTACCTGGACGGCGGCTACGGCGTCGGCAAGACCCACCTGCTGGCGTCCCTGTGGCACGCCACCCCGGCGGAGCCCGCCCTCAAGGCCTTCGGCACCTTCGTCGAGCTGACCAACCTGGTCGGCGCCCTCGGCTTCCAGCAGACGGTACGGACCCTCTCCGGGCACCGACTGCTGTGCATCGACGAGTTCGAGCTGGACGACCCGGGCGACACCGTCCTCGTCTCGACGCTGCTCGGCAAGCTGGTCGAGGCGGGCGTCGCGCTCGCCGCCACCTCCAACACCCTCCCGGGCAAGCTCGGCGAGGGCCGGTTCGCGTCCGCCGACTTCCTGCGCGAGATCCAGGGCCTGTCCGCGCACTTCCGCGCGCTGCGCATCGACGGCGAGGACTACCGCCACCGCGGTCTGCCCGAGGCTCCGGCGCCCTGCTCGGACGAACAGGTGACGAAGGCGGCGTACGCCACCGGGGGCGCGTCGCTCGACGACTTCCCGCGTCTGCTGGAGCACCTCGCCAAGGTCCACCCGAGCCGTTACGGCGCGCTGACGGATGGCCTGAAGGCGGTCTGCCTCACCGACGTGGGGGCGGTGCCCGACCAGTCCACGGCTCTTCGACTGGTGGTCCTGGCCGACCGGCTCTACGACCGCGAGGTCCCGGTCCTGGCCTCCGGGCTCCCCTTCGACCGGTTGTTCAGCGAGGAGATGCTGAACGGCGGCTACCGCAAGAAGTACTTCCGCGCGATCTCCCGGCTCACCGCGCTGGCCCGCGACGCCAAGCGGCTCGTCGAGCCCCATTAAACGATCTTGGCCTTGAGGTCAAGAGGCAGTTCGCGCCAAGAAAACCTCCCTTTTGAGGCGCACTTCATCTCGCAACGTCGAGTTAACCCTGCAAACAACTTTGCAGGGTTAACGTGTTTCTTGACCAGTGATTGACCAACCGTTGGTCTGGACTAGACACGCGAACCGGCCGAAGGGGGGCGCATGTTCCGAGGTAAGACGTCCCGGACCGTCATCTCGATCCTCGCCGCCGTCCTGCTCGCCCTCCCGTTCTTCGCGCCCACGTCATCCTTCACACACGCGCACACGGTGCGTCAGGCCGAGGCCAAGACCCAGGCCGAAACCAAACTCGCCGGCAAAGCGATGCGCGACGAGATCGCCACGTTCCGCGACTGCGACCGCTCCGGCGGCCCCGCCGACCCCGACCCCCTGCGCACCCGCGACCGCCACCGCGCCACCACCTCCGCCCCTGCCGCCTCGACACCCCAGGAGCCCGAGCGCGCGCTGCTGGCGCAGGATCCCGCGGCCGCGCGTCAGCCGCCCCGGCCCGGCGACCCCTATCACCGCTCGTCGAGATCCTCGGCGGCCCACTCTCCGGCGGCCCTGCAGGTCTTCCGCTGCTGAGAGAGCAGAGCAGAACAGCAGTTCCCCCACCTGTCCTGTGTCCTGCACATCCGACGCGCCCCCACGGCGCGCCAGGAGGAGTCACCACGTCATGCAGCCCCTCATCGACAACGCCCGTACGTTCGGACAGCGCCCTGAGGAGTTCGCCAAACTCGCGGATGGCCAGTCCCCCCAGGTCCTGTTCATCACGTGCTCCGACTCGCGGGTCGTTCCCGCCCTGATCACGGGCGCCCGTCCCGGCGAGCTCTTCGAGCTGCGCACCGCGGGCAACATCGTGCCCCCCTACGTCTCCGACCGCCCCACCGGCGAGGCGGCCACCATCGAGTACGCCGTGGAGGTGCTCGGCGTCCAGGACGTCGTCGTCTGCGGCCACTCCCACTGCGGTGCCGTCGGCGCTCTGGTGCGCGGCGACGACCTCGACGGCGTCCCCGCCGTACGCGACTGGCTCGCGCACGCCGCGGACGAACCGGGGACCGCCGACCCCGACGACCCGACGGTCATGCGGGCGGTGCAGAACCACGTACTCGCCCAGTTGCTGCGGCTGCGCTCCTACCCGTGCGTGGAGAAGCGGCTGGCCGACGGCCGGCTGCGGGTGCGCGGCTGGTACTACGAGGTGCACACCGGCGCCGTACGCGAACACCGCGTGGCCACCGACGGCTTCGAAGCCCTGTGAGCGCCGCGATGAACCAGAAGCCCGCCGGGCGAATATCCCGGTTCCCCCACCTGAAGCAGGACTTCGCCGCCTCTCTCGTCGTCTTCCTGGTCGCGCTGCCGCTGTGTGTGGGCGTGGCCGTGGCCTCCGGCGTGCCGGCCGAGCTGGGGCTCGTCACCGGCATCGTCGGCGGCCTCGTCACCGGTCTCCTGAGGGGCAGTTCCCTCCAGGTGTCCGGTCCGGCGGCCGGACTGACCGTGCTGGTCTTCGAGGCGGTGCAGGAGTTCGGCCTGCCCGCCCTCGGAGTGATCGTCCTCGCCACGGGCGTCCTCCAACTCGCCATGGGCGCCCTGAAGCTGGGCCGCTACTTCCGGGCCATCTCCGTCTCGGTCGTCGAGGGCATGCTGGCCGGAATCGGCCTGGTGCTGATCGCCGGTCAGCTGTATGCGGCGGCGGGCACCAAGGCGCCGGCGTCCGGCCTCGACAAGATCGCCGGACTGCCCGGGGCCCTCGTGGACGCGGCCGGCAGCACCTCCTCACTGGCCTCGCTCGCGATCGGCGCCGGCACCATCGCGGTGCTCGTGTTGTGGAAGCGGTTGCCGGCGAAGGTGCGTACGGTGCCCGGCCCGCTCGCCGCGGTGGGCCTGGCGACGCTCACCGCCCTGCTGCTGAACCTGCCCGTGGCCACGGTCGAGGTGCAGGGCCTGCTCGGTTCCGTCCAGCCTCCTTCACTGAGCTCCTTCGGCGAACTGGCGCACGTCGGCCTGCTGGGCACGATCGTCGCCTTCACCCTGATCGCGTCCGCCGAGTCGCTGTTCAGCGCGGCGGCGGTGGACCGGCTGCACGACGGTCCGCGCACCGAGTACGACAAGGAGCTGATGGCGCAGGGCGCGGGCAACGCGATCTGCGGGGCGCTCGGCGCGCTGCCGATGACCGCGGTGATCGTGCGCAGCGCGGCCAACGTGCAGGCGGGCGCCCGAACGAAGGCGTCGCGCGTCCTGCACGGCGTGTGGCTGCTGCTGTTCGCGGCCCTGCTGCCGAACGTGCTGGCGTACATACCCATCCCGGCGCTGGCCGGCATCCTCGTGCACGCGGGCGCCAAGCTCGTACCCGTGCGGGCGGTCGTGGGTCTGTGGCGCGAGCACCGCGGCGAGGCGCTGATCCTGGTCGTCACCGCCGTGTCGATCGTCGCGGTCAGCATGTTCGAGGGCGTTCTCATCGGTCTCGCACTGGCCGTCGCCAAGACGGCCTGGGAGGCCTCGCACCTCAGGCTGGAGGTCGTCGACAAGGGCGCGGGACCCGTCCAGGCGTACCTGTCGGGCAACGCGACGTTCCTGCGGCTGCCGAAGATCCTCGACAGCCTGGAGGCCCTTCCGCAGGACCGCCCCGTCGAGCTGGACCTCTCCGGGCTGCACCACCTCGACCACGCCTGCCGTACCGCGCTGGAGACCTGGGCCGAACGGCACAGCGCGGCCGGTACGGAACCGGTGAAGGTCACGGAACCGGTGACGGCCCTGTAGTCCGCCCCCTCGCTGTCCGGTCCGGGACTCGGGGCGTGGCCCCGGGCCGGACGGCGGGCATATCGTTACAGGGCGGACAGAAACGCTCTCACGGGCCTCTTGCCGAGGAGGTCGTCATGCTCCAGGAGCTACTGGGCGCGGCCGCGGCGGTAGCCGCCGGAGGCCTCGTGTACGTCGGGGCGGCGGCGCGGGTCGTCAAGCAGTACGAGCGCGGGGTGGTCCTGCGGCTCGGGCGGCTGCGCGGCGAGGTCCGCCCGCCGGGGTTCACCCTGGTCGTCCCGGCCGTGGACCGGTTGCACAAGGTCAACATGCAGATCGTGACCATGCCCATTCCGGCCCAGGAGGGCATCAGCCGCGACAACGTGACCGTGCGGGTCGACGCCGTCGTGTACTTCCGGGTGGTGGACGCGGCGGCCGCGATCATCAACGTCGAGGACTACCGCTTCGCCGTCTCGCAGATGGCACAGACCTCGCTGCGGTCCATCATCGGCAAGAGCGAGCTGGACGACCTGCTGTCCAACCGGGAGAAGCTCAACGAGGGCCTGGAGTTGATGATCGACAGCCCCGCCATCGGCTGGGGCGTGCAGATCGACCGGGTAGAGATCAAGGACGTGTCCCTGCCGGACACGATGAAGCGCTCGATGGCGCGGCAGGCCGAGGCCGACCGGGAGCGGCGGGCCCGGATCATCAACGCCGACGCCGAGCTCCAGGCGTCGAAGAAGCTCGCCGAGGCGGCGAAGGAGATGTCCGAGCAGCCCGCCGCGCTCCAGCTGCGGCTGCTCCAGACGGTGGTGGCGGTCGCCGCCGAGAAGAACTCCACCCTCGTCCTGCCGTTCCCGGTGGAGCTGCTGCGTTTCCTGGAAAAGGCCCAGCAACCGCTTCCACAAAATCCACCACAAAATCCACAGCAACAGGCACAGCAACAGATACAGCAACAGCCGGCGCAACAACCGCCCCCGCCGCCTCCACCGCCGCCCTCCCCGACGGATATGGACGAGTGACACGAGCTACGCGCGTGGTTCCGGAGGCGCACTCCGGGTGATAGACACAGCGGGATCACAGTTCCTGTCCGCCAGCAGGAAGGTTTCCCCATGTCTGCGACACGACGTCAGATCCTCGCCGGTACCGGTGCCCTGGGAGTGGGCGCGAGCATCGCGTTCACCGGCGCCCTCTCCGACCTCTTCGCGGGCACCGCCGCCGCGCAGAACCTCGGCCGCGACGGCTACGGCCCCCTCGTACCCGACGCGGACGGCCTGCTCGACCTCCCCGCGGGCTTCCGCTACCGGGTCCTCTCCCGCGAGGGCGACCCGCTGCGCTCCGGCGAGGGTCCGGTGCCCTCGAACCACGACGGCATGACGGCCCTGCCCGGCCGGGGCGGTCGCGTCCACCTGGTCCGCAACCACGAGAACCGCCCCACGGCGAAGTTCCCCGTCCCCACGATCGAAGGCCTGACCTACGACCCGGCGGGCAAGGGCGGCTGTACGGCCCTGACTCTGGACTCCCGGAACAAGGTGCTCTCCGAGCGGGTGGCCATCGCCGGTACGGCCGTCAACTGCGCGGGCGGGCCCACTCCGTGGCACACCTGGCTGACCTGCGAGGAGACCGAGGACAGAGCCGGCACAAACGGTTACACAAAGGATCACGGCTTCATCTTCGAGGTCGACCCGGCCGACCCGCGCCGCAGCGGGGCCGTCCCACTGACCGCGATGGGCCGCTTCCAGCACGAGGCGATCGCCGTCGACCCGCGTCTCGGAATCGTTTACGAAACCGAGGACGCGTTTTTGGAGCCGTTCGGCCTTTTCTACCGCTTTCTGCCGAAGAAACCGCTCGGCGGGGCGGGCTCGCTGCGCGCAGGCGGCCGTCTCCAGGCGATGCGCGTCCCCGGCGTCCCGGACCTGTCCTCGATCCAGGACACGGGCGCCACCTTCGACGGCATCGAGTGGGTCGACGTACCGGACCCGCTCGCCGTCGAAACCCCGGTCCGCCTCCAGGACTTCGGCCCGAAGGGCATCACGCACGCCCAGAAACTCGAGGGCTGTTACTGGGGCGGGCACTGCGTGTACTTCGTGTCGTCGTTCGCACACGGCTCGGACGGCTCGGCGGCCGACCACTTCGGCCAGATCTGGCGCTACGACCCGAAGCTCCGCCGCCTCACCCTCGTCATCGTCTTCGGCCCGGACACGGACGTCCAGCTCCCGGGCGAGTCTCCGGACAACATCTGCCTCGCGCCCAGCGGCGGCCTGATGGTCTGCGAGGACGGCAACGGCGCCCAGCACGTCTTCGGCGTGACCAGGGCCGGCGAGGTGTACGCGATGGCGCGGGGCCGCCAGAACATCGGAACACCCCAGGCCCCCGAGTGGGGCGAGTTCGCCGGTGTCACCTTCTCCCCCGACGGCGACACGATGTACGTGAACTGCTACACCCCGGGGACGACCTTCGCCGTCACGGGGCCCTGGCGGCGCTAGCGCCGCCAGGCGGGTCACGTGACTTTCCGACCGGCGCCAGGCCGGTTTCCGGGAGGGGCCCCGCCGACGCGGGGCCCGGACCGGCGTCCGGTGGGCAACTCGGCCCGCTCGACCCCGCCGGTGGAACGGCACGGGAACCGTCGGCGCGCGGGACGTTCCGTGTCCCGCCTGCCTGGCACTGCCCGGGCGAACGAGAGCCCGGGCGGGTGACACGACCAGAGGCGCGGTCATGTATCGCCACAAACACCAGCACAGCCCTCATAACTTCATACGATGATCCCTCCCGTACGCCGCTTCGCCGCCCTCTGTGCCCTCGGGGCCGCGCTCGCTCCCCTCACCGCCTGCGGCACCCCTCAGGAACCACACACCCCGCGTCCGGCCGCCCCCGCGCACGCTTCCATCGCCCCCACCCGGCCCCCCACCCTGGCCCCCGGTCCGGCCGGCCTCACCCCCGTCTTCAGCAATGCGCCCCGCACCGCCGACAAGACGGTCGCCCTCACCTTCGACGCCGACATGACCGCCGACCAGGGAGCCCGCGCGGCGGCCGGCGAGCACTTCGACAACCCGGGGCTGATCGCGGCACTGCGGGCGCTGAAGGTGCCGGCCACCGTGTTCATGACCGGCCGCTGGGCCGAGGAGTACCCGGACCAGGCCCGCTCCCTCGGCCGCGACCCCCGCTTCGAGATCGCCAATCACTCCTACAGCCACTACGCCTTCACCGACGACTGCTACGGCCTGCCGACCGTCGCCGAGGACAGGATGCGCGCGGACGTGGAGCGGGCGTACACGGCGTTCCGCAAGGCCGGGGTGCCGGACGCGATGCCGTACTTCCGTTTCCCCGGCGGCTGCTACGACCGGCGGGCGCTGCGCGCCGTGAGCGGCATGGGAGTGACCGCGGTGCAGTGGGACGTGGTGAGCGGGGACGCGTTCGCGACCGACGCGGACGCGGTGGCCCGGCAGGTGCTGGAAGGGGTCCGGCCCGGCTCCGTCGTCGTCATGCACTGCACGCGCAGCGCCGCCCCGACGACCGAGCGGGCGGTACGGACCGTCGTGCCGGAGCTGCGCCGTCAGGGGTACCGGTTCGTGAAGGTGTCCGAGCTGATCGGAGCGGCGAGCGGACGGCGGTGAACCCCGCACGCCCCACACGTGCACGCCCCCGCACGCCCCGTACGCCCGGTACGCCCCGCACGCAGACCGGCCTCGATTCGTACGTCGTAATCGCTTACGTACGCTGGAGACATGAGCGACGACAGTGACCGGGAGTACTGCCTGATCGACGCGACCACACCGCCCAGGGCCGAAGGGCCGCCGTACGCAGAGTGCGTGCTGTGCCGGAAGCCGACGGAGTATGCGGAGTCGTACAAGGGGATCACGCTGTGCCCGGTGTGCGAGTGGCAGGAGGCGCAGCGGACCGCGTGCTCGGGGTAACCGCTTGCCCCGAGCCGCCGAGCGCGGGCAAGCAACCGGGCACGGGCACGCGCCAGGCAACCGGTTCCCCGGCAAGGTAACAAGTAACCGGTTGCCGACGGGTGGCTGTGGTGGTGGCGGGTGGCCGTGGTGGTGGCGGGTGGCTAGAGCAGTGGCGGGTGGCTACCGGCCGGACACTGATTCGTCAGCGCTTACCGGCGCGCGATCGTCTCTCCGATGCGTAATCGGTTACCCGGTCATCAGCGCACGCCGGTTCGCTTGCTGAGCCGTAATCGGTTACCACCGGACATCGCCGGCGCGCGATCGTCTATTGATACGTAATCGCTTTCCCCGACCTCTTCCCCCTGCTCACGGCGCTCGGCGTGACGTGAGCGCGCACGCGACGGCCGTCGCCGCGGTGCCCAGCAGGGCTGCCGCGGCCACGGGCAGGAGCGGCATGTGGACGGTCGCCGAGTGGGAGCCGCCGACCAGGTCGCTCACCGCCGCCTGCGCCGGGGAACCGGTTACCACCAGCGCCAGCAGGGCCGCCAGCAGCAGTGCGGGGACCGCGCGGCCGGGCGAGCGCAGCACGGGCCAGGCGGTGAGCGCGCCGACGGCCGCGCCGAGCAGGGCGCAGGTCAGGACGGCGAGGAGTCCGGCGCCGGCGGCCTCCAGGACGGGAACACGCTTGTGGTG
Organism: Streptomyces sp. NPDC060002; assembly: GCF_042737245.1. Classification (NCBI taxonomy): domain Bacteria; kingdom Bacillati; phylum Actinomycetota; class Actinomycetes; order Kitasatosporales; family Streptomycetaceae; genus Streptomyces; species Streptomyces sp. NPDC060002. The sequence goes on from NZ_JBHWUW010000074.1 coordinate 19,187, forward strand.
GTCGCTGCCGACCGGGTCGCTGATGAGCGTGACCGTCACAGTCGCCGTCGTACCGAGCACGACGGCGGTGGTCAACGCGACCAGGACACAGGCCAGGTGCGCCCGACCGGGCCCGACCGCCGCCGCGACGACGGTGCGGGCGGCCGGGGGCTCGTTGGTGACGCAGATCCGCACCAGCCAGGCGGCCACGGGCAGCAGGAACGCGGCCGTGTAGCCGAGCGAGTCCAGCAGCGGCTGGCCTCCCTGCACGCCGATGCCCAGGAAGACGGCGTAGAGGAGGAACGGGGGCAACCAGCGCTGTGAGCGCAGGAGCAGAGCGGCCTGATAGCGCAGGAGGGCGGTCATCGGCGCGGGCTCCCGTCCTGACGGACGCTCACCACGTGCCACGGCGGGCGGGCGGTCAGCAGGACGCGGAGCAGTACGTCGGAGTGGGAGGCGGGGACGGTGAGCCGGTGGGTGCGGTCGGCCGTCTCCTCGGTGACGGTGGCCAGCCGGAGCGCCTCCGGTGGGAGCGAGGCGGTCGGGCCGTGCACCTCGATGGTCATGTGGGGACCGTCGGGCACGGTGGTCGGCTCCGCCGCGGTCCGGCGGTGGAGGGTGCCGTCGCGGACGGTGTACTCGGCGTCCGCCCGCCCGGCGAGGCGGCGGGGGTCGTGGTCGACGAGGACGACGGCCGCTCCGGCGGCCGTCCGCTCGGCGACGGCACGTTCGAGTTCGGCGCGCGCGTCGGTGTCGAGTCCGGTCCAGGCTTCGTCCAGGATCAGCAACTCCGGTTCGGCGAGGAGTGCTTGCGCCACGGCGACCTTCTGGCTGCTGCCCTTGGAAAGGCGGCTCATCGGGGTGTGGGCGTGTGCGGTGGCGCCGAAGCGGTCCAGCCAGTCGCCCGCGGCACGTTCGGCCGCCGTACGGGACAGGCCGTGGACCGCGCCGAGATGGGTGAGGTAGCCGAGGGCGGTGAAGGGGAGGGCGGCGGGGAAACGTTCGGGAACGTAGGCGGTGCGGGGAGCGCCTGTGACCCTGCCCTCGGTCGGGGCGTCGATGCGGGCGAGCAGGCGCAGCAGGGTGGACTTCCCGGTTCCGTTGGGGCCCTCGATGCGGGTGAGGGCGGCGGGAGCCGGGTTCAGATGCACGTCGCGTAGCACCCAGGGGCCGCTAACGCCGTAGCGGCGGCCCACGGCCTCCAGCCGTAGCTCGCGTGGCATGCGGACCGTCCTTTCACCGCGGATGCATGGATCTTCCACCTGGCAGACTGGAGGACGTGACCAGTGATCCGGCCGTTCCCGGCGACAGCCCGTTCCGCTCCGAGCCTTCGATACGGGACGAGGCTCCGCAGTTCGTCCTGCCGTTGGTGGTCCGTATCGAGCGTGCCGACCCGCCGGCGCGCACGGATGCGCTGGAGACGGCCGCGCGCGCCGTGCTGACCCTGCTCGCCGACGAGCGGGCGCTGGGCGACGGCGAGTGGTCGGCGGCCGTGCGTGACTGGCAGGACGCCCGGATCCGCAAGGTGGTGCGGCGGGCGCGGGGCGCCGAGTGGCGGCGGGCGGAGGCGCTGCCCGGCATCACGGTCACGGGCAAGGCGGCGGAAGTAAGGGTTTTCCCGCCCGTTCCGCTGGACGGCTGGCCCAAGGACCTGGCGAAGCTCCAGGTTTCCGGAACCGATCTCGAGGACCCGGAGCCGCCGGTCGACATCGATCCGACGGCTCCGGTGATCTGGCAGAACCCCGAGGTCGGCATGTCCGCGGGCAAGGCGATGGCGCAGGCCGGGCACGGCGCGCAGCTCGCCTGGTGGGAGCTGTCGGACGAGGAGCGGACCATGTGGCGCGAGGCGGGTTTTCCGCTCGCCGTGCGGACCGCTGAGCCGCGACGGTGGCGTGAGCTGACGGAGAGCGGACTGCCGCTGGTGCGGGACGCGGGGTTCACCGAGATCGCGCCGGGCAGTTGCACGGTGGTCGCGGACCACCCGGCCCTGCGGACCGTCGGCTAGCCCCGGGCCTCCTGCCCCTGCCCCTGCCCCTGCCCCTGCCCCCGCAGTCTGACGCCTGACGCCTCGCCTGACGCCTCGCCTGACACCTGACGCCTCGCCTGACACCTGACGTCTCGCCTGACGCCTGACGCCGCCGCGGCCTCCCCAGCCCTGTGGCCCGAACCTCAAATGTTGCTCTGAAGGAGGGCGGCGGGCGGTTCGGGAGGCGGTGGCGGGGCCATACCACCGTCACCACGCAGGGGGCACGTAGGAGGCGGGGACCATGAGGCGACTGGGGACGGGGATCGGCTGGCGGCCGGAGATAGCGGACGCCGTGGAGCGCATGCCGGGCATCGACTGGGTCGAGGCCGTCGCCGAGAACGTGTGTCCCGGGCATCTGCCCGACTCGCTGCTACGGCTGCGCGAGCGCGGGGTCACCGTGATCCCGCACGGCGTCTCGCTCGGACTGGGCGATGCGGAGCGGCCCGACGCGGGACGGCTGGCCGCGCTCGCCGAGCGGGCCGAGGCACTGGGTTCGCCGCTTGTCACCGAGCACATCGCGTTCGTCCGCGCGGGCGGCCACCTGACGGCGTCCCCGCGGCTCGAGGCCGGGCATCTGCTGCCCGTGCCACGCACCCGTGACGCCCTCGACGTGCTGTGCGAGAACGTGCGCATCGCGCAGGACGCGCTGCCCGTGCCGCTCGCCGTCGAGAACATCGCCGCGCTCATCGCATGGCCGGGCGAGGAGATGACCGAGGGACAGTTCCTGTACGAGCTGGCCGACCGCACCGGCGTACGGCTGCTCATCGACGTGGCCAACCTGCACACCAACCACGTCAACCGGGGCGAGGACCCCGCCAAGGCGCTCGCCGAACTGCCCCTGGAGGCCATCGCCTACGTCCATGTCGCGGGCGGTTTCGAGCGGGACGGCGTCTGGCACGACAGCCACGCCCACCCGGTACCGCGGCCGGTCCTCGACATCCTCACCGACCTCGCGTCCCGGGTGTCGCCGCCGGGGGTGCTGCTGGAGCGGGACGAGAACTTCCCCGAGCCTGCGGAGCTGGAGCGGGAGTTGGGCACGATCAGGGCAGCAGTCGAGGCCGGCGGGCAGGAGGGTGCCGTCGCACGAGCTCGTGCGAGCGCGAGGTCGCACGACGCGACGGAGACAGGACCGGGGGCTGGGGCTGGGGCTGGGGCTGAGACCGGGCCCGGGCCCGAGGCCGGGGCCGGTGGCGAATCCGCCCCGCGCGCCCCGGAGCCGGCTCCGACCGCCCTCGGCGAGGCCACGCGTCGGCGCCTCGGTCTCGCGCAGGCCTCCCTGCTGTCCGCACTGGTCGCGGGGACACCGGTCCCCGAGGGCTTCGACCGGGTGCGCCTCGGCGTACAGTCCCGGGCGCTGGCGGCGAAGCGGGCGGATGTGGTGGCGAAGGTGGCCCCGGAACTGCCGCTGATTCTCGGAAGCGGTTACCGCACCGCGTTCCTCGCGTACGCCCAAGGGCATCCGATGCACGGCGGCTACCGGCAGGATGCTCTCGACTTCGCCGAGGCGACGCTCCTGGGCGGACGGCTGGCGGGGGGCCGGGCCCGTCGTGAACTGCGCCGCTGGTGGCTGGACCGCTCGGGCCCCGACCCGAGGCCGAAGTCACGGCTGGGGCAGGTGGGACGGGTAGGGCGGACGTTGATACGGCGGTGAGAGATCCGGGCCCGTGGGCCGCCCGAATGTGCCGGGGTTAACACCCCGCCACCCGCGACGCGCACCGTAACCGTTCCCTCGCCGTTTCCACACTGTTTCTCCCGCTTTGGAGCCTCTTCCGGTCCTCACGTTTCGCCCGTGATGCTCCCGTTGTAACCGTTTGCCCCCGTATGGCAGTTGGCAGTGCAGGCGCAGTAACATGCCAGCCAGTCCCGCAACCGAAAGCGCACTAGCGTGCAGTGCCGCGAGCAGGAGGCACCCATGCGGCCGCGACCCCCCATCCAGGGCAGAGGCATCTTCAGCGGCACCGGGCTCATCATCACGGGCCTGGCGGCGACCCTCGCGGCGCTGGTCTTCCCGATCTGGTCGTACGCCGACCGGTCGGGCACCGCAGTGGACGTGCTGAACGCGCAGACGGTGTCGACGCAGTACGGGCCGTTGTCCGCGCTGGACCGGGAGTTCGTCACGAAGGTCCGGCTGGCGGGGCTGTGGGAGCTGCCCGCCGGCCGGCAGGCGCAGACGAAGGGCACGACCGAGGCCGTACGGACGGCGGGCAGGCACCTGGTCGAGGGGCACACCTTCCTGGACGAGCGGGCGCGCACCGTCGCCTCCCGACTGGGCCTCGCGCTGCCGAACGAGCCCAACGACCAGCAGAAGGGCTGGCTGAGCGAGCTCGACGCGGCGCAGGGCGAGCAGTACGACTGGAAGTTCGCCAACATCCTGCGTCTCGCGCACGGCCGGGTGTTCTCCGTCGTCGCCCAGGTGCGGGCCAGTACCCGCAACTCGCTGGTGCGCGAGCTCGCCGACGACGCCAACACCACCGTGCTGGACCACATCAAGATCCTGGAGGCCACCGGGTTCGTCGACTTCGACGCCCTCGCCCGGGACATGGCCGCCGGCAGCACGCCGCCGATCACCCGCTCCCCGGGCCCGCCGGGTCCGACGGCCGACCCCGGGTCGGCCGTGCCGGTGGCGCCGTCGCCGTATCCCACCTACACGCTCCCCCCGGCCGCGACCAGCCCGCCACCCGGCAGCTGACGTCCGCGAAGGCAAGCGGAACGTCACATATCCACAACGCTCGGTCCGGATGGTGGAGAGGGCATGGCGTTTCTCGGGGCACATGGCATAGAAACGCGGCATGGTCTGGGTGCTTCTCCTGGTGCTGGCATGGGCCGTCGCGGGTGCGGCGTGCACACGGCTGTGCCTGGCCGCCGTAAGGGCGGCGGCCGTCGACGAGAGCGCGGGCCAGGGGCATGATCTGACGCTCTACGAGGCGGCCTTCCTGTCCGGCGGCCCGCGCAGGGTCGCCGACCTGACCATGGTCTCCATGGCGCGGCAGCGGCGGCTGGTGCTCGCCCGTACCGGCTGGGCAACCGTCGTGGACCCGCGCGGGCGCGACGAGATGGAGCGGTCGGTCATAGGGGCCATCGGGCCCGAGGGACAGTCCCTCATCGCCCCGGCGCGGGCGGCGGCCGCTGCCGCGGACGCGGTGGGCGGCCTGGCCGACCGGCTGGTCCGCGCCGGTCTCGCGGTGCCCGACGGGGCCCGTACGACAGTCGCGGCCGGGGTGCGTCAGGTGCGGGTCGCCGCCGTGGCCGTCCTCGCGCTGGGCGTCACCGCACTGCTGGTCCCCGCCACCCCGGACATGCCCCGCAACCTCGTCGCGCTCTGGTTCGCACTGCCCCTGGCACTCACGCTGAGCTGTCTCGCCACAGCGCGGGTGGAGGTGCATCCGTACTCGCGGTGGGCCTCCCCGGCCGGGCAGCGGCTGCTGGGCGCGCTGGCCCGGCGGGCCGGCCGCCCGGGGGACGACCGCACGTACCTGACCTCCGTCGCCGTACGCGGGATCCGCGCGGTGGGCGAGCCGGACCTGCGGGCGGCCTTCGCTCATCGTGAGCAGTAGGGCCGGGACTGAGGCAGGGCGCGCTCGACCACCGGGGGGGCGCACAAGGGGCATTGGCGCCGACACCCGCCGATGGTGCTTGCCTTCACCCACGGTCGAACCAACCATCCCTTGTGTCGCCGCCGTGCACCGAAGGGACACCCGATGAGAGCCGCCGCCCTCCACTCGGCCGCAGGAGCCCTCCTCCTGACCGCCCTCTCCGCCGTCCCGGCGGGCGGCGCCCCGAACGCCGGCAAACTGTCCGGCTCGGCCGGTGTCGCGCCGGCCGCCGCGCGGGCCGCGGCGAAGGGCGTCGACTTCGGGAACTGCTCGGACGCGCAGGACCTGCCCGGCAGCATGCAGTGCGGCACCGTCTCCGTCCCGCTCGACTACGCGGCCCCGAACGGCAAGCAGATCGAGCTCACCGTCAGCCGGGTGCGGGCCACCCACCGGGACCCGCACAACAGCAAGCGCCGGGTGCCCCGGCAGGGCGCGCTGGTCTTCAACCCGGGCGGCCCCGGCGGCTCGGGCCTGTACTTCCCGCTGATCGGACTGCTGCCGGAGTGGAAGCGGATCGGGGCGGCCTACGACCTCGTCGGCTACGACCCGCGCGGGGTCGGCCGTTCGGCGCCGCTGTCCTGCCAGGATCCCAAGCGCTTCTTCAAGGGCCCCGCCCCCGCCCCGGACCACCCCTCGGAGTCGTACAAGCGGGAGCGCATCGCGCAGGCGAAGGCGTACGCGCAGGGCTGTGCGAAGCGGGCGGGCAGCGCACTGCGGCACTACAACTCGCTCAACAACGCCCGCGACCTGGACGTGCTGCGCGCCGCGCTCGGCGAGGAGCGGCTGACGTTCATGGGGGCGTCGTACGGCACCTACTTCGGGGGGGTCTACGCGACGCTGTTCCCCTCCCACGTGCGGCGGATGGTGTTCGACGCGGCCGTGAACCCGGACCCGGCGCAGATCTGGTACCGCAACAACCTCGACCAGTCGGCGGCGTTCGAGAGCCGCTGGACGGACTTCCGGGAGTGGGTCGCGAAGCACGACGACGTGTACGGCCTGGGCGGCACGGCGGAGGCGGTGCTGAACAGCTACGAACGGGCGCGCGCCATGCTGGCCGCGGAGCCGGCCGGCGGGAAGGTGGGGCCGGGACAGCTCCAGGGCGCGTTCCTCCAGGCCGGGTACTACGACGACTACTGGCCCGCCCGGGCGCAGGCGCTGTCGGAGTATCTGAAGGGCGATCCGAAGCAGTTGATCGCGCAGGCCGGTCCGGTGCGGGAGGCCGCCGCGGAGGCGGAGAACGCCAACGCCGTGTACACGGCCGTGGAGTGCAACGACGCGTCCTGGCCGACGGACTGGAGGGTGTGGGACCGCGACAACACGCGGCTGGCGCGCGTCGCGCCGTTCGAGACGTGGGACAACGTGTGGGCGAACCTGCCGTGCGCGTACTGGCCGGCGCCCCGGCAGCAGCCGGTCGACGTGCGGAGCGGTCCGGGCGAGCTGCCGCCGACGCTGATCCTGGCCTCCGAACGGGACGCCGCCGCGCCCTACGCCGGGGCGCTGGAGATGCACCGGCGGCTGACGGGCTCGGTGCTGGTGACCGAGCGGGACGCCGGCACGCACGGCATCGCGGGCGGCCCGAACCGGTGTGTCAACGGCCACCTGGAGGCGTACCTGCTGGAAGGCCGCCTCCCGGTGCGGCGCGCGGCATGCGCACCGCACCCGGAACCCGAGCCGGCGGTCGCCCCCGCGGAGCGCGCCGCCCGGCCGGGGAGCTGATCAGGCGAGGCCCGCGACCAGCTCCGTGAGGTCCTTGCGACGGCCCGTGTAGAACGGGACCTCCTCGCGGACGTGCATGCGGGCCTCCGAGGCGCGCAGGTGGCGCATGAGGTCGACGATGCGGTACAGCTCGTCGGCCTCGAAGGCCAGGAGCCACTCGTAGTCGCCCAGCGAGAACGAGGCGACGGTGTTGGCGCGGACGTCCGGGTAGCCGCGGGCCATCTTGCCGTGGTCGGCGAGCATGCGGCGACGGTCCTCGTCGGGCAGCAGGTACCAGTCGTAGGAGCGCACGAAGGGGTAGACGCTCACGTAGTTGCGGGGCGTCTCGTCGGCGAGGAACGCCGGGATGTGCGAGCGGTTGAACTCGGCGGGGCGGTGCAGCGCCATGTTCGACCAGACCGGCTCCAGGGCGCGGCCCAGCCGGGTGCGGCGGAAGAGGTTGTACGCCTCCTGGAGCTGGTCGGCGGTCTCGGCGTGCCACCAGATCATGACGTCGGCGTCGGCACGCAGGCCGGACACGTCGTACGTGCCGCGGATCGTCACGTCCTTGGCGGCGAGCTGGTCGAACAGCTCCTGGACCTCGTCGGCGTAGCCCGCGCGGTCCTCGGGGAGCACGTCCTTCAGCTTGAAGACGGACCACAGCGTGTAGCGGATGACCTCGTTGAGGTCCTTGGCCAGCTTGCCCTTGTTCGGGACCCTGCCGGACTCGGTGGTGGGGGCGTCGTCACTCATGGCTCTCATTCTCCCGCTCCGCCGTGCAGGCTTTGCACCGGGTTGGCCGCGAGCTCCCGTACGGCGCTCAGGTCGCCGCCGAGCTGGTCGACCGCGGCGTACGCGCTCGCGATGCAGGCCGGGATGCCCACGCCGTCGTACGGGGCGCCGCAGACCGCGAGGCCCGGGAGCTCGGCGACGTGCTCGCGGATGCGGGCCACGCGCGCGTGGTGGCCGACCGGGTACTGCGGCAGGCCGTCCGTCCAGCGGGTGACGCGGGTTTCCAGGGGCGTGGCGTCCAGACCCGTGGCCGCGCGCAGGTCGTGCCGGGAGACGTCGACGAGGCCGGCGTCGTCGCGACCCAAGATCTCCGTCTCGCCGTACCGCCCCACGGAGGTGCGCAGCACGACCGTGTCCGGGTCCTCGTCGGCGATCCAGCCCCACTTCTGGGAGGCGAAGGTGGACGCCTTGATGGTGCGCCCGTCGACGGGCGGGACGAGGAAACCGCTGCCGTCGGGCAGGACGTCGGCGGTGTCGGCGCGCCGGTAGGCGAGGGTGACCAGGGCCATGGAGGCGTACTCCACCGTGCCCAGCGCGGCGGCGGCCTCGGGCGACTCGGCGGCCAGCAGCGCGGCGGCGGCCGGCGCGGGCACGGCGACGACCACGGCGTCGGCGTGCAGCACCCGCTCCCCCGCGGTGACGCGCCAGCCTCCGCCGGGCGCGCGGCGCAGTGCGGTCACGGGTACGCGCGTGTGGATCTCGCCGCCGCGCGCCGCCACGGACTCGGCGACCGCGAGCGGCAGGGAGCCGACACCGCCCTCGACGCCCATGAACACCGGGCCGGTCTGCCGGCCCGCGACAGCCTTCGCCTGGATCTCGCGGACGGCCTCCGTCAGCGAGGTGTGGGTCCGTGCCGCCTCGTAGAGCTGCGGGACGGCGGAGCGCATCGAGATCCGGTAGGCGTCGCCGGCGTACACCCCGCCGAGCAGCGGTTCGATGAGCCGGTCGACGACCTCGCGGCCCAGGCGTGCCGCCACGTACTCCCCGACCGCCACGTCGTCCCCGACCTCGGTGCGGGGCAGGTCCGCGTCGCGCTCGATCCGGGCCAGCCCTTCGTCGGAGAGGACTCCGGCGAGGGCGGCAGCCGTGCCCGGCACGCCCATGACGTGGCCCTTGGGCATGGGGCGCAGCGCGCCGCGGGTCCAGATCGAGGCCGTCGCGGTGGCCGGCGGCCGAAGGCGGTCGGAGAGGCCCACCTCGCGCGCGAGGGCGACCGCCTCGGGCCGGCGGGCCAGCATCGACTCGGCGCCGAAGTCCACGCGCACGCCCGCGATCTCGCCGGGCAGCAGCTTGCCTCCCACCCGGTCGGAGGCCTCGAGGACGGTCACCCGCGCCCCGCGCACCAGCAGCCGGTGGGCGGCGGCCAGCCCGGCGATCCCGGCGCCGATGACGACGACGTGCCGCCCCGTGCCCGTACCCGTTGAGCTCATGCGTCCACTCTCTCAGACCCCACTGACACCCCCGTCGCGGCCCGGTGTCCTCCCCGCGTCCCGACCGTGACCTGTTCGGAACCGATCGCCGCCAACGTCCCGGCCCGCCCGGGCGTCGAAGGAACGTCACAGTCGTCACCATCTCGGGGGTACACCCACATGCGCACACGACGTTCCGCAGGACGCTCCGTACGACGTTCCGCACGGCCCTCCCACGCCGTGGCCGGGATCCTGCTGGCCGCAGCCCTCGCGCTCGCCGGATGCAGCGGCGCGAGCGACTCGGGCGCGAGCAGCACGGCCGACAAGGCCGCCGTCGGGGAGGCCGGCGCCGGTGACGCGGACGCCGCGCAGGACGCGAGGGAGGGCGCGGGCTCGAGCGGCTCGAAGGCCACCGCCGCACCGGATCTCACCGTCAACCGGATCATCCGCACCGCCTCCCTGACCGTGCAGGTCAAGGACGTGCCGAAGGCGCTGGACGAGGCTCGCGCGACCACCGAGAACGCCGGCGGCTACGTCGGCGACGAGACGACCGCGCGGGACGAGGACGGCGCCGAGCGGACCCGGGTGGTGCTGCGGGTGCCGGTGGAGAAGTACGACGACGTCCTCGCCGCTCTCCAGGGCGCGGGGAAGCTCCTGGAGCGCACGGCGAAGGCCCAGGACGTCACCGACCAGGTCGTCGACGTCGAGAGCCGCATCGCCTCGCAGCGCGCGAGCGTCGTCCGGGTCCGCGAGCTGATGGACCGGGCCACCAAGCTGAGCGACGTGGTCACCCTGGAGGGTGAGTTGAGCAGCCGGGAGGGGGACCTCGAGGCGCTGCTCGCCCAGCAGGCGTCCCTGAAGGACCGCACGAGCCTGGCGACCGTCACGCTGACCCTGACGGAGAAGCCGGCCGTCCCGGCCGCCGAGGACGACGACCCGGGGTTCGTGGACGCGCTGGCGGGCGGCTGGGACGCGTTCGTGACGATGCTGCGCTGGATCGCCGTCGTGTTCGGGGCGGCGCTGCCGTTCCTCGCGGTGGGCGTCCTGCTCGTGCTGGCGTGGCTGCGGCTGGTGCGGCCGCGGCGGCGGGCCGCAGAGGCGAACTGGGCCCGGTTGAGCGTGCCGGGGCAGACCGGGGCCGCGCAGGCCGAGGCCGGGCAGACCGGGGCCGGGCAGACCGGGGCCGGGCAGACCGGGGCCGGGCAGACCGGGGCCGAGACGGGTGAGCCCGGGCAGCACTGAACTGCGAGTCCCCCGTAGCGTGTTCGCATGAGCATCGAGCGACTGGTGGTGATCGGCGGGGACGCCGCGGGCATGTCCGCGGCGTCCCAGGCCCGCCGTCTGAAGGAGCCCGGGGAGCTGGAGATCGTGGCCTTCGAGCGCGGCCACTTCACGTCCTACTCCGCGTGCGGCATCCCGTACTGGGTGGGCGGTGACGTCACCGAGCGGGACGAGCTGATCGCCCGCACCCCCGAGGAACACCGCGCGCGGGGGATCGACCTGCGGCTGCGCACGGAGGTCACCGAGATCGACGTCGCGGGGCGGCGGGTACGCGCGCGTGCGGTGGATTCCGGGGCGGAGTCCTGGACGTCGTACGACAAGCTCGTCATCGCGACCGGGGCCCGCCCGATCCGGCCGGACATGCCGGGCATGGACGCGGAGGGCGTGCACGGGGTGCAGACCCTGGACGACGGACAGGCGCTGATCGACACGCTGGCACGCGCGCGGGGGAAGCGGGCCGTGGTCGTGGGGGCGGGCTACATCGGTGTGGAGATGGCCGAGGCGCTCATCAAGCGCGGCTACCAGGTGACGGTCGTCAACCGGGGCAGCGAGCCGATGTCGACCCTGGACCCGGACATGGGGCGGCTGGTGCGCCGGGCCATGGAGGGCCTGGGCATCACCATGGTGAACGACACCGAGGTCACCGCACTGCGCACCGCCGAGGACGGTCACGTACGGGCGGTGGTCACCGAGGACGCCGAGTACCCGGCGGACGTGGTCGTGCTGGGCATCGGGGTCCGTCCGGAGACCGGGCTCGCGAAGGCCGCGGGTCTGCCCCTGGGCACCCACGGCGGGCTCCTCACGGACCTGGCGATGCGGGTGCGCGGGCCTCTCGCCGACGGACGTGTCTGGGCCGGCGGTGACTGCGTCGAGGTCATGGATCTGGTCTCGGGCCAGGAGCGCCACATCGCCCTGGGCACCCATGCCAACAAGCACGGCCAGGTCATCGGCACCAACGTCGGGGGCGGGTACGCCACCTTCCCCGGTGTGGTCGGCACGGCCGTCAGCAAGGTCTGCGATCTGGAGATCGCCCGCACCGGACTCCGTGAGAAGGACGCCCGACGCGCCGGCCTCCGGTTCGAAGCGGTGACCATCGAGTCGACCAGCCGCGCCGGCTACTACCCCGGCGCCTCCCCCATGACGGTCAAGATGCTCGCCGAGCGGCGGACGGGCCGGCTGCTGGGCCTGCAGATCGTCGGACGGGAGGGCGCGGGCAAACGCGTCGACATCGCGGCGGTGGCGTTGACGGCCGGCATGACGGTGGAAGAGATGACGGCCCTGGACCTCGGGTACGCGCCGCCGTTCTCACCGGTGTGGGACCCCGTACTGGTTGCGGCGAGAAAGGCGTCGGCGAAGGTACGGAACTCCTAGCCGGGCGCGGGCGTCGGGGCGGCCGGCCCGAAGGGCGCGGGGCGCTGCGCGGCCGGGCCCCCGCGCACCCGGACCCCGCAAACGTTCCTCAAGCGGTTCCACTCAGTCGCGGCAAGGCGGACACCGCCGCGGCGGGCGCCTGCTCCGCGGGCTTTGCGTGCGCCGCCGGCGCCGGCCGCGACCGCAGGCGGCTGCTGACGGCCTCGTCCAACGTCACCGGCCGCTGCATCTGCGCGGCGAGCCGCCCGGCCTCCTGGCCGAGCCGTGCCACGTCCTCCCAGGGCAGCCGGATCACCAGGGAGATCTCCGCCTCGCCGTCGGGAGTGGCGTGCATCGGGGGAGTAACTCGGTCGTTCATGCCTGTTCCTCACGTCGTCCTCGCGGCCCGCCTTCCTCGTGCCGCGAGCAGTTGACGGTTCATACGCGCCCGTGGGGATCCCCGTTCACCGGTTCGCCGAACGGATCGGGGGCAGTACTTCCCTGTGGTCATCCCCGTCCATGACGTGAATCCCGTGCGCCGCACGCCGGTGGTGACGTACGCCCTCATCGCGGCGAGCGTCTTCGTCTTCCTGTTCATGCCCGGCCTGTCGGGCTCAGCGGCGGGCGACAGCAGCCTGGCCCAGACGTGTCATCTGCACGCCTTTCTGGAGCACTACGCCGCCGTGCCACGGGAGTTGATCCACCATCAGCTGCCGCAGCTCGTCCCCACCGGCGATGCGCGCGGCGCGGGCTGTGCGCTGGCCCCGCCGGGCTACGACAAGTCGCCGGCACTGAGCGTGCTCAGCGCGATGTTCCTGCACGGCGGCTGGCTGCACCTGTTGGGCAACATGCTGTTCCTGCTGATCTTCGGAAACAACATCGAGGACCGCATGGGGCACGTGCGCTTCGCCCTCTTCTACGTCGTCTGCGGCTACGCGGCGTCGTACGGTTTCGCCCTGCTCAACGCCGACTCGACCGACCCGCTGATCGGCGCGTCGGGGGCGATCGCGGGGGTGCTGGGCGCCTATCTGGTGCTGTATCCGAAAGCCAGGGTGTGGGTGCTCGTCCCGTTTCTGGTGTTTCTGCCGTTGCGGCTGCCGGCCTGGCTGGTGCTGGGTTTCTGGTTCGTGCTCCAGGCGGTGTACTCCTCCGGGGAGGGCGTCTTTGGAGCGGGCACCGTGGCGTACGCGGCGCATGTCGTCGGCTTCCTCGCCGGCATGCTGCTCGCCTGGCCGCTCAAGCCGGGCACTCCCCCGCCGCCGGAGCCGCGCGGTCTGCTGTTCGGCAGACGGGCGCGTCCCCGGCACACCTGGTGAGAGGGGTCAGCGGGCGGTCTGCGTGTGGACGTACTCGGTGAGGCGGGTGAGCGCGTCCGGGTCGGTGGACGGCATGACGCCGTGACCGAGGTTGAAGATGTGTCCCTCGAGGCCGGTGGCCGTGTCGAGGACCTCGCGGGTCTTGGCCTCGACGGCCTCCGTGCCGGCGAACAGCACGGTCGGGTCGAGGTTGCCCTGGAGCGCCTTGCCGGGGCCGACCCGGCGGGCGGCCTCGTCGAGCGGGACGCGCCAGTCGACGCCGACGACGTCCGCTCCGGCCTCGCCCATCAGCGCGAGCAGCTCGCCGGTGCCCACTCCGAAGTGGATGCGCGGGACGCCGTACCCCTCGACCGCGCGGAAGACCTTCGCGGAGGCGGGCAGCACCGAGCGGCGGTAGTCGGCCGGGGCGAGGGCGCCTGCCCAGGAGTCGAAGAGCTGGACGGCGCTGGCGCCCGCCTCGATCTGCACCTTCAGGAAGGCGGACGTGATCTCCGCGAGGCGGTCGAGCAGGTCGGCCCAGAGTTCGGGGTCGCCGTACATCATCGCCTTGGCGTTCTCGTACGTGCGGGACGGACCGCCCTCGACGAGGTAGCTCGCGAGGGTGAAAGGAGCGCCCGCGAAACCGATGAGGGGGGTGGCGCCGAGTTCGGCGGTCAGCAGGCCGATGGCCTCGGTGACGTAGGAGACGTCCTCGGGGGTGAGGTCGCGCAGCTGGGCGAGGTCGGCGCGGGTGCGGATCGGACGTTCGACGACCGGGCCGACGCCCGGCTTGATGTCGAGGTCGATGCCGATGGCCTTGAGCGGGACGACGATGTCGCTGAAGTAGATCGCCGCGTCCACGTCGTGCCGGCGCACCGGCTGGAGGGTGATCTCGGTGACCAGCTCGGGCCGCATGCAGGACTCGAGCATCGGGATGCCCTCGCGGACCTTGCGGTACTCCGGCAGTGAGCGCCCGGCCTGCCGCATGAACCACACGGGCGTGTGCGGCACCGGTTCGCGCCTGCACGCCTTCAGGAAGGCACTGTCGTAGGTCGCTGTCGGCTGCCGGCCCGCCGGGCTCTCGTTCGCACTCACGACGGCAAGTCTCGCACGGCGCCGGGGGCGGTGAGGCCGCCCCCTGCCGTGCCCACGCCCCGCCCCGCCCCCGCCGCCGCCCCGCCTGTGCCTGGCGCCTTCGGGCGTGCGCGGTCCGTGCGCCTGTTCGCCCAGCGCGCACCCGTCCGCGAGCCCCGCACGGGTGTCTTGCCCTGCGCGAAGGCCCCGTTCCCCTTAACCTTCCCCGCATGGCTGCGGCTCAGGGACGACTGTCGGACGGCGCTGGCGGGATGGATGACGCGAACGAGGGGGACCCGGATGGGACCAGGTCGGCTCCACCGCCGTTCAGGGCCGCCGTCGACCAGCTGAGGGCGGCGCGGCTGCGGCCGCAGATCGAGGTGGAGCCGACACCGGCCCCGAAGCGGCTCGCCCCGTTCGCGTACGCACTGGAGGCGACGGTCGTGGACGGCGACCAGGACCTGGCCGACGGCCGGCTGGTGCTGCTGCACGACCCGGCCGGGCACGACGCCTGGCACGGAACGTTCCGGCTGGTGACCCTCGTCCGGGCCGAACTGGAGCCGGAGATGGCCGCGGACCCGCTGCTGCCGGAGGTGTGCTGGTCGTGGCTGACCGGCGCGCTCCAGGCGCGCGGGCTGACGTACGGCGAGCCGAGCGGGACCGTCACCCGCGCGAGTTCGCACTACTTCGGCGGGCTGGCGGAGCGCCCGGCGACCTCGCAGATCGAGATCAGGGCCTCCTGGACGCCGCGCGAGGGGCTGGGCGGGGTGCCGGAGGCGGGGGCGCACCTGGCGTCCTGGTGCGATCTGCTGGCGCAGGTGGCGGGGCTGCCGCCGGCCGGTCCGGGGGACGCGTCGGTGGTGACGCTGCCGCAGCGCAGGGGGCCCCAGTCACGTTGACCATCTCTTTGTCGATACGGCCATTTTCGATCCCGTAAGACGCCCACTTAAACCGACTCGATCTTCGGATGATCGATCGCGTGTCCGAATTGCACGTATTGTTACTCACTAGATCGTGATCATTCTCTAAAGGACCCCGGGTTCGCTGCCGAAGACGACTGTGACCTTGAAAGCACGGTTCGTCCCGGCTTCCTCCCCACAAGCCCCGCGAGCCGGCTCCCGTCCCCCACCCAGGAGGCCTGGTGTCCGTTCTCCTCGAGCAGCCCGCAAGCCTGGTCGCCTACCGCCCGAACAAGCCCACCGCCATGGTGGTCGTGGCCGACCCGCGCGTACGCTCCACCGTCACCCGCCATCTGTGGGCGCTCGGTGTGCGCGACGTCATCGAGGCCTCGTCCATCGCGGAGGCTCGTCCCCGCATCGGCAACCCCCGCGACATCTGCGTCGCCGACGTCCACCTGCCCGACGGCTCCGGCCTCACCCTGCTGTCGGAGACCCGCGCCGCGGGCTGGCCCAACGGGCTCGCCCTCTCCGCCGCCGACGACATCGGCGCCGTGCGCAACGCCCTCGCGGGCGGCGTCAAGGGCTACGTCGTCACCGGCACCCGCACCAACCTCGGCCTCCCCAGCCGACCCGGTGCCGCCCCCATGGGCTCCGCCGCCCGTATGCACCGCCGCCCCCCGGGTGCCCCGAGTCACCCGGGTGGCTACCGCGAGCTCTCCGGCCGCGAGGTCGAGGTGCTGCGACTGGTCGCGGAAGGCCAGTCCAACAAGGCGATCGGCGTCTCCATGGGCCTGTCCGCGCTGACCGTCAAGAGCCACCTCGCCCGCATCGCCCGCAAGCTCGGCACGGGCGACCGCGCCGGCATGGTCGCGGTGGCCCTGCGGACCGGCATCATCCACTGACACCCCACCCGGCACCCCGGGGCATCCCCCGGGAAAGCCCCGCACTCCCCCGCCCGGCTCCTCCCGTCTCTGCCCGGTTTCTTCCCGATCTTCTCCCCATCGTTCACCGTCCTGACTGGTTTACGACCCTCCGGGGGCCCCCCCCCCCCCCCCCCCGCCGCGGGCGCCCGCCCAACCCCCAAAAACACCGCA
>NZ_JBHWUW010000075.1:0-35211 GCF_042737245.1 Streptomyces sp. NPDC060002
CTTTCCAGGTTCCCGCTTTCGCGTTTCCCTTTCCGGCGGTTCCGACTCTATCAGATCCTTTCGGCGCTGATTCCCAGTCAGAGGGGGCTTGTCTTTCCGGCTGTTGGGCCGTTCCGACGTCTCAAACCTTAGCGGATCCGCTCGGCAGTTCCTAATCGGGCTGCCGACCCCAAATCGAATTGAATTCGGGCACGCCGAATTCGATCCCGTTGGGAGATCGTGCTGGTGGTTTGTAGTGCCGCTACTGCGGCGGAGGTGCTGTCGGAGAACCGTTACGTCTCCCCGGCAACCCGAAGAACTCTACGGACCCTGGATGGGGATGTCAACCACCCCTGTCAAGATCTTTTGATCGACCCGGTGCGGGTGGCTCAGTCGAGGTCGCTGAGCCGGCCGCCGGCGTCCGGCTGAGCGTGCTCCACCCGGCGCAGGAGCCTGGTCAGGACCTCACCGAGGACCGCCCGCTCGTCCGCGGAGAGGTCCTGGAGGAGATCCTCCTCGAAGACCGTCGCCATGCGCATCGCCTGCAGCCACTTCTCGCGACCCTCGGGCATCAGCTCGACGATCACGCGCACGCGGTTGGACTCGTCCCGCTCCCGGGTCACCAGTCCCTCGGCGACCATGCGGTCGATCCGGTGGGTCATCGCGGCCGGCGTCAGGCCGAGGCGCTTGGCCAGATCGCTGGGGCCCAGGCGATAGGGGGCACCGGAGAGGACCAGGGCCTTGAGGACCTCCCACTCGGCGTTGCTGATGCCGAGGTCCGCGGTCTGGCGGCCGTAGGCGACGTTCATCCGGCGGTTGAGGCGGGAGAGCGCCGAGACGATCTTCTCCACCTGGGGGTCGAGATCCTGGAACTCGCGCTGATAGGCCGCGATCTGCTCTTCGAGGGTCGGCTCGCCGCCGTTGCCGGTGCCGACCGTGCCGGGGGTGTCGCCCATGGGCGCAAGTATCGCACGGAGCTCGTTCGCATTGAAGTTCTTCGACGTGTACAGTTTCGCTTCTAACTTTAGCTTCGAAGTCTTCGGCACTAAGTACTGAGGCAGTGGAAGTACTGACGCTGCTCCGATCCGGTACCGACGACGACTACCTGAGAGAGGTGAACGTGACCAGGGCGAGGGGCGCAGCGATGCGCCGGATCCACGTGGGCAACGCACTCAGCGCGTTCGGGCTCGGCTTCACCGTCCCCTACCTGTACGTCTATGTGGCGCAGGTGCGGGGACTGGGTGCCATGACGGCGGGGCTCGTCCTCGCCGTCTTCGCCGTGGCCGCGCTGATCGTGCTGCCGTTCGCCGGTAGGGCGATCGTGCGGCGCGGTCCCTCGCCGGTCCTGCTCACCGCCCTGGTCACCGCCGCTCTGGGAGCGCTGAGCCTGGGGCTCGCCGGCAATGCCACCGCCGTACTGGCCGCCGCGGCCGCGCTCGGTGCCGGGCAGGCCGTGATGCAGCCGGCGCTGGCGACGATGATCGTGGACTGCTCGACCACGGAGAACCGGTCGCGTGCGTTCGCGACGCAGTTCTTTCTTCAGAACCTCGGGCTCGGGGTGGGCGGGCTGATCGGCGGGCATCTCGTCGACACCTCGCGCGTGTCCTCGTTCACGCTGCTGTTCGCCATCGAGGCGGCGATGTTCCTGCTGCTGGCCGTCGTGATGTCGACCGTGCGGCTGCCGCACGCTCCGAGTGTCGGGGACGCCCCGCAGTCCGCCGGGGGCAGCTGGAAGCGGTTGCTCGGCAACCGGGCCATGGTGCAGCTGTGTGTGCTGGGCTTCGTGCTGTTCTTCGCCTGTTACGGACAGTTCGAGTCGGGGCTGAGCGCGTACGGGGTGGAGGCCGCCGGGATCTCGACGTCCGCGCTCGGGACCGCGCTCGCCGCCAACACCGCGATGATCGTGGTCGCGCAGTTCGCCGTGCTGAAGGTCGTCGAGCGGCAGAAGCGGTCCCGGGTGATCGCGGCCGTGGGGCTGATCTGGGCCGTCGCGTGGGTCGTCGCCGGGTACGCGGGGCTCGGCCACGGCAGTCGGGAGATGGCGACGGCCGCGTTCGTGTCGACGTACGCGCTGTTCGGGCTGGGTGAGGCGATGCTGTCGCCGACGGTCGCGCCGCTGGTGGCCGATCTGGCGCCGGCCGGTCTCGCGGGGCAGTACAACTCGGCGTTCGCCCTGGTGAAGCAGCTCGCGCTGGCCGTCGGGCCGGCGGTGGGCGGGCCGATGGGGGCCTCTCTGCACGCGCCGTACATCGTGACGTTCCTGCTGTTCTCGCTGGGGATCACCTGTCTGGCGCTGCGGCTGGGGCGGCAGCTGACCGCCGTGCAGGATCAGCCGTGGCTGGTGCGGAAGCGGGTGGTCGCGCGAGGTGGCGCGGTGGCGGAGCCGGTGGCCGCCGAGGCGTGAGGCGGGTGTGGGAGGCGGTCGTCGTCCGTGAGGGCGGCGGCCGCCTTTCGTGTCGGCGGGCGGCCGTGACTCGTCCGCGGCGCGCTCCCCGTCGCTCCGGTTGTCACGACTGTTGTCACGGCGCTTGTCACTGCTGAGGCTTCGGCAGGACGAATTCGCACCACACCGCCTTTCCGCCGTCCGGGGTACGGCGGCTGCCCCAGTGGGAGGCGATCGTCGCGACGATGGCGATGCCTCGGCCGGACTCGTCGCCCGGTTCGGCGCGGCGGCGGCGCGGGAGGTGGTCGTCGCCGTCGGTGACCTCGATGATCAGGCGGCGGTCGGTGCGGCGCAGCCGCAGCCGCATGGGCGGGGTGCCGTGCTGGAGGGAGTTGGCGACGAGTTCGCTGGCGGCGAGGACGCCGAGGTCGTGGAAGTCGGGCGGGAAGCGCCAGCTGGTCAGGACACCGGAGGCGAAGGCACGCGCGCGTGGGGCCGCCTCGACGCCGCCGAGGAGCTCCAGGGCCGCGTTGCGGAACAGCTCGCCGTCGGGGCCGGTGCGGGCCGGGTGCTGGAGGACCAGGACTGCCACGTCGTCGTCGTGGTCGGCGGTGACGCCGGCCGAGCGGACGAGGCGGTCGCAGACGACCTGGGGGGTGCCGGTGGCGCCGGAGAGCGCGCGCTCCAGGGAGGCGATGCCTTCGTCGAGGTCTTCGTCCCTGCGCTCGACCAGGCCGTCCGTGTAGAGGACGGCCGTCGAGCCGGGGCCGAGCGGGATCGAGCCGGAGGCGTGCATCCAGCCGCCGGTGCCCAGGGGCGGGCCTGTGGGTTCGTCGGCCCGCAGGACGGTGCCGCTTTCGTCGCGGACCAGGATGGGCAGGTGGCCGGCGGAGGCGTACACCAGTCGGCCCTCGTTGGGGTCGTGGATGGCGTACACGCACGTGGCGATCTGGTTGGCGTCGATCTCCGCGGCGAGGCCGTCGAGGAGCTGGAGGATCTCGTGCGGGGGCAGGTCGAGACGGGCGTACGCGCGGACCGCCGTGCGGAGCTGGCCCATGACGGCTGCCGCGCGGACGCCTCGGCCCATGACGTCGCCGATGACGAGGGCGGTGCGGCCGCCGCCGAGGGTGATGACGTCGTACCAGTCGCCGCCGACCGCGGCCTCGGTGCCGCCGGGCTGGTAGGTGGCGGCGATGCGCAGGTCGTCGGGCTCCTCGAGCTCCTGGGGGAGGAGGGAGCGCTGGAGGGTGACGGCGGTCTCGCGCTGACGGCGTTCACTCGTTCTGAGGCGTTCGGCGGCCTCGGCGTGGTCGGTGACGTCGGTGGCGAAGATCAGGACGGTGCCCTTGCCGTTGTCCTCCGCGGCCGGGGTGCAGGTGAAGGTGTAGGAGCGGCCGTCGGGGGCCTTGCGGGACTTCAGGGTGCGGGGCTTGCCGCTGCGCAGGGCCTGGTCGAGGAGGGGCATGAGGCCGAGGTCGCGGAGCTCGGGGAGCGCCTCGGCGGCCGGTTCGCCGCAGGGGCGTACGCCGAAGGCCGCCGCGTAGGCGTCGTTGACGTAGGCGAGGCGGTGGTCGGGTCCGTGGACGAGGGCGACGAGGGCCGGGACGCGGTCGATGACCTCACGGACCGGGAGTTCGTCGACGGCGGGCACCGGGGGCGGCTCGTCGGTGAGTCGTTCGGCGCGGGCCGCGGGTACGGAGCCTTCGCTCCGCCGGTCCGTGGTGGTGACCGGGTGCTCGGCTCGCGCGGCGGCGCGGCGCTGCGTTCCGGGGAGCCGGGCGCTCCAGCGCGTGAAGTTCACGAATCCTTGCCTCGTGTAGTCGTCGGCGGCCCGGCTCCGGGCCCGGCCTGGGCTGCGGTGGCCGCGCGGCGGTGGCCGCACATTGATACAGCACCCGGGATGTGGAGCACGTGGAACGGCCTCGTGGGTCGGGGGGCGGGTGGTGGCCCGCCGGGAAGGGCTCGGGAGGGACTGGAGCAGGGAGCAGTCTGGCAGTGTGGCCGCCGTCAGGGCCGACATTCGTCAGACGTGGGGGCGGTCGGTCGAGTTCCTGGATCCGGTCAGGACGACCCCTTCGGGTCGCCGGCAGACTCGTCAGAAGGCTTTCCACCGGCAGCGAGTTCGAACTCCGCGCGGGGATGTTCGAGGGATCCCAGGGAAACGATCTCCCGTTTGAAGAGCCCGGAGAGGGTCCATTCGGCGAGCACGCGTGCTTTGCGGTTGAAGGTGGGCACGCGGCTGAGGTGGTACGCGCGGTGCATGAACCAGGCCGGGTAGCCCTTGAGCTTGCGCCCGTAGACGTGGGCGACGCCCTTGTGGAGGCCGAGCGAGGCGACCGCGCCGACGTACTTGTGGGAGTACGGGTGGAGGGGTTCTCCGCGCAGCGAGCGCGCGATGTTGTCGCCGAGGACCTTGGCCTGGCGGACGGCGTGCTGGGCGTTCGGGGCGGTCTCCTTGCCGGGCTCGTCGGCCATCACGTCGGGGACGGCGGCGGCGTCTCCGGCCGCCCACGCGTGCGTGACGCCGTCGACGGTCAGCTGGGGGGTGCATTTCAGCCGACCTCGCGCGTTCAGCGGGAGGTCGGTGGCGGCGAGGAGCGGGTGGGGTTTCACGCCGGCGGTCCACACGACCGTACGGGTCGGGAAGCGGGCGCCGTCGCTGAGGACGGCGATGCGGTCGGCGCAGGACTCCAGGCGGGTGTCGAGGCGTACGTCGATGTTGCGGCGGCGCAGTTCACTGACGGTGTAGCGGCCCATGTCGGCGCCGACCTCCGGCAGGATCCGGTCGGAGGCCTCGACCAGGATCCACTTCATGTCCTCGGGCTTGACGTTGTGGTAGTAGCGCGTGGTGTAGCGGGCCATGTCCTCCAGCTCGCCGAGCGCCTCCACGCCCGCGTAGCCGCCGCCGACGAAGACGAAGGTGAGGGCGGCGTCGCGGATCGCGGGGTCGCGGGTGGAGGAGGCGATGTCCATCTGTTCGATGACGTGGTTGCGCAGCCCGATGGCCTCCTCGACGGTCTTGAAGCCGATGGCGTGGTCGGCCAGGCCGGGGATGGGCAGCGTGCGGGAGACGGAACCGGGCGCGAGGACGAGTTCGTCGTACGTCAGCTGCTGCGGGCCGGTGCCCTCTTCGTCGGTGGCGAGGGTGGTGAGGGTGGCGCTGCGCTTGGCGTGGTCGACGGCGGTGACCTCGCCGACCACGACCCGGCAGTGCGGCAGGACGCGGCGCAGGGGCACGACGACGTGCCGGGGGGAGATGGAGCCCGCGGCCGCCTCGGGGAGGAAGGGCTGGTAGGTCATGTACGGGTCGGGTGTGACGACAGTGATCTCGGCCTCGCCCCGGCCGAGTTCCTGTTTCAGCTTCTGCTGGAGCCGCAGGGCCGTGTACATCCCGACGTAGCCGCCGCCGACAACGAGAATGCGCGCACGTTCCTTCACCATCCCATGACGCACCGGACGCCGGAGTTTGTCCACAGCCCCGACAATTTGTGTGACCGCGAGTCGGGTGTGCGCAGGGTTGGCCGAAACACCGGAGTGTGGGGCAGGAGTGCAGGTCAGCGGCTGTGCGCCGGGGTGCGGGAAGGGGTGCAATCGGGATGTATGCGACCCGTACTCCGATCGGGGGGCGCTCCGTGCGGAACCTGCCCCTTCTGAATTGACTCCCACTCAACTATGTTCGTGTGTCGACGGGGTGTCAGGGGGAAGTGCTCTGCGGGTCTGCGACGGGTGGGCCCGGGGAGGCCGTCCCCTGTGTTCCACGCCCCCGACTTTCGATGGCGGGGAGAGTCTCCGGGGGGAGACGTCATTACCGGGGGAACATTCATGCACACTCACAACTCGCATTGGTCGTCCACGTCGGCCCTGTCATCAGGCGGCGTGGTCGGTACGCCGGTGGGCAACGGACGTGGAGAAGGCGCGCGGACGGCACCACTGCGCGTGGACGCACAGCGCAATCTGGAGCATGTACTGCGGGCGGCGCGCGAAGTGTTCGGCGAGCTGGGTTACGGCGCGCCGATGGAGGACGTGGCGCGCCGTGCGCGGGTCGGGGTCGGCACGGTGTACCGGCGCTTCCCGAGCAAGGACGTCCTGGTGCGGCGGATAGCCGAGGAGGAGACGTCCCGGCTGACCGACCAGGCGCGGTCGGCGCTCGGCCAGGAGGACGAGCCGTGGTCGGCGCTGTCGCGCTTCCTGCGGACGTCCGTGGCGTCCGGCGCCGGGCGGCTCCTGCCGCCGCAGGTGCTGCGGGTCGGCGTCGCGGAGGACGACGGCGAGGGCGTGCCGGCCGACGAGGCGCGGGTGCCGCAGCAGCGGTCCCAGCCGGGCGGCGGCGAACTGCGGCTCGTCGCGGGCGACGGCACGACGGCCGCTGTCGACGACGCCGGAGCGGCGGCGCTGCTCGAGGTCGTGGGGCTGCTGGTGGACCGGGCACGGGAGGCGGGCGAACTGCGCACCGACGTGTCGGTGTCGGACGTGCTGCTGGTCATCGCGACGGCGGCGCCCTCGCTGCCGGATCCGGCTCAGCAGGCGGCGGCTTCGGCGCGGCTGCTGGACATCCTGCTGGAGGGCCTGCGGTCGCGTCCCTCCTCGTGAGGGGCGGGGCCGGCAGTGTCGGCGGCTTTGGGACGGGTGGCTCGAAAGGGTGACGGTGGGGTGGGGGGTACCGCGTGACCCTCACCCCGCCCACCGTACCGAGCATTCGCGACATTTCGGATAGGCGGCTCAACTGCTTTCCGCAGCACGGCAGTTGAACCTTCCCCGTACGGGTGAAAGCTAGTACTGGATTGCGTCAGGTCCCCACGGACGAGTGGACGGCTCTTCCCCACGGAGGTCCTGGCCAAAAGCCAATATGGCACTCTGACCCGGTGGTCAGGACTGGTTGGGCTGGGCCGGCGGCGGGGGCTTTCCGCGATGAGTGTTGACGGTGGGGACGAGTCGCTCGGCCCGTCCGGGGACGGTGACACGGAGGCCGACGGCCTGACCTCACCGCAGGTGCCGAGCCAGGGCCGACGCGCGAGGGGGTTCCTGGGCGGTCCGACGAGCGGTCCGACGGCCGGCAGCCCGGGGGATCCGCCGGTACGTCCGCCGGTACGTCCGCTCGACGACCCGTCCGAGGGCAGCGTTCCGGCACAGCGCGAGCGGCGAACCGAAGTCGTCCTGCCGCCGTGGGACCTGCCGCCGGCCGACACCGACCTGATCGGCCGGATGCGCTCGGGCGACGACACTGCGTACGAGGAGCTGTACCGGCGTCACGCCGACGCCGTACGCCGCTACGCCCGTACCTGTTGCCGGGACGCGCACACCGCCGACGACCTCACCGCCGAGGTCTTCGCCCGCATGCTGCAGGCGGTGCGCAGCGGCTCCGGACCCGAATACGCCGTCCGCGCCTACCTCCTGACCTGCGTCCGGCGGGTGGCCGCCGACTGGACCCGGTCTGCGAAGCGGGAGCAACTCGTCGACGACTTCGCGGTGTTCGCCACGCAGTCCGCCCGCTCCTCCGAAGTCGCCGACGACACGGTGTCCAGCGGCTCCTTCGGAGCGGGCCTGGACCTGGGCGCCGATGTGCGCGCGATGCACGAGGCCGAGCAGTCCATGGCCATGCAGGCCTTCCGCTCGCTGCCCGAGCGCTGGCAGGCGGTGCTGTGGCACACCGAGGTCGAGGACGAGTCGCCGAGCGAGGTCGCCATGCTCTTCGGCCTCGACGCCAACGGCACGCGCGTGCTCGCCAGCCGCGCCCGTGAGGGCCTCAAGCAGGCCTACCTCCAGGCCCATGTCAGCGCCACCCTCACCAGCGACGAGGAGTGCGCGGGCTACGCCGACCAGCTCGGCACCTACGCCCGCCGCAGGCTGCGCACCCGCGCCGAACGGGGGCTGCGCAAGCACCTGGAGGAGTGCGCCAAGTGCCGGCTGGCCGCCCTGCAGATCGAGGAGGTCGCCAGCAGCATCCCCGCCGTCGTGCCGGTCGCGGTCATCGGCTGGTTCGGCGCCGCCGGGTACGCCAAGGCGGTGGCGCTCATCGCCGGTGGTGCCGGAGCGGGGGCGGCGGGCGTCGCGGGCGCGGCGGCCGCGGCCGGCGGGTCCTCGGGCGGAGCGGGCGCCGGTGGCGGAGCGTTGGCCTCGGAGGGGCTGGGCGCCCCCGTGAAGGCCGGGATCGCGGCCGGTGTGGTCGCGGTGGCGGCCGCCGCGGTGGCCCTCGCGCTCGTCGGCCACGGCGGTCCCGCGAAGCAGCCCGAGGCCCGGACCCCGGCGTCCGCGCCGGCGCCGG
This sequence comes from Streptomyces sp. NPDC060002, assembly GCF_042737245.1. NCBI lineage: Bacteria > Bacillati > Actinomycetota > Actinomycetes > Kitasatosporales > Streptomycetaceae > Streptomyces > Streptomyces sp. NPDC060002. Next base: position 8,625 of record NZ_JBHWUW010000075.1, read on the forward strand.
TCGCGCAGCCCGAGGAGCCGACACCCGCGCCGACGCCGACGAAGGAGCCCGAGCCGGAGCCTCCGGCGATCGTCCCGGCGGCCGCCCCGACACCGACCCGCGCCGTCGAGTCGACGCCCACGCCGACGCCGGCCCCCACGGCCAGCCCGACCCCCACTCCCGTCCCGAGTCCGACGCCCACCCCGACCCCCACGCCGACACCGACTCCGGCGCCCACGCCCCCGCCCGCCCCGGCCGTCTATCCGCTGAGCGAGCTGTCCTTCGACGTCGGCGGGGACGGAACCGGACCCGAGATCCGGCTCGGCGGCAGCAGCTGGGTGTGGCAGCGGTACGGCCTGTCCATCGCGGAACGGCGGTACGAGCGCGGGGTGACCGTGCACGGCGACTCCTCCGTCACCGTCGACCTCAACCGGGCGTGCACCTCCTACGACGCGTTCGTCGGCGTCGACGACCTGACGATGAAGCTCGGCGCGGTCTCCTTCGCGGTCTACGCCGACGGGCGCCGGGTCTGGGTGTCCGGGGTGATCAGGGGCGGCGACCCGGCCGTGCCCGTCCATGTGAGTCTCGTCGGCCGCACCACCGTGCGTCTGGTGGTCGAGCCGCACAGCGGCCTCGACTCGGTGGCGCTCGCGGACTGGGCGGAGTCCGGGTTCACCTGCTCGTAGGCGCCCGCGCGGTCACGGCCGGCGGCCCGGCCGGGTGGTCGCGCACGCTGTCCGTGAGCTCGCGCAGGGCGTCGGTCACCGTCAGAGGCGTGCCCAGGACGCGCTCGGCCGCGTACCGCCCGGCGCCCAGGGCGGCGCGGGCCGCGGCCTCGGCCAGCTCGGCCTTGGCGCGCTGCGGGGCGGGGCGCGGGTGGGGGCCGCGCAGGGCGTCGGCGGCCGCGAGGAGACGGGTCGCGCGCGGGTGGTCCCCGAGCCGGGTCAGCAGGTCCGCCGCGCCGTCCAGGATCGACGAGGTGACCGCCTCGGCGCACTGGTCGGCCACCGCCTGGCGCAGCGTGTCGGCGAGCATCGGCAGGCCGTGCTCCGGGCCGGACTCGGCGGCGGTGAGGTCCGCGTCGAGCATGTTCAGCGCCGCCACGAACTGGGGCGGCGGGGCGCCCGGCCCGGCCGCCACGCGAACCTCGTCGCAGAGCAGGCGCGCAGGTGCCACCTGCCCCTCCTGCAGCGCGATGTGGGAGCGCAACAGGAGGACGAACGCCCGGACGTCGGGCACGCCGTAGCGGTCGGCGGCGCTGTTCGCCTCGTCCAGCGCGGCTCGGGCGCCCTCGACGTCGCCCGAGCGGTAGGCGATCTCCCCGAGCCGGGCGATGAGGAACGGCGACTCGGCGTACGCCCCGACCTCGTAGGCGAGCCGCAGCGCCTCGCGGTACTCCCGCTCCGCCTCCGTGAAACGGCCGCGCGCCATCTCCGCCTCGGCGGCCGCGCCGCACACCTGGGCGCGCATCCAGCGGTCACCGACGCGCAGGCTGAGCACCCGCAGCTCCGCCAGGTCGTCGTCCACGCCGTGCAGTCCGCCGGGTGAGTCGACGACCATGTGGGTGCGGAACATCAGGGCGCAGCCGAGCTCCCAGTCGCCGCCGTGGACACGGCAGTTGTCGACCATCCGGTCCAGGACCCCCCGGACGTCCACGATGTCGCGCATCTGGAAGGCCGTCAGCGGCCAGAGCAGGCCGGGCATCCGCGCCGCCCGGGGGCCGCCCGGCTCGTAGTCGGCGCGCAGGCGGACCAGGTACTCCTGGTAGCGCGGGTCCGCCACGGGGTCCTTCGGATCGGACTCCGAAAGCAAGAACACGTTCAGCATCCGCAGGTTCATCCGCTGCGCGTGCCGGGGGTGGGCGTCCTGCGTGGCGGCCGATGTGTTGAGCAGGGCGTCGACGGGGTCGAGCGCGGCCATACGCGCGGTGAGGTCGGCGACGGTGAACGCCACCTCGGGCGCAGGTTCGCGGAGGGTGTCCAGGACGGCGCCCAGGCGCAGGGTCCGGTCGCACCACTCGGCGCCCTCGCGGCGGTAGTTGCGCAGCCACCAGAACCAGCCCGTGGCGAGGCAGAGGGCGGTGGCCTCCTCCTCGTCGCCCGCCGTGTGCGCGCGCTGGAGGGCCACGCGGATGTTGTCCAGTTCGGTCTCCAGGCGGGCGATCCAGCGGAGTTGCCCGGCGGAGCGCAGCAGTGGGTCGGCCCGCTCGACGAGCGCGCGTACCCACGCGCGGTGGCGTCGGCGGGCCGCCGCGCGGCACCGGGGGAGCTCGGCGGCGCGTTCGCCGGCGTACTCGTGGATCGTCTCCAGCATGCGGTAGCGCATGCCGCCCCCGCCGCCCCGCTCGCACGGCGCGGCCACGACCAGGGACTTGTCGACGAGCGCGCCGACGAGGTCCGCGACCGGGCCGGTGCACACGGCTTCCGCCGCCTCCAGGTCCCAGCCGCCCGCGAACACGGACAGCTCGCGCAGCAGTGTGCGCTCCGGTTCGTCGAGCAGGTCCCACGACCAGTCGACGACGGCACGCAGGGTCTGCTGGCGGGGCAGGACCGTGCGGCTGCCCGAGGTGAGGAGGCGGAAGCGGTCGTCGAGGCGGTCGGCGATCTGGCGCGGGGTGAGCAGCCGGAGCCGGGCGGCGGCCAGTTCGATGGCGAGCGGCAGTCCGTCCAGCCGTCGGCAGATCTCCGCTATCGCCTCCTCGTCCCGCAGGGCGGCCGGCGCGTCGGGCCGGGCGGCGGTCGCGCGCTCGGTGAAGAGGCGGTGCGCCTGGTCGGGGAGGAGGGGCTCGACCGGGCGGACCGACTCACCGGGGACGCCCAGGGGTTCACGGCTGGTGGCGAGGATCGTGAGCCCGGGGCAGCGGGTGAGGAGGGTCTCGGCGAGGGTGGCGGCCGCGCCGATGACATGTTCGCAGTTGTCAAGGATCAGGAGTTGGCTGCGCGGGGCGCAGTACTCGACGAGCAGGGCGACCGGGTCGTCCTGCGGGGCCGCCAGCTCGGTGGTCATCAGGACGGTCTCGCGCAGACCGAGGGCACTGACCACCGCGCCCGGCACCCCCTCCGGCCGGTCGAGCGGCGCCAGCTCGGCCAGCCACGCCTGTGGGAGCGCGGCGGCTGCTTCCTCGGCGAGACGGGTCTTCCCGGAGCCGCCCGGTCCGGTGAGCGTGACGAGGCGGGCCCTGTGCAATTCGGAACGGATGGCGTCGAGCTCGGGTTCCCGGCCCACGAAAGAGGTAAGTCGCGGACGGATGTTGCCGGTGCGCTCGGGGAGTTGGAGCGGAGTGCGGCGCGTGGGCGCATCCGGTTCGGAGCCGTGCGCCGATGGGGCGCCGTGGGTCGGTTCCGGGCGGTCGAGGAGCTCGGTGTGCAGGGCGCGCAGGTGCGGGCCCGGATCGGTGCCGAGGCCGTCGGCGAGGGTGCGGCGGGCGGTCTCGTACGCGGCGAGGGCGTCGGCTTCGCGGCCGGTGTCGCGCAGGGCGCGGATGAGGAGGGCGTGCAGCGGCTCGTCGTACGGGTGCGCCGCGGTCAGTTCCGTCAGGCGCGGTACGGCTTCGCGGGCGCGGCCGAGGAGGAGGTCCGCCTCGGCGCGGGCGCGGGTGGCCTCCAGCCGGAGGGCCTCGGGGCGGGTGGCCGCGGTGCGGTCGGGGAGGTCGGCCAGGGCGGGGCCGCGCCACAGGGCGAGGGCGTCGTCCAGGGCGCGGGCGGCGGTGGGCGCGTCCCCCCGACGCAGCGCTTCATCGCCCTGGCGTACGAGTCGTTCGAAGACGAAGAGGTCGACGTCGTCCTCGGTCGCGGCGAGGCGGTACCCGCCCGGGGCGGAGGTGACGCTGTCCTTGCCGACGGCACGGCGGAGACGGCCGATCAGGGCCTGGAGGGCGGCCGGGGCGTCCTGGGGCGGGTCCTCGGCCCACACCTCGTCGATGAGGGTCTCCGGGGCGGTGAGACGGCCCGGGCGGAGCGCCAGGGCCGTGAGGAGGGCGCGGAGCCGGGGGCCGGGGACGGATACGGCGGTGCCCTGGCCGTCCGCTGTCTGGGTGACGCCCAGAATTCTGTACCGCACCGGTTCATTGTCACCGAGGGCGAGGCGTGGGGCACGGGGTTTGTGGGCGGTGCGTTCCTCACCCGCCGGAGGAGACCGCCCGTCTCTGGGGAGCGATGCCCGCCGGTACCGCACGCGCGCGTGCCGGTGTGCCCGTCCAGCAGGTGCCCCTGCGGGACAGCAGGCGGCGGAGCCAGAGTTCCAGGGAGACCAGGTCGGCCAGGCCGTCCAGGGGGAGGGGTTCGCCCGCCGCGGCGGCCCGGAGCGCCTTGCGGACCACTCTCGCCTCGATCAGGCCCGCCTCCGCGAGGAGAGGGGCTTCGAAGAGGGTGAGGAGGGGGTCCATGGCCATGCGCAGGCCCGCCCGGGCCGCCGCGGTGGCGGACGCCTGGGAGGGGGCGCCCCAGCCGGGCGGGAGGTCGGTGACGCCGGCGCCCTTCAGGACGGTGCGCAGGATCGCGGCGCGTGCCCCCGGTTGCACGCGCAGGGTCTCGGGGAGCGCGCGGCACGCGCGCACGACCTGGTTGTCGAGGAACGGCGCGTGCAGCCGCTGGGAGCGGATCTCGGCGGCCTGTTCCAGGACACGCAGGTCCATGGCGTGCCGGGCGAGGGCCGCACGGGCCCGGTAGTCGCCCGGACGCTGGCCGGGACCCACGCCGGTACGGTGCGCGGCCCCCTGGAGGCGAACCGATACTTCAGCCAGCGCCTCGCCCGTCAGCCAGCGCGCGGCCGGACCCGCGCCGCCCCAGGTGAGGGCGGCCAGGGACGCCCCTACCGCGCCTGAGGGGTCGTCGGAGTTGAAGCTGCGGTGCAGGAGGCGTTCGGCCAGGCCCTCCACGCCCGCGCGGTACGGCGTACGGGCCAGTCGGCGGGCCGCGCCGTACACGCGCGCGGGGACGAGCACCGAACCGTCGGCCTTCGTCAACGCCGCCACCGGACGCACCAGATGACGGCGTTTGCGGTCCATCAGCAGGTCCGCGAGGCGGGCCGGGTGCGCGTCCAGCACCTGCCGGGCGCCGTAGCCCGTGAAGTGGTCCGCGCTGCCCGCCGCGAGGCGCGCCCGGTGCCGGGCGGCCGTGACCAGGCTCTGGCCGGGTTCGTCGGTCAGCGGGCCGTCCAGGTCGGCGTACGGCAGTGCCTCCTCGCCGCCGGCCACCACGACGTGGTGCAGGCGCGGGTTGGCCGCGAGGGTGCCGGCCCGTTCCAGCTCGGCCTCGCGTCCGCCGACGGCCAGGTCGTTGAAGGTGACGGCCAGCAGCCGCTCCCCCGCGCCCGTGCCGTGCCCCAGCAGCGTGCCCGGCATGCCGGGCAGGCCCGCCGCCAGGAGCGCCAGCGTGCCGGAGGCCGGACCGCCGGAGAGGTCGGCGCCGATGCCCGGAACGGGCATCCCGCGCGCGGCGCGCCGTTCCGCGGGCCCCATGCCGGGCACCGGGCCGGGGTCGATGTCGGGGACGTGCCGGGGCGCGGTCAGACGCGCGCGTACCGCTTCGATGAGCGCGTCGCGTACGGCGCCGACGGCGCTGTCCGGGTCGGCGGGGGGCGCCGCCACGGCGAGCGAGGCGACCGGTTCGTACCCGGCGACCTCACGGGCCCCGGTGCGAAGGATCAGCGCGTGCCCCGGCGGAATGCGGTGTACGCCGTCGTACGGAGTGGAGTCGTGCAGGGCGGCCGGTACGTCGGGGGCGGCGAGGAGCGCCGCCAGGTGACCGAAGTCGAGGTTGGCCTCGATGAGGTCGGCCAGCGGCAGCGCGGCCGTGGCGTACGCCGTGCCACCGGCCCAGGGAGTGTGGAACACCGGGCGCGCGCCCGCCAGATCGCCGCAGACGGTGATGCGCCGGCCGACCTGGACGATCGCCGTGTAGCTGCCCGACCAGGCCGTCAGATGCCGAAGTGCCCCTCCGCGCGCGGCGAACAGTCCGACGCGCAGTTGTTCGTCGGTCGCGCCGCAGGTGCCGAGGACCGCGACCCGGGTCTGGGCGTCGGCCTTCACCACCCGCACCTCGTCGGGGCGCCAGTCGCCGACGGCCCACAGCGGATCGGGGTCGCCCCACAGGAGTTGGGAGCCGACCGGGTGCAGGGTCTCGCCGTCGTGGCCGAACCGCCCGCCGTACGTCGCGTCGTCGTCGTGACGGCCGTCGTAGCCCCCGGATCCGCCCAGCGCGCCCGTGGCGGTGCTGCTCCATCCCACCAACCACCGCATGGACGCCTCCACAGGCTGTGGACAACCGAGTGCACCGCACGAACGGTTCACCATGCTGCCACGAAGAACGCGCCGCAGAAGGAGGCGGCGCCGCTCGCGATCCGGGGACTGCGCCCGCGTCAACTCGGCGGCGCCTCTGGGGGAGTCCCTGCGCACCCCGGCGTCTGCGACGTGAATGCGCCCCCGGTACGCTCCCCCAAGACGCCCTGCGCGCCCTCGATTTCCATGGTGGGAGGCGTTGTCCCCCACAGAACAGAGGGTCGATTTTCGGCCAAATCCCCGTTGTGTGACGCGCGTCGCGAACGTCCCGCGCAGGCTTCGCACACGCTCCGTACACACGCGCGTGCTGTGTAAGGCTCGCGCCGGCCCGGGAGACGGACGCCGTCTCCCGGACCGTTCCGCCGCCCGCGGGGATGTAGGCGGCGGTGTCCCCCAGCCCACTGGATCCAGTACAGCGGGCCGACCCACGCACGGCCCATGGAACCGCTCCCGCGGTGGCCGGAGAAGAGCGCACGGCCGGGCGCACGGCCACACAGCGGGAGCACGCGGCGACGGTCCGTACCTGCGCCCGGACTTACGTACGGACCACAATCCCGCCAACCGGAAGAATGCCCCTTAACGCTTGGGATGCGGCGAACTACGCTGGGTTTACGAATGCCGCATGGTTATGCCAGCGCGGCAGCCGTCTGTGTCGAGGGGTGGCGCAATGTCCAGGGAGCAACGCGGGCCGAACGAAAAACTCGGCGCCGTTCTCGCCCTCGCGGGAATCAGCAACGCAGGACTCGCGCGACGCGTCAACGATCTTGGCGCTCAACGCGGGTTGACTCTTCGCTACGACAAGACGTCCGTGGCGCGCTGGGTGTCGAAGGGCATGGTGCCGCAGGGCGCCGCGCCCCACCTCATCGCGGCCGCCATCGGCCAGAAGCTCGGCCGCCCGGTGCCGCTCCATGAGATCGGCCTGGCCGACGCGGATCCCGCACCCGAGGTGGGCCTCGCCTTCCCCAGGGACGTCAACCAGGCCGTGCGCTCGGCCACGGAGCTCTACCGACTCGACCTGGCCGGCCGCCGGGCCGGGTCCGGGGGCATCTGGCAGTCGCTGGCCGGATCGTTCGCAGTAAGCGCATACGCGACACCCGCCTCACGGTGGCTGATAACCCCGGCCGACAGTTCGGTGGCCCGCGACGTACACCTCGTGGAGGAGTCGGGCGCACCGCACAAAGTCGGCCACAGCGATGTACAGAAGCTGCGGGAGGCCGCCGAGGACGCCAGACGCTGGGACTCCAAGTACGGCGGCGGCGACTGGCGTTCGTCCATGGTGCCCGAGTGCCTGCGGGTGGAGGCGGCGCCGCTGCTGCTCGGGTCGTACTCCGACGAGGTCGGCCGGGCCCTGTTCGGGGCGAGCGCCGAACTGACGCGGCTGGCGGGGTGGATGGCCTTCGACACCGGTCAGCAGGAGGCCGCGCAGCGCTACTACATCCAGGCGCTGCGGCTGGCCCGCGCGGCGGCCGACGTACCCCTCGGGGGCTATGTCCTGGCCTCCATGTCCCTCCAGGCCACCTACCGCGGCTTCGGCGACGAGGGGGTCGACCTCGCGCAGGCGGCCCTGGAGCGCAACCGGGGGCTGGCCACGGCCCGCACGATGAGCTTCTTCCGGCTCGTCGAGGCACGTGCGCACGCCCGCGCGGGGGACGCGCAGGCCGCCGGAGCGGCGCTGAAGGCCGCCGAGGGCTGGCTGGAGCGGTCCCGTGACGGCGACCACGACCCGTCCTGGCTCGGCTTCTACTCCTACGACCGTTTCGCCGCCGACGCCGCCGAGTGCTACCGCGACCTGAAGGCGCCGCGTCAGGTGCGGAGGTTCACCGAGCAGGCGCTGTCGCAGCCGACGGAGGAGTTCGTCCGGTCGCACGGGCTGCGGCTCGTCGTCTCGGCGGTCGCCGAACTGGAGTCGGGGAACCTCGACGCCGCCTGCGCGCAGGGCGTGCGGGCCGTGGAGGTCGCCGGGCGCATCTCCTCCGCCCGCACCACGGAGTACGTCAAGGATCTGCTGCATCGGCTGGAGCCCTACGGCGACGAACCCAGGGTGGTGGAACTGCGCGAGCGGGCCCGGCCCCTGCTGATGACTCCGGCGTAGGGCGCGGCGCGGGAGCGGCATGACGTCCGCCCCGGGTTTGAAGGCACTGTCAGTGGCGCAGTGCACTATCGAAGCCGGGAGGTGGTGCACGTGCCGAAGATCGCTTACGACTGTGATGTGCTCGTGGTCGGCGGTGGCATCGTCGGGCTGTCCACGGCGTATGCGATCACGCGCGCCGCGCCGGGTACGCGGGTGACGGTGCTGGAGAAGGAGCCGGGGGTGGCCCGGCACCAGACGGGGCGCAACAGCGGGGTCGTCCACAGCGGGATCTACTACCGGCCGGGATCGCTGAAGGCCCGGTACGCGGTGCGGGGCGCGGCGGAGATGACGAAGTTCTGCGCGGAGTACGGCATCGCGCACTCCGTCACCGGCAAACTGATCGTCGCCACGGACCGGGCGGAGCTGCCCCGGCTGCACGCGCTGGTGCAGCGCGGCCGGGAGAACGGGATTCCGGTACGGGAACTGGGCGGCCCCCAGATCGCGGAGTACGAGCCCGAGGTCCGGGGGCTCGCCGCGATACGCGTGCGGACGACGGGGATCTGCGACTACACGGCCGTCGCACGGCAGCTGGGCCGGGCCTCCGGGGCGGACATCCGGTACGGCGCGCGGGTCGTGCGGATCGACCGGCGGCCGGAGCGCGGGGTGGCCGTGCTCACCGCGCGCGGGGACGTCGTACGGGGGCGGGTGCTGGTGAACTGCGCCGGGCTGTACTCCGACGAGGTGGCCCGGCTGACGGGGGACGAGCCCGAGGTACGGATCGTGCCGTTCCGGGGCGAGTACTACGAGCTGGCACGGCCGGAGCTGGTGCGCGGGCTGGTGTATCCGGTGCCTGATCCGGCGTTCCCGTTCCTCGGCGTCCATCTGACCAGGGGGATCGACGGCGGCGTGCACGTCGGCCCCAATGCCGTGCCGGCGCTGGCCCGGGAGGGGTACGGCTGGGGCGTCGTACGGCCCCGCGAGGCGATGGCGACGGCGGCCTGGCCCGGGGTGTGGCGGATGGGCCGGCAGCACTGGCGGTACGGGGTCGGGGAGCTGCGGCGGTCGGTGTCGAAGGGCGCGTTCGTGGACGCGGTGCGCCGGCTGCTGCCGGCGGTGGAGGAGGGGGACCTGGTGCGGGCGGCGGCCGGAGTGCGGGCGCAGGCGGTACTGCGGGACGGCACTCTGGTGGACGACTTCCTGATACGGGAGGGGCCACGGGCGGTCCATGTGCTGAACGCGCCCTCACCGGCGGCCACCGCCGCACTCCCGATCGGACGGGAGGTGGCCCGCCGGGCCCTGGGAGCACTGGCCGACGCGTGAGCGGTCGGGACGGCGCTCACACGGGGCCGGCCGTCGAGTGCCGGGCTCACGGGCGCGGCCGACGCGTGAGCGGTCGGGACGGCGCTCACACGGGGCCGGCCGTCGGGTGCCGGGCTCACGGGCGCGGCCGGCACCTGGAGCGGACCCGTAAAATCGACTCCACTGTGTCTGATTCCGTGAGTACCCCCGAAGTCCCCCAGCCCTTTCCCGGTGGCGAGCACCACCCGGGCGAGTCCGTTCGGCACACCCGGGCCAAGGGGGAGCCCCGGTTCCCCGACGGGCCCAAGGCCGATCCCGCCGGGTCGCACTTCGAGCGGCGGATCCGGAGTTTCCAGCCCCGGCGCAGCCGGGTGACGGCCGGGCAGGCGGACGCGTTGCAGCGGCTGTGGGCCAAGTGGGGACTCGACATCGACGGGCACTTCGTCGACCTCGCCGAGCTGTTCGGCGACGACCGTCCCGTCGTCCTGGAGATCGGCTTCGGCATGGGCGAGGCGACCGCGCAGATGGCGGCCGCCGACCCGGACACCGGCATCCTCGCGGTGGACGTGCACACGCCCGGCCAGGGAAATCTGCTCAACCTCGCGGACCGCACCGGGCTGACCAACGTCCGGGTGGCCAACGGTGACGCGATCATCCTGCTGCGCGAGATGCTGCCGGCGGACTCGCTCGACGGGCTGCGGGTCTACTTCCCCGACCCCTGGCCGAAGAAGCGCCACCACAAGCGGCGCCTGATCCAGCCCGAGTTCCTCGACCTGGCCGCGACGCGACTGAAACCGGGCGCGACCGTGCACTGCGCCACGGACTGGGAGCCGTACGCCGAACAGATGCTCGAGGTGCTGACCGCGCACCCCGGCTTCGAGAACACCCGGGCCGACGGCGGGTTCGCGCCCCGGCCCGAGTTCCGGCCGCTGACCCGTTTCGAGGGACAGGGGCTGGACAAGGGTCACGTCGTGAACGATCTGCTCTTCCGTCGCGTACAGCATCCCGTCCAGGCAGGGGATCGCTGACCGGCCAAAGGATCAGCGAGGAGATCAGCCAGGAGATCGGCCGAGCGATCACCGACCGACCTCCCCCTCCACCACAGTCCCCTCCCTCGTTAGGGTCGATGCCGTGGCCATCAGTCCTCTGTTTCCGCCCCGTCCGCCGCATCCCGGCGGCGCACCCGAGGACGGTGTGCTCCGGCACGCTCACTGGTGGCACCGCAGGTGGGTGCGGTACGGGGCGCTGATCACCCTGCTCACGCTGTCCGGCCTGGTCATCCTCGCGCTGGTGCGCGAACAGACCGGTACGGAAGGATTCCTGGTCGGGCTCGGGCTCGCCGTGCTGCCCGTGCCGCTGCTGGTCGCCGCCTTCCGGTGGCTGGACCGGGTCGAGCCCGGACCCTGGCGGAACCTGGTCTTCGCCTTCGCCTGGGGCGCGTGCGCGGCGGCGCTGATAGCCATCATCGCCAACAGTTTCGCGACCCGGTGGATAGCCACCGCGACCGCCGACCCGTCCGGCGCGGACACCCTCGGGGCGACCGTCATAGCGCCGATCGTCGAGGAGTCCGCGAAGGCCGCCGCCGTCCTGCTGGTGTTCCTCTTCCGCAGGCGGGACTTCACCGGGATCGTCGACGGCGTGGTCATAGCCGGGGTCACCGCGACCGGCTTCGCCTTCACCGAGAACATCCTCTACCTCGGCACCGCCTTCGGCACCGACCAGCTCACCGGCGACACCGGCATCGCCTCCGTCACCGCCGCGACGTTCTTCGTACGCGTCATCATGTCGCCGTTCGCGCACCCCCTGTTCACCGTCCTGACCGGCATCGGCTTCGGCGTCGCCGCCCTGTCCGGCGAGCGCCAGCACCTGCGGCGCGTGCTGGTCCCGCTGTGCGGGCTGCTCCTCGCGATGGGCATGCACGCCCTGTGGAACGGCTCCTCGTCGTTCGGCGAGTTCGGCTTCTTCGCGGTGTACGCGGCGTTCATGGTGCCCGCGTTCGGGCTGCTGACCTGGCTGGTGGTGTGGACGCGGCAACGCGAGCTGCGCACCGTACGCGAGGAGCTGCCCGCCTACGCGGCCGCCGGCTGGCTCACCCCGGCCGAGCCGTTCGCGCTCGGCTCCATGCGGGCCCGGCGGCTGGCCCGGGAGTACGCCGGCCGCCACCTCGGCAAGCCGGCGGCGCGGGAGGTGGCGCGGTACGAGGCGTACGCGACGTCCCTCGCGTTCCTGCGGCACCGCGGCCGGCGAGGCCGGGCCGGCGCCGACTTCCTCGTACGCGAGCGGGAGTTGCTCAACGAACTGTGGAGGCGCAAGGACGTCGCCCGGCCCGCGCTGGACCACGCGGCCCGGATGACGGCCCCGCCGGTACGGGTGGCCGCGCCGCCCTGGCCGGTGTACGGGGTGTACGGGTACGGCCGGGGTCCGGCCCACGGCCAGGGCCACACCGCCGGATTCGGGCACCCGTCGGCGCCGGTGTACGGAAGTCCGCCCATGTACGGGAATCCGACGGTGTACGGGAGTCCGCCGGGGCCGTCGTACGGATACGGGTACGGCTACGGGCACCCCGCAGCACACGGCCACGGGAACGGCCCCCAGAACGGGTATCCGGCAGGGCCGTACCCCGCTCCCCACCCGCGCCAGTAGGCCGGGCCGAGGCAGGTCAGGCCGAGGCCCGGGTCAGCCGGGCGAGCTCCTCCGCCGTCAGCTCCAGCCGTGCCACCCCCAGCAGCGCCGGAAGCTGCTCGACCGTCCGCGCGGAGGCGATCGGCGCGGCCACCGTCGGCTGCGCGGCGAGCCACGCCAGGGCGACCGTGGGGATCTCGGCGCCGTGGGCCTGGGCGATCTCGTCCAGGGCGGTGAGGACGTCGCGGCCCCGCTCCGTGTCGAGGTGCTTGGCGGCGCCGGCCGCGCGGGCGCTCTGCACGGTCGTGCCGGGCCGGTACTTGCCGGTGAGGAAGCCGGCGGCGAGCGCGAAGTACGGGACGGCGGCGAGGCCGAAGCGGGCGGCGAGGTCCTGGAGGCCGCCCTCGTAGGTGTCGCGGGAGACCAGGTTGTAGTGGGGCTGGAGGGCGACGTACCGGGCCAGGCCCTCGCGGTCGGAGAACTCCAGGGACTCCCGGAGCCGCTCGGGCGAGATGTTGGAGGCGGCGATGTGCCGCACCTTGCCCGCCCGCACCAGCTCGTCGAGCGCGCCGATGATCTCCTCGACGGGCACCTCGGGCTTGTCGAAGTGCGTGTAGTAGAGGTCGATGTGGTCGGTGCCCAGACGGCGGAGCGAGGCGTCGGCGGCGGCCTTGATGTTGTCGGCGGTCAGACCGGGGAACTCGGGGTGCTGGCTCACCTTGGTGGCGATCACGACGTCGTCGCGGTTGCCCCGGGCCTTCACCCACCTGCCGATGATGGTCTCGGACTCACCACCGCTGTTTCCCTCGATCCACGCCGTGTAGGAGTCGGCGGTGTCGACGAAGTTGCCGCCCGCGGCCGCGTAGGCGTCGAGTACGGCGAAGGAGGCCGTCTCGTCGGCGGTCCAGCCGAAGACGTTGCCGCCGAGGGAGAGCGGGAAGACCTCGAGGTCGGAGGAGCCGAGCTTGCGAAGAGAAGTCATGCTTCGTCTCAACGGGCGCCGACGGCCCGCCCATTCCGGGCGTGACGCGAAGAACATGTGAACGGCGCCTGTGGACGGCACGGACGGCAGCCCCGACGCGGAGGGCGTCGGGGCTGCCGGGGTGGATCAGGGTGTCCTCGGGAGAGGAACCGGTCAGGGGTTGAGGCCCTTGCCGCGCAGCCAGGCCGCCGGGTCGATGCCGTCGGCGCTGCCGTTCGGGTGGACCTCGAGGTGGAGGTGGGCCCCGGTGACGTTCCCGGTCGCGCCCACGCGGCCGATCACATCACCGGTGGCGACCTTCTGGCCGACACTGACGCTGATCGACGACTGGTGGCAGAACCACAGCTCGGTGCCGTCGTCCAGAGTCAGGATGGTGCGGTAGCCGTAGGAACCGGCCCAGCCGGCCTCGGTGATGGTGCCGCTGTGGACGGCCTTGATGAGCGTGCCCGTCGGCGCGGCGAAGTCCAGACCCGTGTGGTAGCCGGAGGACCAGAGGGCACCGGCCTGGCCGAAGGTCGAGGTGATGGTGTACGAGGAGGTCGGCAGCGTGTACTGCTTGGCCAGCTCGGCCAGGCGCGCGGCCTCGGCCTTCGCGGCGGCTTCCTCGGCGGCCTTCTTCTTGGCGGCGGCGGCCTTGGCCTCCGCCTCCTTCTCGGCCTTGGCGGCGGCGTCGGACTCGGCCTTGGCCGCGGCGGCGAGGGCCTTGACCTCGACCTGCGACTGCTGTGACTCGGCCTGCGCCATGATCCGGCTGCGCAGTGCCTCGCCGGCGTCGGCTGCGTTCTCCTCGGTGTCCACGGCGGCTTCGGAGCCGAAGCCGGCGAGGGCCGGGGCGGTTTCCGGGGCGGGCTCGTCGTCGGAGATGAGCGAACCCACGTTGGGCAGGTCCGGCATCGAGATCGAGACGGGCGCCTTGCCGGTGTTGGCGCTGGCCATGCCACCCGCGCTGACGGCGGCTATGACGCCGACGCCGAGGACGGTGGAGCTGCGGGCGAATCCGCCGCCGCGCTGCTTGGCGACGCGGTGCTTGCCGCGTACCGGGCGAGTGGACTCCGCGGTGGGGTTCCACTCCTCCCAAGGGCCCTCGTCGGTGCGGTAGCCGCCGTAGCCGAAGGTCTCGGTGGACCGCTGGCTGGGGGCGTAAGGGGCCTCGGGGGCAGGCGGGTTGGACGCCACGCGGGCGCACTCCTTTCCTTCCGTCGCCTACCGGGTTAGCTGACGGGTTCGGAGCGGGAAGGTCTCCTACGCGCGTATACCGGTCGTGGACTCTGCGAGTTCACGAAGGCTTCCGCGTGATTCACCCCAAGGTGGTGGTTCCCCGGTTCCCTTGCGGGATTCGGCACGTGCCGCACGGAGCCGACTCTGGTGCCGGCTGGGACGACCGCGCTGCGTTATCGAACGTTAATAGACCCGGGGGTGGGTTTCCAAGCTGTTCCTCTTGATCAACAACATTTCCGGCCTGGACTTTTGGGCCAGCAGCGGTGAAAAACGGGCGAGTTGACCGCGCCTCGACATTCCCCGGAAACGCTTCATCAGTCACGGAAGTTTTGATGGTGACCCAGTCGTTATGCGCAGGGCGGTCGTCCGGTCACCAAGAGTGAGGGAGCGGTCGACGAAAAGACCGAAGGCCGGAGCCCTTTCGGATTCCGGCCTTCGGTTCATCAGTAGCGGGGACAGGATTTGAACCTGCGACCTCTGGGTTATGAGCCCAGCGAGCTACCGAGCTGCTCCACCCCGCGGCGATGAACACAACTGTACGCCATCAGCGGGGCAGAAAGCACATCGGTTGATCCACGGGGCCCCGGCGGCCTCAGAGGAGGTGGCGGTTCGGCTCCTTCGCCCGCTCCTCGTGCTCCGGGAGCACGAGGACGTCGACGCCCTGGGCCGTGAGCAGACCGGTCCCGTCCGCCTCCGTGACGAACGTGTCCGGCTCGCGCCAGGCCGTGACCACCCTGCGCAGCCCCGCGTCGAGGATGAGGCGGGCGCAGGGGGCCGGGCGGGAGGAGCGGCGGGCGCAGGGTTCGAGGCTGCTGTAGACGGTGGCCGCGGACAGCCGGGGGTCGGCGGGGTCGAGCTTCGCGAGGGCCGCCTCCTCGGCGTGCACGACCGGGTCGCCGGCCTCGCGGGAGTGGCCTCGGGCCAGCTCCGTGCCGTCGGCGGCCACGATCACCGCACCGACACTGAAGGCGGTCTCCGACGGCGGACAGTCGGCCGCGAGTTCGCAGGCGAGGGCCAGCCAGTGCCTGTCGGCTGCGGCGGGCAGCGGTCCGGCGCCGGGGGCGGTGGGCTCGTAGCGGTTCAGGACGACGTCCTCGATGCGCCGGCTCTCCACCAGGCGCAGGCGTCCGCCCTGGTAGCCGCCGGGTCCGAAGAGGCGGGGCGCGGCCGGGTCGCCCACGAAGAGCGGGGCGAGGACCAGCTGGAGTTCGTCGGCGAGGCCCTGCCGGAGCAGCTGGGTGTGGATCGTTCCGCCGCCCTCGACCATGAGGCGCCGTACCCCGCGCTCGTCGTGGAGGTGTTCGAGGAGACGGCGCCAGTCCAGTTCGGGGCCGAGCGGGACGGCGTCCGCGGCGATGCCGAGGGCGCGGACCCGTGCGGCGCCCTTCTCCGTCGTGTACACGACCTTCTCGCCGCCCGTGTGCCAGAAGTTCGCCGCCGGGTCGAGGTCGCCGGAGCCGCTGACGGTGACCTTGAGGGGGTACGGCGGCCGGCCGGCGGCCACCCGGGCGGCGCGGCGCTCGGGGGAGTTCACGAGGAGCCGGGGATTGTCGGCGCGGATGGTGCCGGCGCCGATGAGGATGGCGTCGACGGAGGCTCGTACCTCGTCGACGCGGTCGAAGTCGGCGCGGCCGGACAGGAGCAGGCGCTCGGGCGTGGTGTCGTCCAGGTAGCCGTCGAGGGACACGGCGGCGGACAGCAGGACGTACGGGTACGGCATCGACGCGGCTCCCCGGGTCTTGGTTCAAGTTTGAAACAAACCTACACTGGCTGTATGACGACTCGCTGGCTGTCCCCTGAGGAGCAGCGCGCCTGGCGCGCCTACGTCGCCGGCTACCTCCTGCTGGAGGACGCGATCGACCGGCAGCTCCAGCAGGAGGCCGGCCTGCCTCATCTGTACTACTCCATCCTCGCCAACCTCTCCGAGACACCGGAGCGGCGGCTGCGGATGACCGACCTCGCGGAGCAGCTGAAGATCACCCGCAGCAGGCTGACGTACGCGGTGACGCGCCTGGAGAAGGACGGACTGCTGCGGCGGGAGGAGTGCCGCTGGGACAAGCGCGGGACCGTCGCGGCCCTGACGGACCAGGGTATGGCGGCCTTGGAGAACCTGGCGCCCGGCCATGTCGAGACGGTCCGCTCCGCCCTCTTCGACCGGCTCACTCCCGAGCAGGTGGGGCAGCTGGAGGAGATCTTCACGCAGGTCGTGCTGGGGTTCCAGGACGGCGACGAGGCGGCCCCGCGGGAACTGCCGTGGCGCCGCCGCTCGTCGCCCTGTTCGGGAACCTGATCACCGCGGGCGCATGAGGTGCGCGCCACAATCCCGTTGCTTCAAATTTAAAGCATGGGGTAGGGTCTCGATTCGTTGGATCTGCTTCAAATCTGAAGCACAAAGCGGCCCGGTGCCGCCTTGCCACCGTCCTCCGGACCCGGGAGACCGCATGCCCGACACCCCCTCCGCCACCCCACGCGCCCGCGTCCGGGTACCGCTGCGCTTCCCCGACGGCTACTCCGTCGACGCCGAACTGGTCACCTTCCACGGACTCGCCGACGGCCAGGAACACATCGCCGTCGTCCTCGGCGAGCCGGCGCCCGGGGCCACCCCCCTGGTCCGGCTGCACTCCGAGTGCCTGACCGGTGACGTCTTCGGCTCCGCCCGCTGCGACTGCGGGCCGCAACTGCGCGAGGCGGTCGAGCGCATAGCCGGGACCGGCGGTGTCCTGCTCTACCTCCGCCAGGAGGGCCGCGGCATCGGCCTCTACAACAAGCTCGACGCGTACGCCCTCCAGGACCAGGGCCTGGACACCTACGAGGCCAACGCCGCGCTCGGCCTGCCCGAGGACGACCGCGACTACACGGCCGCCGCCCAGATGCTGCGCGCCCTGGGCATCACGAGCCTGGACCTGCTGTCCAACAACCCCGACAAGGCAGGCCAGTTGCGCGACCTGGGCATCGACGTCCACGACCGGGTCCCGACGGGCGTCTTCACGACCCCGCACAACGTCCGCTACCTGCGCGCGAAGGTCCTCCAGACGCAGCACACGCTGCCCCTGGCCGACCTCACCGGGCTGAGCGTGAGCTGACCGCCGACGGCCCGAACGGACCGTCCAGCGCGGCCCACTGGAGCAGCATGATGGTCTTCGCGTCGGCGATCGCGCCGGTGCGGACGAGGTCGAGGGCCTCCGTGAAGGGGAGTTCGACGACGGCGATGTCCTCGCCCTCGGCCGCCACGCCCGCCGTGCCGGCTCCGGGGACGGAGGCGTCGTAGGGGGCGGCGAAGAAGCTGAGGCGCTCGGTGACCGAACCGGGGCTCATGAACGCGTCGAAGACATGCTCGACGTCGTGCACCGCCCGTCCGGTCTCCTCGGCCGCCTCGCGGCGGATCGCCTCGCGCGGGTCGTCGCCGTCCAGGAGTCCGGCGGCGGCCTCCAGCAGCATGCCGTCCGGATGTCCGTTGACGTACGCGGGCAGCCGGAACTGCCGGGTGAGCAGGACGGTACGGCGCTCGGGGTCGTAGAGCAGGATCGTGGCGCCGTCGCCCCTGTCGTACGTCTCGCGCCGTTCGCGGCTCCAGTGGCCGTCGCTGTGCCGGTAGTCGAAGGTGGTGCGGCGCAGGACGGACCAGTCGCAGGCGAGGACCTCGACGTCGAGGACGCGGACCCGGTCGTTGCCCGTGAGATCGCGCCCGTGGCGGTCGAGTCCGGTACGGCCGCGGGGGTCCGGGACGTCGATGCCGGGGGTGCCGGGGGCGGGGCGGGACGGGGCGTCGTGGGAGCCGGACGCGGGGGCGGGCGAGGTGGCGACGTGCTCGGTCATCGGCGGCCTTCGGGGAGGGTGGCAGCGGCATCGGCGGTATGGGCGTAGGGGATGTCGGCGAGGTCGGCGTGGACCGGCTTGCCCTGGGCGCGGGCCCGCTCGGTCATCCGGTCGGCGCCCTCCGAAGGACCGCCGATGCGCAGGACCGCGTCGCAGCGGTCCAGCAGGCGTTCGGCGACGGGGTGGAAGAGCTCGTCGAAGAGCGGGTCGCCGGGGGCGGCGCCGCCCGCGGTCTCCAGCAGGGGCAGCGCGAGCGCCTCGCCGGTGACGGGCAGATGCCCGGCGCGGAACAGGTCGAGGGCGGCCTCGTTCATGGCCCTCACATTGGCCGCGAGCTTCGCGGGGTCGTCGCCGGTGCCCGAACGGTACGGGCCGGCGACCAGGATCATCAGCGGTTTCACGGGGTCTCCTGGGACGGGTTCAGGCCAGCTGGGTCTCGACGCCCGCCTCGCGCAGGGCGTCCAGGGTCTGCGGGCCGCCGGGATGGGTGGCGGGGTCCGCCGCGGCTGCGTCGGTGACGAAGGAGTGCACGGCGTCGAGCGGGGCGACCTGGCTGAACGCGCGGACGCCCAGCTTGGTCGCGTCGGCGACGGCGACCGTACGGGCCGCCTGACCGAGCCCCGCCTGCTTGACGGCCGCGTCCTCGAGGGAGAACTCCGACCAGCCGTGTACGGCGTGCACCCCGCCGATCGACATCACGAACACGTCGAAGGCCAGGGACTCGAGGGTGCGCAGGGCCAGCGGCCCGACGAGGGACCGCTCGCCCGGGCGGGACCGGCCGCCGACGACCAGCAGGTCGATGCCGGGCCGGTCGGCCAGCCGCAGCGCCGCCTGGAGACTGAGTACGGCGACGGTCAACGGGCCCCGCGCGGCGAGGTGTTCGGCCACGTGCACGGTCGTGGTACCGGCGTCCAGCAGCACCCGTGACCCCGGCTCGACGAGTGCGGCGACGGCAGCGCCGAGCCGGTCCTTCGTCGCCGCCTGCCACGCCTGGCGGGCCTCGAAGCCGCCGCCCTCCTCGCGCGGGCGCCCGGCGACGGCCCCGCCGTGCACCCGCCGCACCAGCCCCTGCCGCTCCAGTACGTCCAGGTCTCTGCGCACGGTCATCTCCGAGACGCCGAGCCGCTGAGCGAGCTCGGCGACGGAGACCCGCGCCTGGGCCCGGCCATGCCCGTGGTCCTGGCCGTGTCCCTGCACGAGCCGAAGGGTCAGGTCGAGACGGTCCGCCACATCCATGACGGCATTTCTACCATGGCGATGTTCGAATGAACATCGGCATGTTCACCAAGACCTACGCGCTCGGCGGAGCCACCGGGACCTCGGGAGCGTGCGGATAGGCGGCCGACCGGTGCTGGAAGGAGAGGATCTTCGGGTTCTGGACGACGCCGTCCCGGATCTCGATGGCCTTCCTGACCGTGGTGTCGGAGTCCCATGCCGCGGGGCCGCTCATGACCTTGCGCAGGTAGGGAAGGAGCGCCTCGCTGATCTCCCAGGTGGCGGAGTTCCACAGGTGGGACGGGCTGTGATCCACCCCGTAGTACTGGCAGCCCGGCCCCACCTCGTGCATGGGCTCACCGAAGGTGGTCGGGTGGGCCCACTCGAAGCCCATGCCCTCGTCACAGGCGACGTCGACGAAGAAGGTCCCCGGCCGGAAGTGCGCGAGTTCGCGTTCCGTGACGAACATGAGCGGGGCGTCGGTGTCCTGCAGGACGCAGTTGACGATGATGTCGAACCCGGCCAGGTACTCCGCGAGCGGCATGGAACCGGCCGCGGTGACGGCTCGCAGGCGCTTGGGATCGTCCTCCTGCTCCTCGAAGTGGCTCATGACGACCGAGGGCATCGGCGAGGCCACCGCCGCGGCGGCGCGCTGGGTGAGCACCGTGACGTCGGTGACCCCCATGGCGCCCAGACCCGTGACCGCTCCCCGCGCCGTGGCGCCGAAGCTGATGACCGCCGCGCGCAGGCGGCGCCCGTAGCTGCCGGTCAGCCCGCCGAGCTGGAGGGCGTGCAGCACCGAGCAGTAGCCGGCGAGCTCGTTGTTCTTGTGGAACACGTGGACGCTGAAGGCGCCCGTGGAAGTCCAGTGGTTCATGGCCTCCCAGGCGATCAGGGTCAGCCGTCGGTCGATGCCGATCTGGGTCATCTTCTCGTCCTGCACGCAGTGCGGCCATCCCCACAGCACCTGGCCCTCGCGCAGCTCGGCGACGTCGTCGTGCGTCGGTTTGGGCAGCAGCACGATGTCGCACTCGGCGAGGAGCTGCTCGCGGGAGCGCAGGCCGGCCACGAGGGGCCGCAGCGCGTCGTCGGCGACGCCGAACCGTCGGCCGTAGCCCTGTTCGAGGAAGATCCGCTCGCGCACGTCCGGGGCGATCCGGTCGAGGTGGCGGGGGTGCAGCGGGAGACGGAACTCGTTCTCCTTGCGGGAGGAGGCGAGTACTCCGAGGCTCATCAGGCTCATGTGGGGCGGCTCATTTCCGACCGGACACGATGTGTACCGGCATTGCCGTTCCCCGAGGGCGACGCCGAAACGGATGACGGCGTGCGAGGTGCGCTCGGTACCGCCACGGTACTCCCGCCCAGGTCACGGAGGGCACGCCGCTCATTTGAGCCCGAAGGGTCCGCAAGGTACGCAGGTCCAGGGGCTCCTGCGGCGGATCCGGCGGGGTCGGGCGGTATCCGGCGGGGTCGGGCGGGATCCGGCGGTGGATCCGGCGGCAGGCTCCACAACGCCGTTTCCCCCGCCGCCCACCGCCCCCGGGCACCCCCTTCGGCCCACCTCGGACCGGCCGGTGCATAGAATCCGATCTCATGCCGAAGCCTGACGAGCTGATCGTTGACATCGCCGCCCTTGTGGAGGCGGAACAGAGCAATCAGATGCCCCTCACCGTGGTCACCGGTGGTGCGGTCATCACCGGTCGACTGGCTCCCGAATCCATGTGGAGGCAGAGGGTGTCGGAGGTGCTGACGAACTCCGCCCACCTCGGCGAGTTCTCCGCCGTCTTCGAGACCTCCGCGAAGAGGGACGGGCCGCCCACCCATCTGCACTTCCATGTCGCCCGGATTCTGCAGGGCACGGTGGGCATCCCGGAGACGGGCGGGATGTACCGCGTCGCGATCGAGGACGTCAGCGCCTGGACCATCGGCGACTTCAGCTACTCGGACCACTGACCCGCCGGCCCGCCCGGACAGCGGCTCACGCACCGGACCGGAAACGGAAACAGCGCCCGGGTCGACCGAAGTCGACCCGGGCGCTGCACCGCAGGCCGAAAGGGGGTGTCCCCCGCCTGCAACCGGTAGGCCCTGTGGGACTCGAACCCACAACCAATGGATTAAAAGTCCACTGCTCTGCCAATTGAGCTAAGGGCCCAGGCGATGTTGCCTCCCCGAGCATAGCCGGACGCGGCCGTGTCTCCGATCGGGTATCGGAGACACGGGCGCGCCGGTCGACGCGAAGCGATCGAGATCGGTCACTGCTCGGGCAGTTCGGCGGGCGCCCCCGCCCGTGACGCCTCGCGGGCGATGGTCCGTTCGTGCTCGGGGTTGAGGAACCAGTTCCGGGCGGAGACCTGCCACCACACCCCGGCGAAGCCCAGCACGACGAGGACGGCGACCGGGGCGTAGTTGAAGGTCTCCCAGGTGACCGGGGAGACCTGGGGCAGCATGAACAGGACGGTGATGACGGCCACCCACGCCACCGACACCACGCCGATCGCCTTCGACCAGCGGCCCAGGTGCCACGGCCCTCGCGCGAAGGCGTCACCCTTGCGGATGCGCAGCAGGGTCGGGATGACGTAGGCGATGTAGAGGCCGATGACGGCGATCGAGGTGACGGCCGCGTACGCGGTCACGTTGATCAGGTACGGCAGGCCCAGCACCAGCGCCCCGCCGGCCGCCAGCCAGACCGCCGCGACGGGCGTGCGGGTGCGCGGGCTGACCGTGTGCCAGATGCGCGAGTACGGCAGCGCGCCGTCCCTCGAGAAGGCGTAGATCATGCGGCTGTTGGCGGTCACCGACGCCATCCCGCAGAACAGCTGGGCGCCGATCACCACGAGCAGCAGCAGCTTGCCGGCGGTCGCGCCGAGCGCGTCGAGCAGGATCTGGGCGGGCGGCGCGCCGGTCGGGGAGGCGAGCGCGGCGTCGTAGGACTGGATGGCGTACGTGAAGCCGAGCAGCAGCACGAAGCCCGCGATCCACGAGGTCCAGATGGACTGCACGATGCCCTTGGGACCGGCGGTCGACGCGTCGTGCGTCTCCTCGGTCATATGGGCGGAGGCGTCGTAGCCGGTGAAGGTGTACTGGGCCATCAGCAGGCCGAGCAGGACGACGTACACCCCGCTGCCCCAGCCGGTGTTGTTGACGAACTCGCCGAACACGAAGGACGTCGACCGGTGCTTGTCGGGGACGAAGGCGAGCGCCCCGACGATGACGCCCACGCCCAGCACGTGCCACCACACGCTCACGCTGTTGAGGAGGGCGACGATCCGCACCCCGAAGGTGTTCAGCAGGCCGTGCAGCACCAGGATCCCGGCGAAGAGCAGGACGGTCCGGCCGGGGGTCACCTCGAAGTCGAACTGGAGGTTCAGATAGGCGCCGAGGAAGGACGCGGCGCCGAAGTCGATGCCCGCCGTCACCGCCACCTGGCCGAGCACGTTGAACCAGCCCGTGAACCAGGCCCAGGCCGCCGCCGAGCGCGGGGGAGCCAGCTGGGCCGCCCAGAAGTACAGGCCCGCCGACGTCGGGTACGCCGAACAGATCTCGGCCATGGACAGGCCGACGAACAGGGTCATCAGTCCCACGGCGACCCAGCCCCAGGTGATCACCGCCGGGCCGCCCGTGTTCATGCCGAACAGGTACAGCGTCAGGCAGCCCGACAGGACCGAGATGATCGTGAAGGAGACCGCGTAGTTGGAGAACGCCGACATGCGGCGGGCGAGGACCTGGGTGTAACCGAGCTGGGCCAGCCGCTCTTCGTCCGAGAGTTTCCCGGGAGCCGGCCGGCCCGCTGTGCCGTCATCTGTCATGCCCCCAGCAATTCCCTTGCCGAGGGCGTGACACACGTCACAACTTGGCTAGAAAATGCCCTTGTAGTTCTGCCAGCCGGCGCCGATCTTGACCCGCGCCCCGAACGTGCCCGTCCCGGTGCCGGGCAGCCGGTACAGCCCGCCCGCGGTGTCCCGCACCACGAGGTCCGCCTTCCCGTCCCCCGTGATGTCCCCGGCCCCGGCGACCGCGTTGTACGAGGCCCCCCAGTTCGCGAACAGCTTCACCCTCGCCGTGAAGGTCCCCTTGCCCGTCCCGAGGCAGCGGTACAGGTTGTTCGACTTGTCCTGGGCGATCAGGTCACCGATGCCGTCACCGTTGAGGTCACCGACACCGATGATCTTCTTGTACGTCTTCCAGTTGTCGTAGAGCTTCACGGGCGCCGCCAGCTTCCCGGCGGCCGTCCCCTTGTAGAGGTAGACCCTGCCGGTCGACGGGTTGCGGGCGATCAGGTCGGGGCGGCCGTCCTTGGTGACGTCACCCGGCGAGGTCAGGACGTCGAACTGGGTCCAGCCGCTGGTCCCGACCGTCGTGTAGGGCGCCGCGGGCGACAGCGCGGCACCGCAGCCCGTCCGGTACAGCCGCAGCGCCCCGCCGGCGAGCCGCACGAGAACGTCGTTGCAGCGGTCGCCGCTCAGGTCGCCGATCGGCACCGCCTTGATGTCCTTCGGCCAGCCCGCACCGCTCACCTGCCCCGAGAACGTGCCCTTGCCCGTGCCCTGTTGGTAGGTCAGCGTGCCCGGCCGGGGGACGGTGAGCAGGTCTCCGACGCCGTCCGGCTTCGTCGCCGTACCCACGTAGTCGTGGAACACGGGGTTGCCGCGCACCATCCGGACGGTGCCCCGCGTCTGCAAGGGGGCGCCGACGCCGTCCGCGGGCGTGACCGAGAGCGTCCAGTCGTAGGAGCCGTTGGGCAGGAACGCCCCGGCCGTGATGCTGGTGCTCCACGGGACCTTCAGTTCGCCGCGCAGGGGGCCGCCGTAGGTGCCGCCGACCACCTTGCCGGTCGCCTTGTCACGCACGGTCAGGGTCCAGCCCGCGGCCGGCTTCGACAGCAGCACGTCGGTGAGGACGGGCGACGTCGTCGGGGATACCTCCGTGGCGCTCTGTGCCGCGTCCAGGAGGCTCAGCGGCTGCTGCGGCACGCCGGACGGGACGAGGTGCACGCGCTCCTGGCCGTCGACGTAGGCGGCGTTCCCGCCGGACTCGTCGACCGTCCAGCGCACGTCCCGCTGCGAGACGCCCGTGTCGGGCAGGTCACCGATGACCCGGCCGGAGGGGGTGCCGTCCGCGACCGTCGTCAGCGTCAGCTTCCCGGCCTGCCTGTCGTGGGTGACGACGTACCCGTCGCCGAGCTCGGCCTCGTCGGCCGGCACCGGCACGGACCTCTTCGCCGTGCGGTCGTAGACGCCCGCCCGGCCCTCGCACGTCCAGTACAGCCACCGGCCCAGCGCCTGGAGTTCGTTGGGCGTGCAGCCCGCGTCGGTGACGAGGGTCTCGGTCGTCTTCCTGGCCGTCAGGTCGTACGCGGTGACACTGCCCGGGGCCGTGCCGGTCGTCCACAGGATGTTCCCGGACAGCGCGGCCGGCCCGGGGGTGCGGGTGACGACGGGAGCGGCGTCGATGCTGTCGATCCGGTACACGTACTGCTCACCGGGGCCCGTGTAGAGCAGATAGCGGCCCGACACGTCGGTGATCCGCCCGTCCTTGGGCAGCCCGGTGCGCTCCCGGACGCCGCCGTCGTCCGGCCCGTGGACCTTGATCCGTTCGGTGCCCGGGTCGTGCGTGAGCCAGGCGATACGGCCGTCGGCCGTGCCCCGGAGCTGGGCGCAGGCCACGTCCGTGGCGGCACAGGTGGCCATGGGGACGTCGGTGGTGAACGCGCTGCTCCCACCGAACGAGGGGGTGCCGGACGCGGCGACGGTCCGTACCCGGTCCGTGAGTACCCCGGTGCCGTAGTGGTCCAGGACGACGAGCCGCCCCTGGGCCAGGGACAGGCTCTGGATCGTCCGCGGCGGCTTGGGCAGGACTTTGACCAGCGTGACGACGGGCGGGCCGCCGTCCACGCCGGGAGTGATGCGCTGAATGCCCCGCTCGCCGGCGCCGGTACCGACCTTCACGGCCGTGCCACCGGGACCGACCGCGGTTCCGTACGCCGAGCTCCGCAGCAGGGTCACCGGTTCGCCGCCCTCGAGGGGCTGCGCGGTCGTCGAGTACATCCCGTTGACCAGCCAGTCGCCCACGACGGCCAGGCTGAACGTGGCGTTCGGCCCGTCGCTGACGCCCTTCAGCGCGACCTCGGCGGGGGTTCCCGACAGATCGCGCGGGAACACCAGGACCGTGGCCTTGTCCGGGGCGGCTACGACGACATGTCCGCCGCCCAGCTCCACCTTGCTGTACGCCACCGGGAGCGCCCCGCTCCAGCCGCGCACCTCCCCGGTCGTCCGGTCCACGGCGGCAAGCCCCGTCTGCCCGTCCACGCCGGCCCGGAAGTACAGCGTCTCCGCGTCCGCGCCGGCGGCCTGCCCCAGCCTGATGCCCGCCGGACCGCCCGTGACCTCCAGGTCTCCCGTGGTCCCGTCCGCCTGTGGCGTCAGCAGGTGCAGGATCCGGTCGGCCGTGCCGTCGGCGCCGGTCACGCTCTCGTAGGCGATCGTCAGATTGTCGTAGGACGTGAGGTACCCGAGTCCGGCCGGGATCGTCAGGGCGCGCCTGCCGCCGTCGGCCACGTCCCAGAAGTCGACCCGTCCGTCGGCGTGCTTGTACGCCAGGACATCGGTACCGGTCGGCATCGGCACCGTCCCCGCGGGCGACGCCGACACGTTCACCGACTCGCCGTCCGCGTAACGCGTCCACAGCAGGGCGGCGCTGCCCTCCAGAGTGTGGAACACACCCTGCGCCCCGGCGGAGTCGTGACCACTGTGGGTGGACGACGACCGGAACGTCGCCGTCAGGTTGAAGTCCCGCGGCTCAGCCGGCACCACCGTCTCCTGCGGTGTGTCCGCGACCGCCGTGGACGGCAGCAACGGGGTCAGCCCTGCCGCCAGGACGGCGGAGGCGGCGACAAGACGCAGACGTGCGGAGCCATGGCGAGCCAAGAGGGTCCCTCCCCGGGAACAGGCCGGAGACGGATCGGATCGGACGCCTCTCCGGCGTCCGCGGCCCCCCGGCCTTCACATCCGTCTCACAAGTCGGCTGATCCTACAGTCGCCCCACAGCCCCGGGGAAAGGGGTTACCCGGAGACGCGAGAACGCCGTGGCCCCCACCGATGTTCGGTGGGGG
>NZ_JBHWUW010000076.1:0-35122 GCF_042737245.1 Streptomyces sp. NPDC060002
GCAGCAGGGCGCCCAGGGCGGTCGCGCCGTCGGCGTTGCGCTTGAACCAGATGTTCGGGAACGCCAGGAAACGGTGCCACGCCACACCCATGTTGATGTTGAGCGAGACCACGATCATCCAGATGAACGACGTCCCGATCTTGATCATCGCGACGAGGTAGACCAGGTTCTGGAGCGTGGTGACGCCCAGCCCCTTGAAGGCCAGGACGAGCGGGTACGAGGCGAAGTAGCCGGCCTCGTAGTGTTCCACGTGGTGCAGTGCACCCTCCAGGCCCCGCAGCACGTAGATGGCGAGGCCGATGGTGAGGATGACGTACTCGACGAAGTAGGCCTGACCGGACTTGGAGCCGGCGAAGCGGGACTTGCGGCCTGCGCGTGAGGGCAGGTTCAGCAGGCGGATCGCCATGAGGAGGACGATGCCCAGGATCGTCATCACGCCGATGAACTCGATGTAGAGCTCGAACGGCAGGAAGTCGCCGATGACCGGCAGTACCCAGTCGGCCTCGAAGAGCTGGCCGAAAGCCTGGGCGAGGGTCGGCGGCAGCGTCAGGAAGCCGATCGCCACGAACCAGTGGGCGAAGCCCACGATGCCCCAGCGGTTCATCCGCGTGTGGCCGAGAAACTCCCGTACCAGCGTCACGCTGCGCGCGTAGGGATTGTCCGTCCGGGTTCCGGCGGGGAGCGGCTGGCCCAGCTTGAAGTACCGGACGAACTGGCCGATGGCACGTGCGATCAGGGCGACGCCGACCACGGTCAGAAGCAGCGACACGATGATCGCGGCGAGTTGCATTTGGGGGCTCCTCGGGCCTGCGAGGGAAATTACTAAGCGGTAACTTATGCAGTCCGTTTGAGACTACCCCGTATTCTCCGTCGCACTGTAGCGGGGTACGGAGTGATCTCAGTCGCTGAGGGTTGCCTCAGAATCCGGTCGGGTTCGGGTCGAGTCCGGGTCGGGTTCGGGTCGGGTTCGGGCCGAGTCCGGGTCCGGTTCGGATGGATATCGGGCTGGCTCCAGGTGGGGGGAAGGTCGGGTTCCGGTCGGGATCCGGTTGGGATCCGGTCGCGACTCGGCCGTGTTATTCGTACCAAATTGGTACATATGTGACTAATTTATATCCGTGCTCTACGGGATCGTCGCAGCCATCACCGCCCTGTTCCTCGCCGCCGTCCTCGCCGCGCTGCTGCGCGTGCCCGCCCTGCGCCTGGGGTTGCTCGACCGGCGGCAGCGGCAGCGGCGGGTGCCTCTGTTCGGGGGCGCCGCCGTGGCGCTCGCCACCTGTCTCGTCGCGGTCGCCGGGGACTGGACGGGCATCGCCCCGCTCGGCGACGGCATCGAGGTGCTGCTCGTCGCGGGGGGCGCTGTCGCCGCGCTCGGGCTCGTCGCGGACGTGTGGCGGCTCAACGCGCGGTTCCTGGTGGTCGGTACGGCGGCCGCGGCCGCCTTCGTGGTGCCGTACGGCGACACCGGGGCGGTGGCCGCAGTGGCGGGTGTCGGCTGGATCACCTTCGTCGCCCTCGCCTTCCGGTCGCTCGACCACGCCGACGGAGTGGCCGGAACCGTCGCGGTCGTCACCGCCTTCGGAGTGGCCGCCTGTGCCGCGGTCGAGGTCATGGACGGGCTGGCGGTCCTGCTGAGCGTGTTCGCCGCCGCGCTGACCGGGTTCCTGATGCACAACTGGCCTCCCGCGCGTGTCGCCCTCGGGGCGTGCGGGTCGCTCTTCGCGGGCTTCCTCCTCGCGGCGGCCGCCGTGATCGCCCGCGCGGGGCACGATCCGGTCGCCGGTTCGGGAGTGCTGTTCGCGCTCACCGCGGTAGGCGTGGCCGATGTCGTCCTGGTCGTGCTGTCCCGGCGGCTGGCCCGACGGCCGTTGCTGCGTGGCGCGTCCGACCATCTCGCCCACCGGCTGCGGCGGTTGGGGCTCACCGCGCAGGGGGTGACCGTGCTGCTCGGGGTGGCGGCCTTCGCCGCGGTGCTCGTCGGGGTGCTGGTGCACGCCGGGTGGGTGGACGTGCGGGCGGTGTCGTGGGTGGCCGGCGGGGCGCTCGTCGTCGTACTCGGGATGCTGCGGGTCGCGGTGTACGGGCCGCCACGCGCGCGTGGCCGTCGTGCCCGCAGGGCTGGTCGAACTGGGCGGGTCGGGCGTGCGGGTCGCCCCGCGCCCCGCCCCGCGCCCCGCCCGGCGCCCCGCCCGGCGCCGCGTCCCGGGTCGGGTGCGGCGTCGGTGTATGCGCCCCGGCGTCAATCCGAGGACCCTGCGCACCACCCGGAACCTGGTGTGCGGCGGGCCGGGCGATCCGTATCGCCGCAGGTCAACGCGTCCTTGCGTGTAAGGAACGGATAAGAGTTGAGTGGGTGCGACTCAGGTCTGTTGACCCAGAGGTGAGCCTCGTGCACACTTGAGTCCGTTCCACTCAAGTCAGCTGGAGGAAGATCACCATGGCACGTGCGGTCGGCATCGACCTGGGCACAACGAACTCGGTCGTCAGCGTTCTGGAGGGCGGCGAGCCCACCGTCATCACCAACGCCGAGGGTGCCCGGACCACGCCGTCCGTCGTCGCCTTCGCCAAGAACGGTGAAGTGCTCGTCGGCGAGGTGGCCAAGCGCCAGGCAGTCACGAACGTGGACCGGACCATCCGCTCCGTGAAGCGTCACATGGGCACGGACTGGACGATCGAGCTCGACGGGAAGAACTTCAACCCGCAGCAGATGAGCGCGTTCATCCTGCAGAAGCTCAAGCGCGACGCCGAGGCGTACCTGGGCGAGAAGGTGGCCGACGCGGTCATCACCGTCCCGGCGTACTTCAACGACTCCGAGCGTCAGGCGACGAAGGAAGCCGGTGAGATCGCCGGTCTCAACGTCCTTCGCATCGTCAACGAGCCCACCGCGGCCGCGCTCGCGTACGGCCTCGACAAGGACGACCAGACGATCCTCGTCTTCGACCTCGGTGGCGGCACGTTCGACGTGTCCCTCCTGGAGATCGGTGACGGCGTCGTCGAGGTGAAGGCCACCAACGGCGACAACCACCTCGGTGGTGACGACTGGGACCAGCGTGTCGTCGACTACCTGGTGCAGCAGTTCAAGGCCGGCCACGGTGTCGACCTCGCCAAGGACAAGATGGCGCTCCAGCGTCTGCGTGAGGCCGCCGAGAAGGCGAAGATCGAGCTGTCCTCGTCCACCGAGACCTCGATCAACCTGCCCTACATCACGGCGTCCGCCGAGGGCCCGCTGCACCTGGACGAGAAGCTCACGCGAGCTCAGTTCCAGCAGCTGACGGCCGACCTGCTGGAGCGCTGCAAGACGCCGTTCCACAACGTCATCAAGGACGCCGGCATCAACCTCTCCGAGATCGACCACGTCGTTCTCGTCGGTGGTTCGACCCGGATGCCCGCCGTCGCCGAGCTCGTCAGGGAGCTGACCGGCGGTCAGGACGCCAACAAGGGCGTGAACCCGGACGAGGTCGTCGCCATCGGCGCCGCGCTCCAGGCCGGTGTCCTCAAGGGTGAGGTCAAGGACGTCCTGCTCCTCGACGTGACCCCGCTGTCCCTCGGTATCGAGACCAAGGGCGGCATCATGACCAAGCTGATCGAGCGCAACACGACGATCCCGACGAAGCGTTCGGAGATCTTCACGACGGCCGAGGACAACCAGCCGTCGGTGCAGATCCAGGTCTACCAGGGCGAGCGCGAGATCGCGGCCTACAACAAGAAGCTCGGCATGTTCGAGCTGACCGGTCTGCCGCCGGCGCCGCGTGGCGTCCCGCAGATCGAGGTCGCCTTCGACATCGACGCCAACGGCATCATGCACGTCACGGCCAAGGACCTCGGCACGGGCAAGGAGCAGAAGATGACCGTCACCGGCGGCTCCTCGCTGCCGAAGGACGAGGTCGACCGCATGCGCCAGGAGGCCGAGCAGTACGCGGACGAGGACCACCGCCGTCGCGAGGCCGCCGAGTCCCGTAACCAGGGCGAGCAGCTCGTCTACCAGACGGAGAAGTTCCTCAAGGACAACGAGGACAAGGTCCCGGGCGAGGTCAAGACCGAGGTCGAGGCCGCCGTCGAGGAGCTGAAGGCCGCGCTCAAGGGCGAGGACAGCGCCGAGATCCGCACGGCCACCGAGAAGGTCGCCGCGGTCTCGCAGAAGGTCGGCCAGGCCATGTACGCCGACGCCCAGGCCGGTCAGGGCGCCGACGCTCCCAAGGCCGACGCCCCGAAGGCGGACGACGACGTCGTGGACGCCGAGATCGTGGACGACGAGCGCAAGGACGGTGCCGCGTGACGGAGGAGACCCCGGGCTTCGAGGAGAAGCCCGACGTCCCCTCCGGCGCCACCCCTGAAGACGCCGAGCCGAAGACCGCTCCCTCCCCCGCTTCGGCGGCGGGGGCGGCCCCGGCCGGGGACGAGAACCAGACAGCCGGTCTGGTGGCCCAGCTGGACCAGGTGCGCACCGCTCTGGGCGAGCGCACCGCCGACCTCCAGCGCCTCCAGGCCGAGTACCAGAACTACCGCCGCCGGGTCGAGCGCGACCGGATCGCGGTCAAGGAGATCGCCATCGCGAACCTCCTGACCGAACTCCTGCCCGTGCTCGACGACATCGGCCGCGCGCGGGAACACGGCGAGTTCGTCGGCGGCTTCAAGTCGGTGGGCGAATCGCTGGAGACCGTCGCGGCCAAGATGGGCCTCCAGCAGTTCGGCAAGGAGGGCGAGCCCTTCGACCCGACGATCCACGAAGCCCTGATGCACAGCTACGCGCCCGACGTCACCGAGACGACGTGCGTGGCGATCCTTCAGCCCGGGTACCGGATCGGCGAGCGCACCATCCGCCCCGCGCGGGTGGCCGTCGCCGAACCGCAGCCCGGTGCACAGGCGGCGAAGGCCGACGAGGCCGAGGCGGCCGACGACAAGGAGAGCGGTGGCCCGGACGAGGGCTGAGCTCGATCGGATGAGCGGGTGGGAGGAGGGACGTCGAGGATGAGCACCAAGGACTTCGTCGAGAAGGACTTCTACAAGGTCCTCGGCGTCCCCAAGGACGCCACCGAGGCCGAGATCAAGAAGGCGTACCGGAAGCTCGCCCGCGAGTTCCACCCCGACGCCAACAAGGGCAACGCCAAGGCGGAGGAGCGCTTCAAGGAGATCTCCGAGGCGAACGACGTCCTCGGTGACCCCAAGAAGCGCAAGGAGTACGACGAGGCGCGCGCCCTCTTCGGCAACGGCGGCTTCCGCCCCGGCCCGGGGGCGGGCGGCAACTTCAACTTCGACCTGGGCGACCTCTTCGGAGGCGGCGCCCCGGGCGGCGGTGCCCAGGGCGGCTTCGGCGGCGGCATCGGGGACGTGTTCGGCGGCCTGTTCAACCGCGGCGGTCCCGGCACGACCCGGACCCAGCCCCGGCGCGGCCAGGACATCGACACCGAGGTCACCCTGACCTTCACGGAGGCGATCGAGGGCGCGACGGTCCCGCTGCGCATGTCCTCGCAGGCCCCCTGCAAGGCGTGTTCGGGGACGGGCGACAAGAACGGCACGCCGCGCGTGTGCCCGACCTGCGTGGGCACGGGCCAGGTGGCGAGGGGCTCGGGAGGCGGTTTCTCCCTGACCGACCCCTGCCCCGACTGCAAGGGCCGCGGCCTGATCGCCGAGCATCCCTGCCTGGACTGCAAGGGCAGCGGCCGCGCGAAGTCGTCGAGGACCATGCAGGTCCGCATCCCCGCGGGGGTGACGGACGGTCAGCGCATCCGGCTGCGCGGCAAGGGCGCCCCGGGCGAGCGCGGCGGCCCGGCGGGCGACCTGTACGTCGTCGTCCACGTGGGCGCCCACCCGGTGTTCGGCCGCAAGGAGGACAACCTCACGGTGACCGTGCCGGTGACGTTCACCGAAGCGGCACTCGGCGGCGAGATCAGGGTGCCGACGCTCGGTGGACCGTCCCTGACCTTGAAGCTTCCGCCCGGCACGCCCAACGGCCGCACCATGCGGGCGCGGGGCAAGGGCGCGGTCCGCAAGGACGGCACCCGCGGCGACCTGTTGGTCACCGTCGAGGTGAGTGTTCCGAAGGACTTGTCGGGGAAGGCTCGTGAGGCGCTGGAGGCGTATCGCGAGGCGACCGCGGGCGAGGACCCGCGGGCGGAGCTGTTCGAGGCCGCGAAGGGAGCATGAGAGTGATGGACGGCCGTCGGCGTAACCCGTATGAACTGACCCAGGAGACTCCGGTCTACGTCATCTCGGTGGCGGCCCAGCTCTCGGGCCTGCATCCGCAGACGCTGCGTCAGTACGACCGCCTGGGTCTCGTCTCCCCCGACCGCACCGCCGGCCGCGGGCGCCGCTACTCGGCCCGCGACATCGAGCTGCTGCGCACGGTGCAGGCCCTGTCCCAGGACGAGGGCATCAACCTGGCCGGCATCAAGCGGATCATCGAGCTGGAGAACCAGGTGGCCGCGCTCCAGGCGCGGGCCGCGGAGCTGGAGGCCGCGCTGGACGGCGCGGCCACGGCCATGCAGCAGCGGGAGGCGGCGGTGCACGCCTCCTACCGGCGGGACCTGGTGCCGTACCAGGAGGTGCAGCAGACCAGCGCGCTGGTGGTCTGGCGGCCGAAGCGGCAGCAGCCGACGGACTGACGCGTGGCGGTACGTATAAAAGTTGGAAGGGGCCCGGAGATTCGTCTCCGGGCCCCTTTCCTGTCTTCTACGGCCGTCCCGTCCCGCCCGGCCTGTCCCGCCCCGTCCCGTCCTCGTCCGACAGTCAGTCGCCCATGCCGACACCC
This sequence comes from Streptomyces sp. NPDC060002, assembly GCF_042737245.1. Taxonomy (NCBI): domain Bacteria; kingdom Bacillati; phylum Actinomycetota; class Actinomycetes; order Kitasatosporales; family Streptomycetaceae; genus Streptomyces; species Streptomyces sp. NPDC060002. The sequence continues at coordinate 6,749 of NZ_JBHWUW010000076.1, forward strand.
GGCTCAGGCCGCTCAAGGCCCGGCGGCTGTTGCTGCGGCGGCTGCTGGGCGGGGGCGGTCGGCCGGTTGGCGCCACCCCGGGGCACACCCATCTGCCAGAGATGTGAACCGGAGACACCCGGGGCGGGGGAGGGGGCGGGGGTTGGGGTTGGGGACGGAGCCGGGGTCGGGGTTGGCGACGGAGCCGGGGTTGGCGACGGAGCCGGGGTTGGCGACGGAGCCGGGGTTGGGGACTGGGCGGGGGTCGGAGCCTGGGCGGGGGTCGGAGCCTGGGTTGAGGACTGGGCCGGTGCCGGTGCCGGTGCCGGGGTTGTGGGCTGGGCCGGTGCTGGGGCTGGGCCGGGGGCGGTGACGGGCTTCGGGTCCCGTTCCGGGCTCGGGTCCCGTTCCGGGCTCGGGTCCCGTTCCGGGCTCGGGTCCCGTTCCGTTGTGGGCTCGGACTTTTCCTGGGGGAGGGCGGGGGGCTGGGGGCCGGTGGTCGGGGGAGTTGCCCCCTGGCCCAGGTCCGGGCGTTGCCAGCGTTCCGGGATCGTCGCCATCCGTCGTACGGCTTCGGGGTCGCCGGCCGCTGCCGCCGCGACGGCGCGGGCGCGCAGGGCGCTCTGGCGGGCGATCGGGGAGAAGCCGGGGGCCGCGTTGCCGGTCTCGGACGGCAGACCGCGGACGCCCATCGCGTTCAGCTCGGCCTGGATTCGCGTCTCCGGGGCGAAGATCTCGCGCGGCAGCTGCCAGGAGGCCGCGCCGTCCACGTCGACGCGGTGTTCCCTGCCGTCCACGGCGAAGGTGAGCCCGTAGCCGATGTACTGGTCGTCCTTGTCGAACAGCAGGTCACCGGAGATCTCGCCGCCCCGGTCCCGGACCTCGTTGGCGAGGACCTGGAGGGCGGGAGGGAGCGGGTTGGTGCGGCCGAGGCTGGTGACGTAGCCGTCGGCCCTGGCCGTCTTCGGTTCCCCGGTCAGCGGGTCCACGTAGTCGGCCTGGAACCAGGTCTCTCCGCTCTCGTGCCGATAGGTCTCGATCGCGCCCACCTGCGCCAGGCCGATCGTCAGGCGCGGGTTCTCTCCCTCGGCGTACTTGGCGACCATCTCCGGGTACTGGACCTGGTGTCGCAGAGCGTCCGGTGCCGGCCGGCCGATGATCGTGACGTGGGCGTCGAGATTCTCCCTCAGGATGATCTCCGCGTTGGCGACGCCCGTGCCGCCGGACCCGGCGATGATCCAGTGCTGGGCGGCGTGTGGGTCGAAACGGTTGTCGGCGACCTCGTCGCCCAGCAGCACCCGGTCCGCCGCGGCTTCGCGCGCCGCCTCCCACTTCTGTGTCGAGACGAGTGCGGTGAAGCAGTTGTTCATGCGGGTTTCGTCCGCGGCGCCCAGGCCGGCCGAGAGGGCGTCCTTCAGTTCCGCGTAGGAGTTCAGGGCGCCGAGCACGGTACCGGCGTCTGCGCCGCTCCGCTCGGCCTGGGTCAGCCAGGCGCACATCTCGCCCGCACCGGCGAACCCCTGCCCCTCCAACTCCCGCAGCCGCTCGCCGATCAGCCGTACGGCTTCGCTACGGCTCTCCACGGGGAAGTCGCCGCGGGGCATGCCCGGCACGACGTCGGGTGTCAGACCGGTGGCGATGCTGGGAACCCCGTCGCAGGCCGCCCACAGCGGGGTCGCGCTCTGTTTGCCGTCGGCATCCAACGGCCTTATCTCCGCGAGGAGTTCGCCGTCCTGGCCGAGGCGGAGCCGGGCGTGGCCGTTCACGACGTCGCCCTGGGTGGCGAGCTGGTCCTCCCAGACCCGTACCGCGTGGATGGACACCCGGTCCCGGGGGTCTTCGACCGCCGAGTACGGATCCACGCCCATCCATTGCGCGAGGTCACGATCCTGGTCCGCCGACTGCACGATCCCGTTGCCGGGGTCCAGGTGCCATCGGCCCGCCCCGTCCACCAGCAGCGCTTCCGGATCGCGCCCGGTGAGACTCGCGCCACCGCCGATCACCACTTTGCGCAGCGGGAGTTGCCCACCGGCGAGCTGGCCCTCCAGCGTCTGCACGGTGCGCTCGCTGACCTGGGCGCGGTACTGCGCCCACCGCTCGGCGGCGGGTTCCAACTGGTCGCGGGGGAGGGGCAGGCCGTTCTGGTCGTAGCCGGGCATGGGCATGGTGATTTCACGCCGCCCGATGAAAGCCTCGACCTGCCGCTCGGCACGGAGCGCGGCATCCCGGGATGCCTGGAGGGCGGTGGCGTCGGCGGGGGAGAGGTTCTCGATGGGGTGGGCGAGGGTGTTGAGGAGACGCCGGGAGCCGGCAGAGAGGAAATCGGCCGAGACCCGGTATCGCGCGCGTGCCGCCCTCTCCTGAGGGCGGAATGCCTCCTCGTCGCTCAGGGCGACGGTCGGTCGGATGCCGTAGGGATCAAGCAGCGCGGAGAACTCCGCCCGCGCTTCCAGCTGTTGCTCAGGGGAGAGATCGCTGGCTGCGCTTCGCGCGGCCAGCCAGTTGAGCTCACCTATGCGGCCCCTGTCCCCAGCGGACAGCTCCTGGTTCGCCGGGAGTTCGGCTCCTTCGCGCAGAAGGTCTTCCCGTACGGGAGCCAATCCCTCGGCGGCGCGTTCGCGGACGGCCATGAGCTCACCGAGTTCGTGGGCGAGCACCCGACTCAGCATCTCGGTCGGAAGACGGTCGGAGACGCGGACCACGTAGTTCTGCGACGCGGTGTTCGTCGCCGTGTCGGCGAGGGTCCCTCTCACCAGTGGAACGGCGTCCACCCAGACCCGTGCGGACTCCCCCTGGCTGTCCCTCAGTACGAAATACTGACGTCCGTCGGTCCGATCCGCGTCGAGGGAGTCCAGCCTGTCTCCAAGGACGGCGGCCGCCACCGAGGCCATGCCGCGCCGTGCGGCCGACACGAGTTCTTCCTGGTGCGCTTGTGGGTACTGCGACAGTGTGCCCATCGCCGTCCGGGGATCGGCCCAACTGTCCATGAGATGCCCCTCCCCGGGTCCGATACATGTTCAAATCGCACAACAGCCTTAGGATCATGTCATGTTGAGAGCCCGTTCCTCGCTGGAAGCGCACCTGTACATGGACTTGCGTCCGTGCGAGTGCGGGAGTTCCGACTTCGATCGTCGGCACCGTCTGGAGCAGCGCGGTGACGACATCGTCGCCGTATACGAGGGCGCCTGCCGGGAATGCGGCCGCAACCGGAATTTCTCCTTCCTCATGGCGGAGGACATCCCACCGCCGCCGCCCGCCTTCGGTGGCCAGGCGCCGTCCGAGATCATCGATCCCGGTGAGTTCGCGGCGGTCGCACACCGTGTCTCTCGTCGCGCCGGGCTCGACATGCTCAACTCACCTGAATCCGAGCACCACAGGTACCGGCGTGCGATGGCGTACGCGCTGGCTGCCTTCGAGGAGCTTCCGAAGTTCATTCCTCCGGGGCTGGACGCCATTCCCGCATCCGCCTTCACCTCCGAGGCGGGCAGGGCCCGCTATGAGAGGGAACCGGCGAAGTTCGATCGCGACATCCTCGAGATGGACATCGACCTCACACGCAAGGTCCTCGCCGACATCGACGCGGTCAGCACCCCGCCCGGCGGTACCGGGCCCGAGGCGTGATCGGCTAGCGCCCCTTGAGGTGGTGCAGGAGGCCGGCGAGGCCCTCTCGGGTGGTGGCCAGGATGATGTCCGGGGTGTCGCTCTCGCGGAGGCGGATCGTTCCGTCGCAGGTGGGGGCGAGGTAGAGGCACTCGCCTTGGGGGCCACCGCTGAACGACGACTTCTGCCAGGTGAGTTGTTCAGGCATCCGGGCCTCCTCAAAGGGAGTAGAGCAGGTGCTGGATGAGGGCCAGCGAGTCCTTAACGGAGTGTGCTTCCGGGGCCAACGATACGTCGACGGGGGCCAGGGCGTACTCGGTGAGGCTCTCGAACAGCGTCTCGTACTGGGTCAGGCTTTCGCGGTCGCCCAAGTACTGGAAGCTGTCGAATTGTTCGAGCACCACGGTGCCCAGTTCGGCGACGGCGGGAATGACGTGTACGAAGTTGTTGGACAGGGCGGGATGGGCTCGCGAGGTGAACGGGTAGATCTGCACGGTGACATGGGGCCGTCGAGCCAGCTCGATGAGGCGGAGTAGCTGACCGCGCAGCACCTCGGTGCCACCGAACCGCATGTGCAGGGCGGACTCGTGGATCACGGCATGCACGGCGGGCGGGTCGTCGCGGGTGAGCACCTGCTGTCGTTCCATGCGGAACTCCAGGGCTTCCTCGATGCGTTCGAAGCCCAGGCCGGGGGTGGCGAAGATGGCTCGTGCGTACTCCGCGGTCTGGAACAGTCCCGGGATGAGCAGGGGCTGGTGCACCCGTAGCGCCACGGCGCCTGCTTCCAGTTCCGCCATGTTCAGTGGGCCCTGCTCCATGGGCTTCTTGTAGGCGGTCCACCAGCCCTTGCCGGTGGACTCGGACATGGCGACAAGGGAATTGACGTAGGTATCACTTTTGCATGCGTAGAGGCGGCACAGCTCGCGGAGTCGCTCCGTGAGGATCGTCGTCTTCGCCGTCTCGATCTGGCTCAGCTGGGCTCGGCCCATTCCGATCAGCTCGGCGGCCTCACCAGCACTCAATCCCGCTTGTTCGCGCAGTTGTTTGAGTTCGTAGCCGAGTCGTCGCTGGCGTTCGGTGATGGTGGTGCGCAGTCCCACGGGTTACTCCTCGTCCGGTCGCCCAGAGTCTCTCCATATTGGGTGAGTTAGTCCACCGATCTGAGTAACCAGCTTGAAAAATGTAAACCTCTATCCCTACCTTGGGTGTGGGATCAGTCACGCACGGAAACCATCCAACCTCCCCTGCCCGTAAGCCGACAGAGCACCCGCACCCCGCGGGCGACGCCATCGCCGGGCACGCAAAGGAGCTGTCCCCCATGAACCCAGCCCGCCGTGCCGCCCACCGACCCGCCCAACTCGTCTGGGAATACAGCCTGTTCGCTCCCGCCGACGTCACCTCGCCCCGCGTCTGCCGGGACTTCGTACGCGTCGTCCTCTTCACCCACGACAAGGAGTCCCTCGTCATGCCGGCGGCCCTGTGCACCTCGGAGCTCGTCACGAACGTGCACCTGCACACCAAGGGCGCCGCCATGCTCCGCATCCGGCTCACACCGGCCGGGCTCCGGGTGAGCGTCTTCGACGAGAGTCCCGACCCGCCCGTCGTCGCGCATTCCGCCGCCGGGGCCGTCGCCTGTTGGGGGAGGGGGCTCGCGCTCGTCGAGGAGATGGCGGATCTGTGGGGCGTCGCCGATGAGAGGGCGGGGCGGTATGCGAAGGGGGTGTGGTTCGAGCTGGGTGGGAGCGGTAGATCGTTTCTTCGTCGCTCGAACGGGTGAACCGGGTTTGTTTCCCCTGGTCAGCCCTATTGCCGTACCTACCGTGATCGCGTCGCTTGTGCCCCGAGGGATGCCAAGCCCACACTTGAGGAGGTGATGCCGCCATGACCGCTCTTGCGCACGAGAGGCCCGAGACGATGCCTGAGACCAAGACCGCGCCTCAGGACCTGCCCGAGAACGGGCCTGGCCTCGAAGAGGTCGTGTGGCAGGCATGGAAGGCCATGGAACTCCCCGAGGGCTACCGCGCTGAGATCATCGAGGGAGCCATCGAGGTGTCGCCCACCGGTCGCTATTCACACAGCCAGATCATCTTCCTTCTGAAGGAGGCGCTGGGAGACTTCCTCAGGGGCGGTGACTTCGCCGCCCGGCACGACACGAACATCATCCACGAGGGCTCGGCGTGGATCCCCGACCTGTTCGTCGTTGCGAGGGACCCCGAGCGCTATGTCACCGATGACGGCCTCGGTCTCACCGCCGCCGCGGTCCGGGTGGTCTTCGAAGTCGTTTCCCCCGGCAAGCGCAACCAGGACCGCGACCATGTCCGCAAGCGCCGCGAATACGCTCGCGCAGGCATCCCCGTCCACGTCCTCATCGACGACTACGACGACCAGGGCGCCGTCACCCTGTTCACCGGGCCGCAGCCCGACAAGGCCGACTGGGAGGACATCCACCGTGTCCCCTACGGCACCGAGGTGACGATCTCCGAGGGCCCCGCCAAGGGTTTCGTGATCGGTGAGGCGATCACGGGAACGAAGAGGGGCTGAACGGCCCGGGCCTCAGCCCAGCTGTTCCGTCGTCCCGTCCGGGTGGATCAGGAGGCGGATCGCGCCGCCGTAGCGGTTGTCGGTGATGGTGGCCGGGGTGGGGGCGCCGAGTTGCTGGGCGCGTTGCTGGAGGATCGCCAGGACCACGTCCTGGATGTCGCCGTAGGGCGGGGCGGTGACCGGGACGCCGTCGATCAGGCCGGCGTTGGGGGAGAAGACGTGCACCTGGGCGTCCGCCGTGGCGGGGGGTGGCGGCGTCGGTTCGGTCATCGGGGGTCTGGGTTCCTTCCGGCTCGGTTCCGGAGCAACTCCGGCTCAGGCGCTCTTCGCCTCGTCCTGCTCGGCGACGTCCACGGTGACGTCGAGGGCGACGTCCACGGTGACGTCGACGGTGCGAGCGTACGTGCCTCGGGCGAGGCGCTGAAGGCGGCCCGACTTGACGAGGGCGGACAGTACGTTGCTGATCGTCTTCGAGGGGTCGCCGTAGACGCCGGGCGGGAGGGCGCGCAGGACGTCACGGGCCGAGAAGGGGCCGGGGAAGGTCGACACGGCCGATTCCACGGCCGCCCGGATGCTGGGGGCGCCGGAGGGTACGAGGGCGGCGGCCTGGCCCGTGCCGGTGGACGTCTTGCCGGTCGGGGCCGGATGCGGGAGGCACGCGCGGATGCCCTGAAGCGCGGTGCGGATCGGCTCCAGGTGGATCTCGTCGCCGTCCGAGGCCTCGGTCGCGGCCAGCATGGTCGCCACCTTCTCTATGTTGGCGAGGGAGGAGGCCAGCTCGCGCAGCAGCGGTTCCAGGAAGTCGCGGCGCAGAGCCGCCACCGGGTCGGTGGTGGCGAGTTCGACGGAGACCGAGCCGGTGAGGGCGCGGAGCGGGCCGGCGGTGTTTGGGGTGGCCTCGGCGGAGTCGCAGGAGCCCCGGCCCCCTTCCGGAGCCAGTGCCTCCACGGCCTTCCGCGCGGCGCGGATGGTGTCCGGCATCTCCGGCGCGATCTCGCCGCCGGGCACGCTCGCCAGCATCGTGACCAGCTGCTCCAGGCCGGTGAGCGTGGGCAGGGCGGAGCGGATCAACGGGGCCAGCAGAGCCTGTCGTACGGCCTGGGCGGGGTCCTCGTACGAGAAGGCGATCCGCTGCCCGGACTCGGCCGCTGCCATGTCCTCGCTCCTGCTTTCCGGGTGGGTGTGTCTGGGACGGTGGCCGCTGCTGTGCGGCTGCTGTGCGGTGGTGTGCTCGTGCAACTGCCTCGGGATGGCGGGCAACTCGCGTCGTGGCCTGGCCAGTTGGTCCTGGCGTGCGTCGAACGCGTCGAGGATTCGCTCCAGCGTGGGCCGGCCGCCCTCGGCGTCGTGCCGGGCGGTCGTGTCGGTGCTGCGGGAGCGCAGGCGCAGCAGCCGACGGGACGTTTCGCCGGAGCTGTAGCCGGGGCCCGCGCCGGGGCCGTCCACCGTGTGGGTGGGCAGGTCGCCGTTCGCGTCGCCGACGCCGAGGGCGCGGCGGATCCAGCGGCGGTCGTCGAGCGTGGTCGCGGCCGCGTAGCCGTAGGGCTCGGCGTGGGCGACGGCGTCCTGGAGGCATTCAGCCCACAACGGGCAGGAAGCGCACAGGTCGCGGGCGGTGCGGAGCAGTACGAGGTGCTGGTGGCGCTGTTCGGGCGAGGTGTACGGAATGTCCGTGGGTGCCTCCAGCAGTGGGTGCTGGAAGACGTCCGGTCGGCGCTGGCAGGGCAGAGCGGCGTCGGGAGTGTGGGCCCCCGTCCCCGCCCCCGCTCCCCGTACCGGCCCGCGCGCGGGGCGCGTGGGCAGCGCCGTATGGCTGGCCATAGGCATGTGTGTTGTCCCCCGTGGTGATACGTGATCGGGGGGGAGCCTAAAACGTTCCGTCAACCCCGTGCAACGCATCTGCAAAGCATGTGCCGACTTGGCACAGTGACGAGACGAAACGTTCACACGGGCCTCAACTGTCCGACGGGTCACTGGCTTTGCGGGTCCGCAGGCGGTCAAGTGCATGGCGGGCACGGCCTGCAACCGCTTTCGCGCTGCTTCCTCGCATCGCCAGTACCCCGAGCACGCCGAGGAATCCGAGCGGTACACCCGCTTCCGGCAGGAACATCCCGACGGCGGACGCGATGACGAGGATCACATCCGCGAGCACGACGGTGACGCCCCGTCGGCCCGGGTGCTCCTTCACCATCCAGGCGCCGAGGAGTGCCATTCCGGCGAGGGCCCAGTAGCCGAAGGCGGCCGCACCGGTGACGGTGGCGCCGGCGTCCTCGCTCGTGCGGGCCGCGTCGCCGACCGCGGAGAAGTAGCCGGTGAACGCGATGGCGAGGATGCTCACCCCGAGCGCCAGGAGCAACTGGGTGCGGCGGCGGAGGAGCCAGAGCGCGAGGCCGAGGAGCAGCGCGGTGACGACCGCGAAGAAGGCGGAGCCGCTCTGGGAGGCGAGGGTGATCACCGTGTAGAGCGCGGCCACGCCGAAGACGATGCGGGGGAGGAGGCGGACGGCCCAGGCGTCGCTCTTCTCCTGGCGGAGGAAACGGCGGAGGAGGGGGAGGGCCGGGGCGGTGGGCGCCGGGGCGGTGGCTCTGTCCGGCCGGTCGGCGGTGGGCTGTGGTGTGGTGCGTGGAGTACGGGAGGTGCGCGGGGTACGGGCATTGCCCGGAGTGCGGCTCATAGGCCGGTCACACTCCCATTCCGGTGTCGTTCGACTGCTCCGGGGCCGGGGGAGCCGCCGGGGTGTCGGTCCTGTCCGGGGCGACGATCGACTTCGCCTGCGGGGTGACGCCGGGCAGGAAGCTGTGGGCCTGTACGGCGGCTTCCCCCGATGTAGGGAGAGTGAGCGACTCGAGGGGGGCCGGTCCCGTCCTGGCGTTGACCGTGACACCGGGGAGGTACGGGGCGTGGGTCCGGACGTCGGGAGCCGACGCTGCCGTGGACTCCTGTGACGGTTCATGGTCGCCGACCTGCTGCTGGTCCTCGACGCTCGGCAGAACCACCTCGTGATCGGGGCGCAGCACTTTGATCTCTTCGACGAGCCGCTCGACGTCCGCCTCACGACCGACGCCGTCCAGAGTGGCCACACGGGCGCAGACTTCCAGGACGGCGGCGCGTTGGACCTCCGCAGAGGGCAGCGACCTGAGCTGCTCCAGATCGAGGTACCCGGCGGCCCAGTACTTCTGGCTCGGCGGGTTGTTCTCGTCGGGTGCGCGGAAGTGTACGTGGGAGCGCACCCGGCCTTCGGACAGCAACTGCCTGCTCTCGGACGGAAGCCCCTTCAGTACGTCCTCTGGCAGGTCGTACATGAAGTGGATGTTTTCCGGCCCCGTCGTGCAGCGAAGTTGGGGCATCTCCGTCTCGTAGGCGACACTCCACGGCACCATTTCTCCGGTGAAGACGATCGCCTCACCATCGGTGGCCTTGGCGTAGTTCTCCGAGAGGGCGCTCCAGGCGTCACGGGCCAGGGCATCGCCCTGTGCCTTGTTGAGGCCCAGGGCCGTGTACACATCGGCGTCCCACAGGTGGAGTTGGCCCAGTTCCTCCCCGCCAGGCGTGCCCTCCAGGTAACGCGCACTGCCATCGACGCTCGCGTTTTCCATATCGGTCCAGACAGAGGCCACGAACTGGCTGCTGAGTACCTGGTCCTGCGGCAGATCGGGGTGCGGAATGCCGAAGGACCAGAAAGCCGACTTCATGCCCTCGCGGGGGGCTTTGACGTCGAGCTTTCTGGCGTAGTCGACGATGTACTCCTGGGGGCTCTTCCCGGCTTTGTCCGCAGCCTCGATGATCTCGTAGGCGATGCGTTCGCCCTCTCCCTCGGGAAGAGCAGCAGCTGCGGCGGTCTGCCGGGCAAGGGCCTGTTGGACGGGAGTCCGAACGGCGGTGGCCTCGCTCACTCGATCTCCTGCGGGTAGCAGTCCACGTTGATGGTGACGCCACGGAGGCCCACCCCCGTGGGTGTCACTCCCCCGCTGAAGACTTCGAGCATGATGACCGGCTCCTCCGGGCTCGCGCCCCGCCATACGGCGAGTCGGTACGGATTGCGGTTGCGCAGACGCCTCTCACGGGAGGGAAGCCGGTGGCTTCGGCCTTCGGGGAAGTCGGGAGCGTCCCAGCCGCCCGAGAATTCCGGCGCTCCGAGCACGTCCCTGGCGGCGGCTTCGTAGTGGGGCCATACGCTTGCGGCTTCCTCGAGGACCGAGTCGTTCTCTCCGGACGATTCGGCCCTGAGATGCCACGTCGTCCAGCCGAGCGACTTGACCGGGCTCCACCCGCCCTCGATGACGGGCGTGAGGCTCAGCCGGCCACCCGTCGCGGTACGCACGGCGAGTACGCGATCCTCGGGCAGCGGCTTCCAACCGAACAACGCGCACCAGTCGTCCAGGGCGCGCCCCGGAGTGGGCGGGCCGGCCCACACCGCGGGCCAGTCCACGTGCCCGAGGCCGGTCAGCTCCTGGGCCAAGTGCTGCGGCGATTCCTCGATCTCGAAAGTCGGCATGTGTGCTCCCGCCTCTGTTTCCTCGTACGTCAGTGCCTTCGAGCCGGTGCATGGTCGTCTGGCTCGCGAGGACCATGACAGCTGAGCTCGATCCTCGCATCGGCCGGAGTCGGCCGGTCCTCGGAGCCGGTCCCCAGCGTTGCCTTCAGCTCGAACACAGGGGCTCCCGGCGTGCGGAACCGCCACACCGCGACCCGGTACGGATCATGGTGGTCCAGGCGCCATTGCGGGCTGTACCAGGTTCCCCGGCCCGGCAGTTCCGGGAAGTCCGGTGTGTTCCAGGTGCCGTTCCAGGTCGGGTTTCCCAGGAGGCCGCGCAGGGCGGTCAGGCAGGCGGTCCAGTGGGCCTCCGCCAGGTCGGTGACGCGGGCGTTCTCGTCCGTGTCCCGGGCCCGGGCCGACCACACCGTGTGGTCGATCCGGGTCACCGGGCCGCCGGGAGTGGCGGCGAGATACAGGCGGCCGCCCAGGGCCGTACGGACACGCAGTCCCGCCTCGGCCCACAGCGGACGCCAGTCGAACCCGGCGCACCACCTCGCCCGCTTCTCCGGGTCCTCCGGAACCCCCGCCCACACCGTGGGCCAGTCCACGCCGATGAGCCGCTCCAGTTCCGCGACCAGTTGGTCGGGACTGCGGTTGGCGGTCAGGGCGGGCATCGGATGGCTCCTTGGTGTGGGAGGGGAGGCGGAGGCGGCAGAGCGGGGCTAGACGCGGCCGCTGGGGCCGCGGGGGTCCCTCGGAGGCGGGGCCGGGGCCGCCGGAGGGGTCGGCTGACGGGGGACCGACGGCTGCTGCATCGGCGGGTGAGACTGGGGCGCGGCGGGACGTGGCTGGGGGGCAGGGGTCGGACGCGACTGAGGTTGCGGCTGGGGTTGCGGCTGAGCCTGGGGCTGCGGCTGGGGAGACGGCGCGGTGCCGCTGTTCTGGTTCGGTGCCTGCGTGGCGCTGACCCGGTTGCCCCTACGGCGGCGAGTCGGGTCGCCGCCACTCTCGTCGAGAGGCTTGGGCTTCTCGAACTGCTCCCGGTAGTTCTTGTGCGTCGACTGGGCGCCCTCGTACGCGGTCTTGTTCTTTTCCTTCTTGCTCATCTCGAGGTGACCGTTCCTCTGGAGCTTCCCTCCGAGGACCTTGTTGTCGAAGCGCCTGGCAGCGCCGCTCGCCACGCGTCCGGTGATCCGTCCGGCGGAGCCGTCCTTGGGGGTGATGAGGCCTGCCGTCTTGTCGACCAGCTTCGAGCTGCTCGCGCCGGCGGCATCCCCGACGCCCAGAGCGTCGTCCGCGCCCGCGACCTGCGGGCTGAACTTTCCGGACAGCAGGTTCTTGAGCAGCATGATCACGGCGATGGTGACCAGCAGGAGCATCAGCAGCTGCATGCCCAGCGGGATCTGCAGCGGCAGGATCAGCTGGTAGAAGAGCAGCAGGATCGTGAGGATCACGCCGAATCCGGCGCGCAGCACGAAGCTGTGCACGAAGGTCTGCCACCAGCCCCGGAGCAGTTTCTGCTGGGTCGGGTGGATCGAGATGATCGCGACCAGGGGCAGCAGGATCACCATGATGAGCGTGACCGCGTGCCACAGCAGCGTCAGGGCGCTGAGCACGATCACCATCAGGCCGACGATCAGCGAGGCGACCAGTGCGTAGACGCCGATGCTGATGCGGTTGGAGGGCTTGTCGCCGGACCACTGCTCATAGACGCGGGCGTCCTCGTTCTTGGCGATCCAGTTGCGCAGTTCGCCGTACTGGTTCTCCTTCGCCTTGATGATGTCGCCTTTTTCGTTTTCCTCTATCTCGACCGGTGAGGGGTGCTGGTAGTACTCGATGTTCGTCACCGACTGGACGATGACCTGCTTGACCCGTAGGTCGCTGCAGCGCTTTTCCGTACCGAAGTCGCACTTCTGGTCGCTCTTGTACTCCATGCGAGCTTTGCCGGGGTCGCCGAACTGACCGATGGCCCACGGGCGGAACGCGAGGGTGTCGTACATGGCGCAGCTGGAGATGCGCATGCCGCGCTGCGGGGCGCTGTCGGGCAGGTCGCAGGGTGGCTCGACACCGTCGATCGCGCCGTCCAGCACGGCCTCGGTCAGGGCGGCGTTTCCCTGCGCGATTCCCGAGTCGGCCGTCTCGACCACGGCCACGTAGTTCCCGTTGACGAGGAACGCCGATACGGCGATGACGACGAACGCGGCCCAGCCGACGCCCGACCAGACCTCGCGCATGTCGCCCTTGCGCCACTTGCCGAACACCCAGAGGCCGGTGAGCAGGATCATCGTGGGCACGGCGAGCTTGAAGACGCCGTTGTTCAGGCGGTCGACGACACTGTCGTCACCCGAGACCGTGCCGTCGTAGAGGGCGGCCAGCGGGCTGGGGTTGGAGGAGATCTCCTTGATGCTGATCGCGGCCCGGCTCATGATCTTGCTCAGGTCGAAGATGGCCTGGGCGACGCCGTTGTAGATCTCGTTCTGGAGGCTGCACTCGTCGTCGTCGGCGGCCTGCCCGCGCTCGCCCTGCTTCGCATCGTGCTGGCTCTGCTGGGTCGAGGCCCAGTTGAGACCGCGCATGGCGCTGAGTTCGTAGAGCGTGTACTTCGACGCGGGGCCGTCCATCTTCGTGGCCCCGGCGACGAGTTCGCGCTTGCCGTCCCATTGCTTCACCGAGGGGAAGATGTTCTCCGCGGCGGGGCCCGGCATGTCGGCCTTCTGGTTGATGCTCTGCTGCGCCCAGTCACAGGTGTCGAAGAGGGCCTGCGCCTGCTGTGGAGCGGAGAACGAGAGCGCGATCACCCCGAGGACCAGGAACAGCACGGCCCGCGCGGCGATGCCGGTGCTGATGAGTTTCTCGCGCGGGGAGCGCCTCGTCCGGGGCCGTGCCGGACGGCCGGAGCGCGGCCGGAAGCGGGTCAGCATGAAAAGCCCTTCGGAGGGATCAGTTGGCGTAGTAGTTCGTGAGGACGCACCCGTCCACCTGCGCAGGCTCCTGCGTGTAGCCGCTGGGGATCTGGCGTTCCGGATCGCACGACAGGGCCACGAGCCCGGAGGCCTTCAGGTCCTCGATCGTCTCGGTGCCGCCCGGCTCCACCGCGAAGTCCTTGCCGATCAGGATGGAACCGTAGTTCTTGGCGTGCATGGAGGTCTGGAACTTCTTCATGTCCGACAGCAGGAGCAGCGTGCTGGAGTCGTCGTAGTTGTCCCGGCAGACGGCCCGCTCCTTGATCCCCCAGGCGGGGTCGCGGGTCATGTTGTCGTCGCCCCAGGCGGGATCACGGTCTGCCAGGGAGGAGTCGTCGTACTCCTCGCCCGGCGTCAGATCCAGGCAGGATCCGTACTGGTTGAGGTAGTACGCGACGGACGCCATGTCCGAGGCCGCGGGCAGGCCGGTGCTCGTGGGCGCGCTGCTGTTGTCGGCCTTGCCGGTGCCCGTGCTCGCGCCGGTCTTGCCGCCGCCGTCGCTGTTCCCGCCGTCGCTGTCGCCGCCGCACGCCGTCATCGACGCCGACACGAGGAGAAGGGCGCCGATGGTGATCGCTCGCCTGAATCGCATGGTTTCGCTCGCCTTACTCGGGGACGTAGTTGGTCAGGACACAGCCGTCCACGAGGGCCGGCTCCTTCTCGAAGCCGCTCGGCACCACCAGGTCCGCGTCGCACGACAGGAATCTCAGGTCGGACTGCTGGAGGCCGCGGATCGCCTCGTCGCCGACCGGAACGACCGCGAAGTCCGCGCCGACCAGGAACTCGTCGCCGCTCGCCTTGGCGGCGGTCTGGAACTTGTTCATGTCGGAGACGGTGAGCAGCGCGATGGGCCGACCCGACCCGTCCGTGCACACGGCGCGCTCCTCGATGCCCCAGGCAGGGTCCTCCGACTCGTCCGTGCCCCAGGCGTCGCCGTCGTTGCCGCTGTCGTACTCGTCGCCCGTTGCCACGTCCTGGCAGGGGGTGTACTCGTTCAGGTAGCTCGCGATGGATGCGGTGTCCGACGCCTTCGGCAGGCCGCCGGCCGTGGTCTGCTCGGTACCGTCCCCCGAGCTGCCGGAGCCGTCCGAGCCGAAGACGGAGTCCGCGCCGGTCTTGGCCCCCGAGCCGGACTCCGAGTCCGAGCCGCACCCGCTCAGCGTCGCGAGCAGCGTGAGGGCTGCGGCCCCGGTGGCGAGGCTTCTGGACAGGCGCACGGGGGAACGGACTCCTCGGTGGGGGTGCGTGTGGGTGGGGCTGGTGAGGCGCGTCATGCTGTCGCCGTCGCCGCTTCTTCCGCCGGTGTCGCCGACCGTGCCGGGTCCTCCTCCACCTCCTGGAGGAACGTCCAGTCCCAGACGCTCAGGGGCGGGTTGACGCCCTGGCGGGCCGGGCGGGTGGTGCCGTTGGTGTCCGTGGCGGCGAGGATCTCCTGGAAGACCAGGTCGACGGCGACCGTGCCGACGCGCTTGTCGACGTCGCGCTGGAGGCAGACACCCGTGCGGAGCTCCTGGAGGGCCGCGATGACCTTCGGGTCGTTCTCCGGGCGGCCCAGGAGCGGGGCCACCAGGGACGCCTCCTGCGCCGACTTCTGCTTGAAGGCGAAGACCGTGTGGATCTGGTTGGCGCCGCCGCTGCGGGCCTCGGAGTCCTCGATCTGGACCAGGTCGATGGCCTGCTGGGTGATCAGGACGGTGACCGCCAGGTACGAGCGGCCCTGCTTCAGTGCGCGGCGCATCAGGTCGCGGCCGGACTCCGTGGCGGTGACGACGTACGCCTCGTCGACGAAGAGCGCCTTCGGGCGGAGGCCGATCTCGCCGGTCACCGGGTTCTTCTCGTAGCCGACGTCGAGCATCTGGCTGCCCAGTTCCACGACCGCCATGAGGGCCGTCGCCGCGAGGCGTTCCGCCGGGTTCCAGCTGCGCGGGTCGGAGGCCGCCGGCGACTGGAAGCCGCGCAGGGTGATGACCGTACGGCGCTTGCGCATGCTGGACAGGGGCTGCGGGTGCTCCGCGAAGGAGAGACGGGCGTAGGGGAGCGTGCGCAGCTCGGTCAGGAGCATCTGCGCGAGCTTCAGGTCCTTGATCGCTTCCCGGTCGCCGCTGGCCATCGCTTGGTCGTACGCCGCGACGACCTCGTCCACGACCTGCCACAACGTCGGCCTGGGGACGGCCACTTCGGCGTCGCGGGCCGTCAGGCCCTGCTCGACGGCCTGGCGGATCGCGGAGTTGTAGCGGCCGATGACGGTGGCCATGCCCTCGATGACGGGGAGGCGTACGCGCTGGTAGTCCTCGTCGCCGAGGAAGCCCCGGAGCATGGTCTCGGCGAGGAGGCGGCCCGCGGGGACGTCGCGGGCGATGACCCACGGGTCCAGGACGCCGGCCTGGCCCTTCAGGAGGTCGACGACCTCCGTCTCCGCCCAGAACTCGGGGTTCACCGGCCGGAACTTGCTGGCGGGGGTGCCGAGGAGGCCGGCCTCCGCGTCGCCCGCGAACGCCGGATCGTTCACCTGGGCGCCGAAGCCCAGGTAATAGCAGAGCTGGGCGAAGTCGGTCTTCGGGTCGATGACCAGGCAGCGGACGCCCGACTCCGACTCCTCGTAGAACTTCTGGAGGGCCAGCGAGGACTTGCCACCGCCGGACGCGCCGACGATGGCCAGACCACCGCCGTCGTTGCGGGCCGGGCCGACGTGCAGCGAGTAGTGGACCGGCATCTTGCCCGCCCAGCCGACCAGGTTGCCGACCCAGCCCAGGCGCTTGCCGGAACGGTGCTCGGGGTTGTCGCCCAACTCCGTCCCCGCGGTGGGCAGTCCGGCGCCGAGCTGTTCGACCTCCTGAAGCCGCAGGTAGGGCGCGATCGGCAACTTGGGCGCGTCGCCGGGAAGTTGTGCCTGGAGCAGCCGCCACTGCTGGCGGGTCGGGCGCAGCAGGGTGACCTTCAGGTCCTGCTTGAACTGCATCTCCAGGACCCGGCGCCGGCGCTCGAGCTCCTTCACGTCGTGTGCCGAGATCGTGAAGCGGATCTGCGCCTCCATGCCCGGCATCTTGTGCTCGTCGATGTCGTCGACGAGCTCCTGGGCGCGGGTGACCTGGGTGCCCAGCTTGGTGTCGGGGCTGCGGCCGGAGTTGGCCATGTCGTTCATCTCGTCCACGAGGTTGCCGCGGATCTTGTCGGCGCGGTCCTTGAACTTCAGGTACGGGATGAGCGTGAACCGCATGTCGATCTCGACGGGGAAGTCCACGTGCTGGGCGGCGTAGCGCGCCCACGCGGTCGACTGGCGGAAGCGGGTCTCCGCGGGCCAGTTGGCGGCCACGAGGGTGGTGGTGTAGCTGGTCTGCTGCTCGCCCGTCACCTCGTCGTACTGGTTCAGCACGATGTGCGTCTTGCGGTTCTCGCCGGAGAAGTCGACGACCAGGTCGAACTGGTTCGGTCCCCAGGCGCGCGAGCCGAGCACCGGCTCCGGCGGCACCGGCAGATCGCCGTGGAGCGGCTTGCGGATCAGCCAGACGAGCTCCTCGCGGCTGAGCGGGGTGCCCTTGAGGCCCTCGAGGCTCTCGTGGACCTCGACGGCGACCTGCGTCCACTCGGCGAGGACGTGCGGCGAGAGGTACTCGTCCGCGACGCCGGTCGCGGTGGCGGCGGCCTGGTCGGCGGCGCCACGCACACCCTGGAGCAGGCCGGGCTCGTCGTACGGCTCGTCGTCCTGGGCGACGACCCCGCTGCCGCCGTTGGTGCGCTTCAGCGAACCCAGCTTCACCAGCAGGATGTTGCGCTCACGCTTGGCGCCGATGCGCTCCTGGTACTCGGCCTTGCGCAGGTTGTACGCCTTGTAGTTCTCGGTGGGCTCCCAGGCGATCGCGTTCAGCTCCTCCGCCCAGGTCATCGCGGTGATCGGCTGGTAGACCTTGCGGTAGTGGCACTCGACGTTGCGGTCGCCGCGGGCGAGGTTGAGCAGACCGCGGGCCGGGCCCTCGGCCATCGCCTGGAGCTCGCCGGCGTTCAGGTACTCGTCGATGGCGTTGGGCAGGACCATGCCCGTCCACACCGAGTCGCCGTGCACGAAGATCATGTCGTCGGCGTAGCGGTAGGGGAGGCGGAGGTCCTCGCGGCGGGCGGCGGCCGACGAGCCGGACGGCCTGGAGCGCGCCGAGGACGACTGCTTCGAGCCGCCCTGGCCGTTCTTCTTGCTCGACGAGGCGGCCATGATCATGGCGACCACGAAGAAGACGGCCGCCCCGCCCAGAAGGATCAACATGAACATGGAGGACTCATCCTGCGGTAGTCGACATCGGGAAGTGGTGGGGTGAGCGCGGGGTCAGCGCCTGGCGGCGGCGAACGCGCTGCCGCGCTCGGCGGCGGCGCGGCGCGCGGCCTCGTAGTGGGCCTGCCAGCGCGGCGAGCCGGGGGCGAAGAGGATGACCTGCCAGTGCAGGTGCTCCGGCTCCTGGTCTGCGGAGAGGCCCTGCAGCCGCTTGGGCTGGAACCACCAGTCGGTCCACACCACGATCTGCTGGCTCAGCGTGAGCGCCGAGGGCAGCGGGCGTCCCCAGACGAAGTAGATGCCGAACGGCGGCCCGAAGTAGAGGATCGACGTCCACATCGACATGCCGAGGAAGGGCAGGAACGCCGACACGGTGAACAGGGTGATGAGCCAGACCAGCCCGAAGCCGAAGGCCGCGCCCAGCGCGGGCAGCAGCAGGCCGGGCAGCGGGATGTTGCCCCAGTTCCAGATCCTCTTGGGGCGGTTGACCAGATCGGTGTGGTCGTACGCGACCAGCGGCTCCGGTGCCTCCTGGCTCATGTCTGCGAACTCCCCTGTTAGGGACGGCTACTGGCGGCACGTCGGGCAGAGCCCGAGCGGTCCGTCAGTTGCCGCCGCCGATCTGGCTGCCGAGGCCGATCAGGACACCGGCGAGGCCGCCGGCGCCACCGATGATCAGGGCGGCCAGCGCGATCATGCCGAAACCCTGGAAGGCCTCGCGCATGCCGTCGCCGCGCTTCATCGACAGGAGCATGCGGATGCCGAGGATGAGCAGGGCGATGACGGCGACCATGGTGCCCGCGTTGCGCAGGATGTCCTCGATCTGCCCGAACATGTCGTTCAGGGTCGTCTCGGCCATGTACATGGTGGTTCCTCTCGGGTGGTGGAGCGGCGGTGAGTGGTATGGGGGTGGGGGCGCGGTCCGGTCAGGACTTGCCGGGCTTGGCCGTGGAAGACGGGCCGGCCGCGGAGGCTGAGGCCGAGGGTGAGGGGGCTCCGGAGACACCGGCCGAGGGCGAGGCCGTCCCCGTCGCGGCATCACTGTCGGTGTCGCTGTCGGCCCGGCCGCCATCGGCGTCGAGCACCCCGCCCCGGACGTCCTTGATGAACCATCCCTGGGCCGTGCTGACCATCGTCATCCGGTACGCGCGCCGAACGGCGACGCCCTTCGCGTCGGTCCAGTCGACGGCCACCCGCACCTGGACGGCCTGTCCGACGCTGTAGGCGTACGGCTTGGTGTCCTGGACGCTCACCGGGACGAGCGCGACGACGGTGCCGATCTGCGGACCCGTCAGGCGGCCGGCCAGACCGGTGGTGGCCGTCAGGGTCGCGTCGGGCGTGAGGAAGCGGGCCATGGCGGTGGCGTCGGAGGCGCCCCAGGCCTCGAAGTAGCCCGGCAGCACCTCCTTCTGGAGCTGCGTGGACAGGGTGTCGTCCACGACCTCGTCGCCCTGGTCGACCGCGGGCACGTCCGCGGCGGCCGGCAGCGGCATCTGGCCCACGTCGCCGGCGACGCGCATGCCCTCGCCCGTCTTGAGGTTCTCTACGTACACGGGGACGGTGAGGGTGGTGAGCGTGCCGTCGTCGGTGCGGACCTGGACCCCGATGTAACGGCCGTGGTCGCCGTACTCGGGAAGCTTCTCGGCGGTGCCGTCCCAGGTGACGGAGACAGCCTTGCTGGTGCCCTCACCGCTCCAGCCGCAGTCGGGGTCGACACCGGCGGAGGCGTAGCGGGCGAGGTCGGTCCGACGGGTGGACGCGGTGTCCGGGGTGAACGTCATGCAGAGCTGCGCGTACTGCTCCGCGAAGGCCGCCGCCTGCTCGGTGGGGAACTCGGTGAGGCGGTACCGGGTGGCGTCCGACGCGTCCAGCCCGGCGGTGGTGGACCCGGACGACTTGCCGACCACCAGTCCCATCACGCCGCACGAGCCCAGCGCGAACACGCAGGTCGTGATCAGCAGGGTGGCGCGGAGCGCGACGTGCGTGCGGCGCCCGCCGCCGGGGATACGGCCACCGGGCTTGGGCACGTCGAAGTCGCGCGCGGGGGCGGGCCTCGGGGCGGCCTGGCCGGGGGTGACGGCGCCGGGGGCACCGGGGGTGACGGCGCCGGGGGTGACGGCGCCCGCGGTCGGGGCCGCCGTGGCCCTCAGCGACATCGTGGAAGAGCTGTGGGCGGGGGCCTGGTGGCCGTGCTGGGGCGGGTGGTGGGCGGCAGTGGTGGGCGTGGGCGCCGGCGCGGTGGCCGCGGCGGTGGCGGCTGTCGCCGTACCGCCCCGCTTGCGCTGCTCCTTCTCCGCCTTCTTCTGCTCGTACGCCGCCTTGCGCGCCGCCCGCTCGCGCTCGCGCTTCTCCTTCTTCGACTCGCCCTGGGACCGCGTCTCACGCGGCGGCAGCGACGGGACGGCGGCCTGGCCGGCCCGGGGCGTGCTGCGCACCCAGGCGGCGGCGACCTGGGCGCGGGCCGCGTCGGAGGGCATGGGCTGCGGCTGCTGCGGTGCGGGGGCCTGTTGCGGGGCGGGGGCCTGCTGCCCTTGCCCCTGCCACGCCTGCTGCTGCGGCTGCTGGGAAGGACCGAAGGACCCGGGCTGCCCGGAAGGCTGGCCTCCGCCGACCGCGCCAGCAGGGCTGTTGTGGTCTGTCATCGAGTCGGTTACTCCAGCGAGTCGGTTCCCCGTCCGCCTGGGCGGGTTCACGACCGCACCGCACGACGGGCCCTGGCCCGGCCAGGTGCGCTTGGCAGTGTGACAAAGACCTGTCACCGGACCGGTGCCGCTTTCCTCGCCGGGACTGCGGGAATTCCCGATGCCGTGTCCATGAGGAAAGCGGTCGGGAAAACTGTCAGGGACACGGCGGGAAGGCGTCATGCCGTACCGGCCCGCCCTGGGCCCACAATGCGCTGGGCACGTGTGCCCGAGGTGCTGGGTACCGCCACCCGGCACCATCCCCTGGACCCGACGGACCCGGCTAAGGACGAGAGTTGACCGACCACAACGGGCACCCGCAGCAGCCGCAGTACCCGCAGCAGCCGCAACCCCCGGAGCAGCCCGACCCGCGCACCTGGGAGATCCCCCAGCAGGCTCCGCCGGTCCAGCAGGTCCCTGTCCCTGCTCCGGCCCCTGCTCCGGCTCCTGCTCCGGCTCCTGCTCCGGCTCCTGCTCCTGCTCCGGCTCCTGCTCCGGCTCCTGCTCCTGCTCCGGCTCCTGCTCCGGCCCCTGTCCCCGCTCCGGTATCCGCCCCCGTCGCCGTACCGGCCCCTGAGCCGGCCCAGGCCTCGCCGCTCTTCCAGGCCGAGCGCGCCTGGGTCGACGGCTACGAGCCCGGCAACCCCTGGCAGGCCAGCCTGTGCGTGGAGACGCCGTACGGGACCTTCGCCTATCCCCTCACGCCGAACACGATTCCCGAACTCCTCGAGCAGCTGGTCCTGGTGGCGCAGGAACAGCAGGGGATGCCGGTCGGTTTCGACGAGGATCCCGAGCCGTCGTCGCCGGACGAGGAGGCGATGGACGAGGAGCAGCAGGCGTCCGCCTCCGACATGCACAGCGGTCGCGCCGCGCGTCTGACGGGCTGGGCCGTCGTCCACGACCTGTGGGAACGCGAGGACCCCACGGCGCGCATCGTGATGGGCGCGGCGGTGGTGGTGCTGTTGCTGCTCGGTATCTTGCTGACCTGATCACGCGATACCCGGCCAGGTGCCGCCTGATCACACGGCAGCCGTAACTCGACCGAACGACCGATGGGGGCAACGATGTCCGGCACCGCAGAGGGCGCCGAGGAGCCGGAGTTCTACTTCGCGGACGTCTTCGTCTTCGTCTCCGACTACCTCGCCCAGATGATCCGCCGCCGGGTCAACGGCAGCACGGCCACCTGGTGCCCGAGGTGGTGGGAGCACCCCGAGGCCGGTGCCCGTCTCTCCGCGCTCTGGCTGGCCTGGGAACACCTGCGCCAGGACCCGGCGCTCGGCATGTCCACGTGGTGGCTGCACCACGCCGACCCGCATCTGCGGGTCCTGATGGACGCCGACTCGGGCCCGTTCGCCGCCTGTTCACCCAAGGACGGTCACACGGCGTACCCGTTCGACCCGCTGCCGGTGGATCCGCGGCCTTCCTGAGCACCGGACCGTCGGGAACACGTCGTACGGCAGGAGTGACGGGGTGCTCGGCGTCTCCCTCTGCGTGGCGTCGACCGCTGGGGCACGCCCTGACACGTCGCCCGCCGCGCCGCGGTGAAGTGGGCCCGGACGGAGTGATCAGGCCCGGCCGAGCCCGACCGGGGCAAACGCTTCCCCCTCACGCACTCCCGCTTCCCCTTCCCTCTTTCCCGAAGCCGGTCGCTCCTTTCCTCGCCGGGAATTCCCCCGACTCCCCGCTTCCGCCTCCCCCTACCGTGTCCCGGTCACCCGCCGTACCGGCTCAGCACAAGGGAGGCGCGGGAACGTGGACTTGCCTGCGGAGAACAAGCGCACGGGGCTCTTGGCCCTGGGGGTGCTCGGGTTTCTCCTGATCGCCGTGCTCACCGTGTTCACCGTCTTCGACGGAGACGACGAGGGCGACGGCGCTGACGCCAAGGGCGGCTCCGCGGTGCCCACGGCCACCTCGGACGGCAGCGCCGCCGGCTCGGACGGCGCGGGAGCCGACGGCGACGGATCGCAGAACACCGCGGTCGCCCCGATCGTCTCGGCCTCCGAAGCCGTGAAGGCGCATGCCGCCATGGTGCAGTACATGGCCGGGCTCACCACGTACGACCACTCGAGCAATGCCGCGACCTGGAGCGTTCCGCTGCTCCGGCTCACCACGAACGACGACCGGATGAAGGCCGCGACCTCGCTGCCGACCGGTAAGGAATGGGCGACCTGTCAGGCCGGGCAGTGCTCCTCCAAGGGGGAGGCCGTCGTGGTGCGCGATGCCCTGGTCTCGGACGACCTGGTGCGGGACAGCGGCCGCTCGATGTCCACCCTGGTCAAGGTGACCGCCACGCACACCGCGGGCGGGCAGACCACGACCGAGTCCAACCAGTGGCTGGTGACGGTCAGGGAGGACAGCGGCGACTGGCTCGTCTCCGGGTTCGACGTCTTCGGCCTCGGTGACGTGGGCGCGTCCGACGACTCGGGGGTGTGAGCCGGCATGGTTGCACCAGCGGTACTGGCCGCCGCGAGCAAGGCGGCGAAGGTCGCCAAGGCCGCGAAGGCGGCCAAGGCGGCGACCCAGCGCGGCGGCGGTCAGGGCGGTGGCGGCGACAAGAAGGACAACAAGTGGATGTGGCTGGCCGGCGGGGTCGGCTGCCTGCCCATCGCCGGGGTCGGCACCCTCGTCCTGGTCCTGATGGGAAGCATGATCGGCGGAGTGGGCGCCGGTGCCGCGGCGGCCTCCTGTAAGGACTACGCCGACAACGCCAACGCCGGCAACACCAGTGACGCCGCGGCCACCAACCCGGTCATGCCGGCCGGCAAGATGTACATGCCGAGCGAGACGGCGCGCAACGAGATACCGCCGAAGATGATCCTCGCCGCGATGCGCGCCGCCGCCCGCTACGACGGCCTCGACTGGACGCTCATCGCCGGGCAGATGTACCAGGAGACCAAGTACGGCCAGGACCCCTCGGCCGCTCCCGGTGGCGCGAACTCTCTCGGCTACATGGGCATCCTCCAGTTCGGCAAGCCGGCCTGGACGGACTACGGCGCCGACGGCAACGCCGACGGCACGAAGGACCTGTACAACATCGACGACGCGGCCTGGGCCGCCGCCAACTTCCTGCACGCCAAGAAGGCCGAGACCGCTCCCTTCAAGGCGCTCCAGGTCTACTCCGGCTCGACGGCCGCCAACACGATCTACCCGCGGGTCGTCCTCACCCAGGCGGCCCGCTACCGCGGGGTGCTCACCG
The DNA here is from genome assembly GCF_042737245.1 of Streptomyces sp. NPDC060002. Lineage (NCBI taxonomy): Bacteria > Bacillati > Actinomycetota > Actinomycetes > Kitasatosporales > Streptomycetaceae > Streptomyces > Streptomyces sp. NPDC060002. The sequence goes on from NZ_JBHWUW010000076.1 coordinate 30,447, forward strand.
GCGACCAGGACCTCATCAAGCGCTGGTACGCGCATCTGAAGGAGACCATCGAGAAGAACCCCGGCTTCCCCACCCTCGGGCAGCAGTCGGACATTCCCGAGCCGGTCGGAAACAACGCCCAGCCCGGCTCCGCGCTCAGCATCGCCGCGACGCCGGCCCGCTCCTGGTCGACACCGGCGCTGGACGACGACAGCGGTGACAACAGCACGACCGCGATGTCCCTGGCCGCGTACAGCAGTGACATCAGCGGCAGCGGCGACAGCGCCAGCATCGGCACCGGCTACGCGACGACCGTGTCCTTCCCCCTTGCCAAGGTGCCCACCACCGGCAAGGACTGGCAGTGGCCCATGAAGCAGGGCACGTACACGGTCGGTACCCCGTACCACCAGAACGGCCGTATGTGGAGCCTCGGTTACCACACCGGCCTCGACCTGGTGGCCTCCAGCGGCACCCCGATCTACGCCCCGGCCGACGGCAAGGTCGTCCACGCCGGTCCCGGCGGCTCGTACGGCAACATGACGAAGCTCGAGCACGCGGGCGGGGTCATCACGCTCTACGGCCACCAGACCTCGATCAAGGTGTCCGTCGGGCAGACCGTCAAGCGCGGTCAGCAGATCGGCACGGTCGGCGCGACCGGCAACGTCACCGGACCCCACCTGCACTGGGAGGTCCTCGTCCCCGGTGTCGACAACCCGTTCGTGGGCGGTCAGGACCAGGGCCCGGGCATGGTCGACCCCGACGGGTGGATGAAGGGCAAGGTCACCGCCAACCCCGACTACGGGACCGTCCCGGGATCCGACGAGAGCAGCAGGGACGCGCAGTACGCCGACTGCGCCGAGGACAACGGCGGCGCCGCGGTGGCCCCGGACGGCGCGGGCGCCTCCGGTGTCCTTCCCGACGCCGACGACCCGGTGATCCGAGCGGTCCTCGGCTGGGCGCAGCGCGGCATCGGCGTCCCGTACGTGTTCGGCGCCCCGCGGCTCCAGGGCGAGAACCCCACCAGCTTCGACTGCTCCAGCTTCACGCAGTGGGCGTACTACATGGCCAGCGGCGGGAAGATCAACATCGGTACGACGACCTACACGCAGGAGCCCTACCTCAAGAAGTACGAGGTGCCACTGTCCGAGGCGCAGCCCGGCGACGTCATCTTCTTCCGGCCGGAGGCAGGTCATTCGGGCCATGTGGGCCTGGTCTGGGACCCCAAGGGCCACAAGATCATCCATGCCCCGCGTCCGGGCAAGTCGGTCGAGTTCAGCAACTGGGACTATCAGGACAAGATCACCGGCGTCTACCGCGTGCCGATCCCCAAGGGCACGAACGCGGTCGAGGGCGACGGCAAGGACAGTGGAACAGGAGCATGAACAAACAGATGAGGCGTCACCTTCTTCCCCTCACCGGGGCCCTGGTGTCCCTGGGACTGGTCGCGGGCTGCGGCGGAGGCGACGACACGGGCAAGGGCGGCGCGGCGAACGGGAAGGCGACGCCCAAGGCGTCCGCGTCCATCGCCCAGGGCCCCGCGTACCAGGGCGCCGCACTGCCCGGCCTGGCGCGCAAGCCCGCCTGGAGCCTGGCCGCCGACGGCGTCACGGGATGCCCCGGCGACCCGGTCGAGCGGGCCACGAGCAGGGTCGTCGGAGACCACTCGCAGACCTGCGTGCTCGGTGACGCCGTCGTCCTCACCGAGGACGCGACGACGTACCCCGACAACACCGGCGGCACACCGCAGGAGTACCTCTTCCGGGCCCGTCTCCTCGACGCGGCCACGGGCCGGGAACGCACGTCGGTCGAGGTCGCGATCCCCGCAGACGGCTGGTCGAGCGACCGGGATCCGGCGCCCGCCGAGTTCTTCACCATCGGCCAGTGGAAGGACGGCACACCCGCCCTCCTGGCCGTCGACGGCGACGTGACCCCGGCGAGCGGCCTGAAGAAGGAGTCGGTCCGGACGACGTACACCATGTACGCCCCCTCCGGCGCGAAGCTGGGCAGCTCGGCCTACGACGGCGCGGACGGCGCCGACTTCACCGTCGAGGCCGGCCATGTGCGGCTGAAGGAGGGGAGCGACAGCGGCTCCTACGCCCCGCTCGGCGGCGGGGCCACCGTCGAGGTCCAGGACCGGTGGGAGGACCAGGCGCCGATCGGCCCCGGCTTCGGCTACCGGGTGGTGACGTCCCTCGCCGAGCTCTACGTCAGCGGCGACCGGCTCCAGGTCGGTGACCGGCTGACCGGCAAGGAACTGTGGAACACGGAGGGCGTCACCCTGCCCGCCGCGGTGGCGGCGCAGACCCCGGACGGTGACCGGGCGGCCGCCTCCCTCTTCCCGCTCGCCGGGGACAAGGGCCTGCTCGCCTGGGGCCTGAAGGACGACACGTACGACGCGCTCCTGACGGTGATCGACCTCAGGACGGGCCGCACGCTCGTGGAAGGCCCCAAGACCGCCCTAGACCCCAACGACGCGCACGAGCAGGTCGTCGTCCTCTCCGCGGACGGCAAGAGCGTCGTCACCCAGTTCGGCGGAGGCGCGGTCGCCTGGGACGCGGAGACGGGCAAGGAGCTCTGGCGGCAGGGGGAGGACGAGCAGGAGATCGAGCCGGTGGCACTGCCGACCGGCGACGTCCTGTACGCCTCCGTCAGCGACATGGGGCTGACGGCGCTCGACATGCGCACCAAGAAGGTGCTGGCCTCCGGCCTCGAACCCGACTCCTCGCTGAACGACGACATCGACGTCCTGGAGCGCACGTCCGACGGCCACACCCTGCTGGCGACGAGCGACGGCGTCTTCGTCTTCGCTCCGGAAAAGGCCTGACCCGGCTCTCCCGGCCACCCCCAACCCCACCCCCCAGACAACTCAGCAAGTCCACAGTCCAGAAAGGACGGACCCGCGGGTGACCGCAGAACAGCAGAAGAAACCCCGCGCCGAGGACGACTGGACCTTCGAGATCGTCATCGCCGTCGCGGTCGTGCTCCTCGTCGGGGCCGGTGCCTGGCTGGCGGCGAAGGTCGGGGCCGGGTACGCCGACGCGCCCGCGCCGCCCGCGAACCCGCTGACCTTCCTCGTCGAGGTGATCAAGGGCGACTACAGCTGGCCGGGTTCGGCGGCCAGTGCCGTCGCGGCCGGCGAGGCGGTCGTGGTCGGGATCCTGGGCCTGGTCGCCTACCGGGTGCGGGAGCGGTTCCGGAACAAGCCCAAGGTGGACGGTGCCGCCCAGCACCTCGCGAAGGGCGAGGAGCTCGGCAAGCTGACGATGAAGGGCGCGGCCGCCACGGCCGAGCGCCTCGGGGTGCAGTCGAGCACGCCCGGCGTGTTCATCGGACGGTCCGTCAAGGGGCGTCAGCCGCTGTACGGGTCGTACGAGGACATGCACGTCGACATCTGGGGCCCACGGACCGGCAAGACGACCCGGCGCGCCATTCCCGCCATCCTGGACGGGCCCGGCGCCGTCCTCGTCACCTCCAACAAGCGCGACATCGTGGACGCGACCCGGGGTCCGCGGACCGCGCGCGGCCCGGTGTGGGTGTTCGACCCGCAGCAGGTCGCGCAGGAGGAGCCGAGCTGGTGGTGGAACCCGCTGTCGTACGTCACCGACGTGGCCAAGGCCCGCAAGATGGCCGACCACTTCGCCAGCGGTTCGCGGGACGCCAACGCCTCCACCGACGCCTTCTTCGACCCGGCCGGCCAGGACCTGCTCGCCAACCTGCTGCTCGCCGCCGCCTGCGCCAAGGCGCCGATCACCCAGATCTACACCTGGCTGTCCAACCCCAAGGACGACGCCCCGGAGCGGATCCTGCGCGGCGCCGGACACGCCATGTCCGCGGACGGGCTGGCCGGCGTGATCAACGCCCCCGACAAGCAGCGCAGCGGCATCTACGGTGTCGCCCAGCAGATGGCGTCCTGCCTGGTCAATCCCGAGGTCAACCGGTGGGTCACGCCCCCGGCCGACGAGTACGCGGGCGAGTTCGACCCGCACGCGTTCGTCCGCACCGGCGGCACCCTGTACTCGCTGAGCCGGGAGGGGCGCGACTCCGCCGGGCCGCTGGTGACCGCGCTGACCGTGGCCGTCGTCGAGGCGGCCGAGGAGTACGCCACCACCCAGCGCGGCGGCCGTCTGCCGCTGCCCCTCGTCGGCGTCCTCGACGAGGCGGCCAACGTGTGCCGCTGGCGGACCCTGCCCGACCTGTACTCGCACTACGGCTCGCGCGGGATCATCCTGATGACGATCCTCCAGTCCTGGGCGCAGGGCATCGAGGTGTGGGGCGAGCGCGGCATGGAGAAGCTGTGGTCCGCCGCGAACGTCCGCGTCTACGGCGGCGGCGTGTCCGACACCCGCTTCCTGGGCGACCTGAGCGAGCTGGCCGGCGAGTACGAGCTGCGCGAGTACCAGACCAGCCGTGAGTCGGAGTTCGGCGGCTGGTCCGGCAACCGCGCGATCAGCGAGTCCACGCGCCGCGAACGCGTACTCCAGGTCTCCGACCTCGGCGCGATGCCGCCCGGCCGGGCCCTCGTCCTCGCCTCCGGCACCAAGCCGGTACTGGTCGAGACGGTCCCGTGGTGGGAGGGCGCGTACGCCGCCGAGGTCCAGGCCTCGCTGAAGAAGTACGACCCCGGGGCGCGCTGACAGCCGTACCGCGACGAGCGACGCGCGACGAGCGACGAGGGGCCCGGTTGTATGGTGGTAATG
>NZ_JBHWUW010000077.1:0-33688 GCF_042737245.1 Streptomyces sp. NPDC060002
CACCCGGCAGCAGCGGCGCTATCCGTTCCCACGCCACATCCGTCAGCTCACCACGACCCACCACAAGATCAATTATCAGACAGAACCTAGGGGCCCGGGGTGCGGGCCTACGCCTCAGACGCCCGCGTACGAGTGCTTTCCGGAGACGAAGATGTTGACGCCGTAATAGTTGAACAGCCAGCAGCCGAACGCGATCAGGGCCAGGTAGGCGGCCTTGCGGCCCTTCCAGCCGGCCGTGGCGCGGGCGTGCAGGTAGCAGGCGTAGGCGACCCAGGTGATGAACGACCAGGTCTCCTTGGGGTCCCAGCCCCAGTAGCGGCCCCAGGCGTCGCCCGCCCAGATCGCGCCCGCGATGATCGTGAACGTCCACAGCGGGAAGACGGCCGCGTTGACGCGGTAGGCGAACTTGTCCAGCGAGGCCGAGGCCGGCAGCCGGTCAAGGACCGAGTTGGCGAACTTGCCGGGCTTGCCGCCGGTCGCCAGCTTGTTCTCGTAGGCGTCCTTGAACAGATACAGGATCGTGGCGACCGCGCCGACGTAGAACACCGCGCCGCAGAAGATCGCGGTGGAGACGTGGATGTACAGCCAGTACGAGTGCAGCGCCGGCACCAGCTGGTCGCTCGCCGTGTAGAGGACGGTGACCGCGAGACCCAGGTCCAGCAGGACCGAGGTGATCAGGAACAGGCCGAGCCAGCGCACGTTCTTCCTCAGCGCCAGCAGCCCGAGGTACACGCCGACGGCCACCGTGGAGAAGGTGATGTTGAACTCGTACATGTTGCCCCACGGCGCCCGCTCCACCGAGGCCGCGCGGGCGATCACGCCGCCCAGCTCGACCAGGAACGCGAGCACGGTGAGGGAGATGGCGATCCGGCCGTACATGTCGCCCTGCTCGTCACCGCCGTGCGCGCCGGGCCCGTCGGGCACGTCGCGCGCGCCGGCCGCGGAGCGCACCACGACCTGCGGCCGCTCCAGGACGGCCGTGCCGCCGTTCTTCTTGACGGTGACGGCCGGGCCCCCGGCCGCGGGCGTGGCGGTGAGCGCGGCGGCGGTACGGCCTACCTTGCTGCGGCTGCCGAGGAGCCACTCGGCGATGTACGCGAAGAAGGCCAGGGTGTAGACGGCCATCGCGGAGTAGATCAGCGTGTTGCTGATGCTCGCGAGGTTTTCGTTGGTGGCGGCGGCAAGCTCCGTGGTGGCGGCGAGAGTCACTTCTCAGCCCCTTCGGCAGGTACGACTTCGGGTTCGGGGGACGCGGAGGAGGCGGGCGGTTCGGGGGTGTCGGGGTCCGGGGCCGAGGGTGCCTGGTCGTACAGGATCCCGGCGAGGTCGCCGAGTTCCTCGGGCACCTTGGCGGACTCGCTGCGGCCGAGCCCGGCCATCTCGACCACCGTCACGCCGTCGGCGCCGCGCGAGGCGCGCACCCAGACCCGGCGGCGCTGGAGGAACAGGGACCCGGCGAGGCCGAAGATCGCGGCGATGGCCCCGCCCAGCGCCCAGCCGCTCGCGGGCTGCTGGGTGACCTGGAAGTTCGCCCACTCCTTGGTGCCCTCGTAGGTCACCGAGCCGGCGCCGTTCGGGAGGGTCATGGTCTCGCCGGGCTTCAGGTTGTCCCGCAGCTGGAGCTTCTCGGAGTCCTTGAAGTCCTTCATGTGGGCCGTGTCGAGCTGGTACACGCTCTGCGGGATGCCCGAGTTGACGCCGAGGTCGCCGTGGTACGGCGTCAGGTTCAGCATCGGGTTGCGCAGCGCCGGGAACGTCGAGGCGGTCTCGCTGCCCTGCGTGAACGTCGGCAGGAGGGTGGCCATGATGCCGAGCTGTTCGCTGACACCCTGGGCGTTCTTGTAGCCGTCGTAGACCTTGATCACGCCGGAGGAGGTGACGTTGGAGTCCAGCGGCAGCAGCGGTACGGCGTCGTGGTAGACGACGTTGCCCTTGCCGTCGCGGACGGTCACGAGGGGGGCGTAGCCGTGGGCGGTGAGGTAGACCTTGGAGTCACCGATCTCCAGCGGGTGGTTGACCTTGACGACGGTCTTCCTGTCCTTGCCGTAGGCGCCCACGCTGTAGGTGATGGCGCCTTGGTAGGTGCGCGGGGTGCCCTTGTTGGGGCCGCTCTCCTCGTAGGTGCCGGTGAACTTGTCCAGGACGAAGCTGAACGGTGTCAGGTCACCGGTGTCGAAGAGGGTGCCGGACTTGAAGTCGTCGTAGGAGATGAGGGTGTTGGAGAAGCCGTCGCCCTCGACGACCAGTTTGTTGCCCTCGGTCTTGAAGAGCTGGCCCCAGGCGAAGGCGGTCAGCATCACGATCAGCGCGACGTGGAAGGCGAGGTTGCCGACCTCGCGGAGGTAGCCCTTCTCGGCGGCGACCGCGTCGCCGGCGAGGTGGGCGCGGAAGCGGCGCCTCTTGAGGAGGACGAGCGCGGCCTCGCGGACCTGCTCCGGCTCGGCGTCCGTACGCCACGTCGTGTACGCGGGCAGCCTGGTCAGACGCTTGGGCGCGCCCGGCGGGCGGCTCCGCAGCTGGCCCACGAACTGCCAGGTGCGCGGCACGATACAGCCGATGAGGGAGACGAACAGCAGGATGTAGATCGCGGAGAACCACACCGAGCTGTAGACGTGGAAGAGGCCGAGCCTGTCGTAGACCGGCGCGAGAACGGTGTGCCGTTGCTCGAAGTCGGCGACCTTCGTCGCGTCGTTCCCGGTCTGCGGGATCAGCGAACCGGGGATCGCGCCGAGCGCCAGCAGCAGGAGCAGGAGCAGCGCGACCCGCATGGAGGTGAGCTGACGCCAGTACCAGCGGGCCCAGCCGACCACGCCCAGAGCGGGCACGGAGGAGAGCGACTCAACGGGCGCGGTGGACAGCTGGGAGCCGGCGGCGCCGAGATCCTGCTCGTCGGAGGCGGCCGGGGGCTCGCCCGGGGCGGAGCCGACGGTGCTCTTGCTCATGAATCAGATCCCTACGGTGAAGCCGGCGGACCAGGACTGGAGGTCCTGCACGAGGCGGTCCCACGCACCGGTCAGCAGCAGCAGACCGGTCACGATCATCATCGTGCCGCCGATCCGCATCACCCAGACGTAGTGCCGCTTGACCCAGCCGAAGGCGCCGAGCGCCTTGCGGAAGGCGACCGCCGCGAGGACGAAGGGCACGCCGAGGCCGAGGCAGTAGGCGACGGTCAGTATGGCACCGCGGCCCGCGCTTCCCTGCTGGGAGGAGAGGGCGATCACGGAGGCGAGGGTGGGTCCGATGCAGGGGGTCCAGCCGATGCCGAACAGGGCGCCGAGCAGCGGGGCGCCGGCCAGTCCGGCGACCGGCCGCTTGTGGAAGCGGAACTCCCGCTGGGTCATCCAGGGCATCAGGCCCATGAAGAAGACACCCATGAGGATCATGAGCGCACCCAGCACCTTGGACAGGACGCCCTGGCTGGCCTGGAGGTTCTCACCGAAGTAGCCGAACAGGGCGCCGCTGGAGACGAACACGGCGGTGAAGCCGAGGACGAAGAGGGAGGCGCCGGCGACCATCCGCCCGCGGCGGGCCTCGGCCAGGTCGGTGCCGGCGACCCCGGTCACGTACGAGAGATAACCGGGGACGAGCGGCAGGACGCAGGGCGAGAAGAAGGAGACGAGACCGCCGAGCAGCGCGATGGGCAGGGCGACGAGCAGGGCGCCGTTGAGCACCGTGTCGTTGTAGCCCGTCGCGGCGAGCGTGGTGACTGCGCTCACGTCACTTCTCCGCGAGGACCGGAGAGATCATCTTGCGCAGCTTCTCCTCGCTGAGCGCGGCCAGTGACCGGGCGGCGATCTTGCCGTCCCGGTCGATGACGAGCGTGGAGGGGATGGCCTGCGGGTTGAGGGTGCCCTTCTTGAAGCGGAGCATCAGCTTGCCCGTCGGGTCGTACAGGCTGGGGTAGCCGATGCCGTACTGCTTGTCGAAGGCCACGGCGTTGGCGGCTTTGGTGTCCCGGGTGTTGATGCCGACGAACTGCACACCGTCGGCCTGGAGGTCCTGGGAGACCTTCTGGAAGCCGGGGGCCTCGGCGCGGCACGGGGAGCACCAGGAGCCCCACACGTTGAGGACGACGACCTTGCCCTTGTAGGCGGCGACGTCGAGTTGCTTGCCGTCGATCGTCTTGCCCGACAGGTCGGGGGCCGCGGCGCGCGACCCCTTCTTCGCGGTGGAGATGCCGTCCTCGCCCATCACGAAGTGGGTGTCACCGCCTCCTCCGGCGGTTCCTCCGGAGGTGCAGGCGGACAGCAGCAGTGCGGCGACGGCTCCGCCGGCGGCCGTGGTCAGGGCGGCACGGCGCGAACGGTTCCGGCTGGTCGAGCACAGGGGGGCGCGGCTGGCGGCACTCATGTGAAAAGTTTCGCATGCCCGTTCTGGGGATCTTGCGCACCCCCCTTGCGGGGAGAAAACCCCATTTCAGGCAGCGTTGGCGGCGGTACCCGCCGAGGTCGAGGCAGAGGTGGACGCGGAGGGGGTGCTCGCGCCCAGGAAGGTCTTCCAGCCCCCGGCGGGCTGCTGCCCGACGTCGAGGGTGCGCAGCTTCTCGAGGACCTCCGGCTTCTGGACGTCGATCCAGTCCACGAACTGCCGGAAGGAGACCAGCCGTACGTCCGCGCCCTTCTCCTTCTCGCGCGCGATGTGCTTGAAGGCCTCCTCGACGGCGTCCATGTAGATGCCGCCGTTCCACTGCTCGAAGTGGTTGCCGACGAAGAAGGGCGCGCGGTTCGTCTCGAATGCCCGCTTGAATCCCTGTATGTACGCCTGCGAGGACTGCTGCCGCCAGCCCGGGTAGTTGTGGCTGGGCGCCTTGGTCGTGTTGACCGACTGGTTGGCGAGCATGTTGTAGTCCATCGAGAGGACCTCGAAACCGCGGCCGGGGAAAGGTATCTGCTGCAACGGCAGATCCCAGATCCCGTCCTTCTTGTCCGGCCACACCTGACGCCCGCCCGGCGAGGAGGCGTCGTAGCGCCAGCCGAGGGCACGGGCGGTGGGCAGCAGCTTGTCCTGGCCGAGCAGGCAGGGCGTGCGGCCGCCGACGAGTTCCTTGTCGTAGTCGAAGGGCAGCGCGGGCAGGTCGCTCCAGCCGGTGTTGGTCCGCCACTCCTTCACGAACGACTTCGCCTGGTCTATCTCGCTGCGCCACTGCCGGGGCGTCCAGTTGCCGACGGTCCCGTTCCCGGAGCAGAAGTGCCCGTTGAAGTGGGTGCCGATCTCGTGCCCCTCGAGCCAGGCACGGCGGACGCCGTCGAGCGTCATCCTGACGTGCTCGTCGGTGAGGTAGCCGATGTCGGAGGCGCCGCGCGGGTTGTTCGGCGGGTCGTAGAGCCGCTTCTTCGACTCGGGCAGCAGATACAGCCCGGAGAGGAAGAAGGTCATGCTCGCGCCGTGCGCCTTCGCGAGGTCGAGGAAGCGCGTGAAGAGGCCGTTGCCGACCTCGCCCGCCCCGTCCCAGGAGAAGACGACGAACTGCGGCGGCTCCTCGCCGGGCTGGAGCGGCACGGGCTTGGCCGGCTGGTGGGGCTGCTTGCCGGTGAAGGAGGTGGAGCCGTCGCCGAGGGGGCGGGCGGTGACCTTCGGACTGGCGCTGCCCGAGGGCTTGCCGGAGCCGCTGGAACCGCCGGGGGTGCTGGGCCCGTCCGAGTCCGTGAGGCTGCCGCAGCCCACGAGTCCGGCAGCGGCGGCGGCCCCCGCACCGAGTCCGAGTGCTCCCCTTCGGGTGATGGCGCGCATGGCAACCCCGTTCGTCACATTTTCCGATGGTCACCCATTCAGAGGACGTGACGAACGAGGAGGTTCCGCCGATAGTTCCGGATTCCGTAACAGAGGGGCTTATTCCAGCCAGGGAATCCGGCCGCGAGAGATCCGGTGAGCGGATTCCGGGGCTGGGCCGAACCCGGCCGAGCGGCGGGCCTACGCCCCGAAGGCCTTGCCCTTCCCCTGCACCGGCTTGGCGCCGGCCCGGAGATGGGCGGGCACCAGGTCGATGGCGGGTTCGCTGTAGCCGACGGACACGATCCTGTCGCCCTGGTACGTGAAGGTCGTCAGCGAGGCGAGCGTGCACTGCCGCTTGCGCGGGTCGTGCCACAGTCGCCGCCGCTCGACGTAGGACCGCACGATCCAGATCGGCAGCTGATGGCTGACGAGTACCGCCTCGTGCCCGCGGGCCGCGTCCTTCGCCGCGTCCAGCGCGGCCGTCATCCGCACGACCTGGTCGACGTACGGCTCGCCCCAGGACGGCTTGAACGGGTTGACGAGGTGCTTCCAGTTCTCGGGCCGGCGCAGCGCCCCGTCCCCGACGCCGAAGGTCTTGCCCTGGAAGACGTTCTCCGCCTCCAGGAGCCGCGGGTCGGTGGCCAGGTCGAGCCCGTGCGCCTTGGCGATCGGCGTCGCCGTCTCCTGCGCCCGCTCCAGCGGGGAGGCGACGACATGGGTGACGTCGCGGGAGGCGAGGTGCTCGGCGACCCGGTCGGCCATCTGCCGGCCCAGCTCGGAGAGGTGGTAGCCGTCGAGACGGCCGTAGAGGACCCCGTCGGGGTTGTCGACCTCACCGTGCCGCATGAGGTGGACGACGGTGAGGTCCTTGTGGCCCGAGGTGGTGTCGAAGGCGTCCTCGAGGGCGTCCTCGAAGGCCTTGTCGGGCGCGTTCTCGGGGGCGTTTTCCGGGGTGGTCATGCCGCTGTGGCCTCCGCAGCCGCTCGGGCCGCCGCCGGGAGGGCGTCGGCGATTCTCTGGACGGCCCGGTCGTCGTGGGCCGTGGACACGAACCAGGACTCGAAGGACGACGGCGGCAGGTAGACGCCGTTCGCCAGCAGCGAGTGGAAGAACGCGGTGAAGCGGAAGGACTCCTGCGCCCTGGCGTCGTCGTAGTCACGGACCGGCCGGTCCGTGAAGAAGACGGAGAACATGTTGGAGGCGCTCTGGAGCGTGTGCGCGACACCCTCCTTGGCCAGCGCCTCCGACACCAGGGACTGGATCCGGGTGGAGACGTCGTCGATCCTGGCGTAGGCGGCGTCGTCGAGGAGCCGGAGCTGGGCGAGCCCGGCGGCGGTCGCCACCGGGTTCCCGGAGAGGGTGCCGGCCTGGTAGACGGGCCCGGCGGGGGCGAGGTGCGCCATGACGTCCGCCCGCCCGCCGAAGGCCGCGGCGGGGAAGCCGCCGCCCATGACCTTCCCGAAGGTCATCAGGTCGGGCCGCACGCCGTCGATCCCGTACCAACCGGCCCGGCTGGTCCGGAACCCGGTCATGACCTCGTCGGAGATGAAGAGCGCGCCGTTGTTCTGGCAGGCGTCCTTGAGCCCCTGGTTGAAGCCGGGAAGCGGTGGCACGACCCCCATGTTGCCCGGCGAGGCCTCGGTGATCACACAGGCGATCTCGCCGGGGTGCCGGTGGAAGGCCTCCTGCACGGCCTCGAGGTCGTTGTACGGCAGGACGATGGTGTCGCCGGCCTGGGCGCCGGTGACGCCCGGGGTGTCCGGGAGCGCGAAGGTCGCGACCCCGGAGCCGGCCGCCGCGAGGAGCGAGTCGACGTGCCCGTGGTAGCAGCCGGCGAACTTGATCACCTTGGCGCGCCGGGTGAACCCGCGGGCCAGCCGGATGGCCGACATGGTGGCCTCGGTGCCGCTGGAGACGAGCCGCACCTCCTGCAGGGGCTCGATACGGGCGACCATCTCCTCGGCGAGCGCGACCTCGCCCTCACCGGGCGTACCGAAGGAGGTACCGCGCGAGACGGCCTCCCGCACGGCGGCGATCACCTCGGGGTGCGAGTGCCCGAGGATCATGGGCCCCCAGGAACAGACGAGGTCGACGTACTCCCGGCCGTCGGCGTCCGTCAGATACGGGCCGGTGCCGGACACCATGAACCGGGGCGTGCCGCCCACGGCCCGGAACGCGCGCACCGGCGAGTTCACACCCCCCGGCGTGACGGCGGACGCACGGTCGAACAGCGCCTGCGATACAGGCGCATCGTATGAATAGGGCAGTTCGCTCATGACCTGCGACTTCTCCGACCTTCTCCGACTTGCTGGACTCCGGTTGTCAGTGACCTCCCAGGGTAGGCCAGCGGCTGCCGGGGCCGGCGGGGCCGTCATCCGCTCCACCATCTGCGAAACTGAGTCGGAACGGGCCTGACAGACGTAGCTCACACCAACCGGGTGTCCAGTGGCTGCGAAGATCCTGCGGACAGGTGTTTCACCGCACGTTTCGGCGGGCGGCCGCGGGGGAGGTCACTGACACGATGATCGGGTTGCGCGGCGGGGGCCACGCGTCCTAGAAAAGCAGTCGGGTGGAGATATGCATCGCGGTGGCGGACTGGGCGAGGGGACTGACGACCTGGGTCCTCGACGTGCCCGGCGGGGGAAGCACCGGCGCGACGCGGAGGAAGCCGGCGAAGCACGTCAGACACAGGCACAAGGTGTACCGAGTGAGCCCGAGCGGATCGACCGGATCGGTCAGATCGACCGAATCGACCAGATCGAGCGGTTCGAGCAGATCGACCGGCGAGTCGACCAGCGGATCGATCCCCTGCGGGCGGGGAGCAGGAATGGTGGTCGGGTGGGGGTGACGTACAAGTACTTCGGCGCGCCCGACGGCGCGACCGCGGCCCGCGTCCCGATCTCGATGCGCCCCGAGGAACTCGGCGGCGACGAGCTCGGCATGAACGGCATGTTCACCAAGATCAAGCCGGAGACGATGGCCGCCATGGTGCTGACCGGCATCGAAGGCGTCCCCCTCAACAAGGTGCCCCCGCTGGAACTGGTCGTCCTCCACCCCGACTACGCCGTGGTGAAGCTCCCCATGACGGTCGTGGATCCGCTGCGGGACATAGGCGAGGAAGCGGTGGGCGCGGCGGCCTTCATCTGGTCGACGGTCCCGGACCGGGGCGGCCCCCGCGACGCGTTCAACGTGTACCAGCTGCTGCACGAGTGGCAGGACTTCTCGCATCGGCTTCATGAGGCGGGGCATCAGCCCTACTGTCTGGTGTGGCCGTGAGCTGAGGTCCTATCGATGCGGGCGAGGTCCTCGGACCTCGCCCTTTTCCGTGGGTGCGGCACGCTGACTCCGTCCGGCGCCGCCGGGGACATCGCCGAGGCGGCGAACGGCCGCCGCCCGGTCGTCGGTGGGCCGGAAGGCGAAGACGTCGACGCCTCGCCGTAGGGCCGGTGGATCGGATAAGGGTCGCAGTGGATCAGGCCTCGCCGGACGGGAACTCCCGTTGTGGGTCCGGTCGTTCGGGTTCACGGAACGTGTCGACCGCCGCGGGGACGGGGCTGGTCCTCGAGCGGCCCCGCATGGTGAATGATGATCCGACAGTCACTCACGGCGGTTCGATCCGGTGGTGGGACGCGAGTCCAGGACGGAGCCAGGCAGCATGACCTCTCCCCTCAGCGGCAGCAGCGACGCCGGTAGCGGCGGCACCGGCAGCCCCTTCTTGAAGATAGACACCAGCAAGCCCCACCCGGCCCGGATGTACGACTACTTCCTCGGCGGGAAGGACAACTACGAGGTCGACCGGGATGCCGCCGAGGAGTTCATCAAGGTGGCGCCGGAGGTGCGGGAGGGGGTCCGCGCCAACCGGCACTTCATGCACCGCGCCGTCCGGCACGTCGTCGCCGAGGGCGGCGTCCGGCAGATCCTCGACATCGGTACGGGCCTGCCCACCGAGCCCAACGTGCACCAGATCGCGCACTCCACAGCCCCCGGGACCCGGGTCGCGTACGTCGACAACGACCCGATCGTCAGCACCCACTCGATGGCCCTCATGGCCGACGCCGACCCGGGCGCCGACGCGCACACCTCGGTCGTCCTGGCCGACCTGCGGGATCCCCGCGCCGTCCTCGACCACCCCGACGTCCGCAGGATCATCGACTTCGACGAGCCCGTGGCACTGCTGCTGGTGGCCGTCGTGCACTTCCTCGCCGACGCGGACGACCCGGACGCCGTCGTCGCGACACTGCGCGACGCGCTGCCCGCCGGCTCCTACCTCGTCCTGTCGCACGCCACGGGCGACGTCCACGAGGACCGGCGCGAGAACGCGGCCTCCGTCTACAACAAGGCCAGCGCCTCCCTGAACCTGCGCCCCCACGCCCGGGTCCTGGACCTCTTCGGCGACTTCACCCTCCTCGATCCGGGCCTGGTCCCGGTCCCGGACTGGCGCCCCGAACAACCCCCGAAGAAGGACACCCCGCCGATCGGCATCTACGGCGGAGTGGCCCGCAAGAACAGCTGAACGGCCTCAGCGCAGGGGGGTTGTCTCCAGGAGGGCGCGGGCCAGGTGGTGGGCGGGGGCCGCTGTCCGCTCCGCCACCCGGCGGAAGGTGTCCTGGGCGGGCCGGGCCGGCCAGTCCGGGGGCAGGTGGCGGGACGGGAGACGGGGGTCCGTGCGGATCGTCCAGAGCCATTCGCTGACCAGGCGCAGGCGGGTGCCGATGGGGTCCTCGCCCGGGCCCGCGTTCAGGTGGGCGGTCCAGCGCTTGTCGAAGGAGACATAGCGGGCGGCGACGCTCTCCAGGTCCCAGGTGTCGCGGATCATGAGGCCGATGTCGGTGGCCTCGTCGGCCGAGGCGTGGAAGATCTTGACGTGGGCGGTCAGGCCGAGTTCGGCGACGACGGCGGCGACGTCCACCCTCCCCGGCGCGATCCACAGACCGCTGTACAGCGCCCCGAACCCGGACCAGGCGAGCCGTGAGCGCAGGTCGTGGCGCTCTCGCTGGCGGGACTCGGGGAGCGAGAAACCGAGCAGCGTCCAGTCGCCGTCCCAGTCGTCGTTGACCGCGCCCTCGCGCCAGATGCGGGTACGGCCGTCCCGCAGTACGCGCGTCGCCTGCTCGGTGAGGCCGAAGTACATCTTGCGGCCCTCCCGCTGCCGCCGCAGCAGCCCCCGGCTGACCATGCGGGTCAGCGTGGACCGTACGGCCTGTTCACCGACGCCGACCCGGCCGAGCACGTCGATGATGCTGCCCGAGTAGACGCACAGGTCGCCCTCCTCCAGCACGTGGTTGCCGAAGAAGGCAAGCATGAGCGACTGCGGGCGCAGCTGCGGGGCGCCGCCGTCGGAAGCGTCCGGCAGGTCGTGAAGCATGGTGTCCGGGATGTCGTCGTCCTCCACGGGGGAAAGGGTACGACCGCCCGCCGGCGGGTGCGGCGGACGGTCGTACGGGATTACCGGAGGTCGGCCGGGTGGGCGAGGTCGTACGGGCGCGGGTAGGGAGTGGGGCGGTAGGGGACGTAGCGGGTGGGGGTCGTCGGATCGGCCGCCGTGGCACGGGAGTTGAGAGCGGCCGGGTCGGTGCCCCGCCAGTGGCCGGTGGTGAGGCGGTCCTCCAGGGCGTGCAGGGCGGCGAGCTGTTCGGCGGGGCTGAAGGTGCAGTGGCCCGCGTTGTCGACGTACGCCTGCCGCAGCAGCGCCGAGGCCCCGGCGGCGGTCACGGCCCGGCGCAGGGCGCTCTCGGTCTGGACCGGGACGAGGGCGTCACCGATGGTGTGGACGGAGAGCTGCGGCTTGGTCAACTCACCGGTGAAGGAGCTGGTTTCGCTCATCCAGGCCACCGCGCCGGGGTCGGCGGCGATACGCGGGGCGCGGTTCAGGGCGGCCAGGTCGGCCGTCAAGGACAGTCCGGCCTTCCTGTACAGCTCGGTGACCTCCTTGCGGACGGAGGACCGGCCGAGCAGCCTCGCGTAGTCGACGCCGGTGTTCCAGGACATGTTCCCGCCGGCCCGGACCTCGGCCTCCTGCCGCCGGTTGAAGGCGGCGATCTTCAGCAGCCCCTTGACGGCGTCGTACTGGTTGGCCTGCTGCGCGTCCCAGTCGGTCGCGGCGGGCCGGGGCTGCGTCGGCTGGTTCCAGACCGGGATGTTGTGCAGGGCGGCGGCGAGGGCGATCCGGGCCCGGCCGGCGGCCGTGGTCTGCGCCGAGTCGACCGCGGCCGTCAGGGTGTTCGCCGCGTCGGTGGCGGCCGTCTGGTCCGCGAGGTCCACCAACGGGACGTCGGAGCCGGGCGCGAGGAGGGCCTTGACGGCGAAGGCGGGGTCGAGGGTGTTGTTCCAGTTGGCGACACCGCCCTGGACCAGGCCGCACAGGGCGACGGAGCCGTCGATGCGGTCCGGATGGCGTTCGGCGACGGCCGTGGTGACGAGCCCGCCGTACGACCGTCCCCAGGCGATCGTCCGGCCGGCCGCGCCGAAGCGGTCGGTGAAGGCCGCGAGGGCGGCGAGCTGGTCGGGGACCGCGTCCGTCACCGCCCAGCCCGTGGTGGCGTACGAGGAGCCGACGAGCGCGTAGCCCTTCTCGAGGAGGAGGGTCTTCGTGGCGTCGTCCGGGGCGTCCTGCGCGGGGTTGGCGGGACCTGAGGTGTAGCCGTGGCTGAAGAGCAGGACGGTTCCGTTCCAGGCGGCGGGCACGTCCATCAGGTACGTGGCGCCGGAGGGGAGCCGGCCCTCGACATGGCTCGTGTCCGGCGCGGCCGCCGCCGTCGAGGCCGGGAGGGCGGCGACGGCGAGCAGGACGGCAGCCACCCAGGCGGTGCGCGTACGGGAGCGGGGCCGGGTGTGGGAGCGGGGATGGGGGTGGGTGTGGGGGTGGGAGCGGGTGTGGGGGTGGCGGGGCGTCATGCGGAGATCTCCTGCGTGTGGGGGGCGTCGGAGCCTTCGGCGGGGTCCGCGGTGTCGGCGAGGGACGTCCGACTGGTCTCGCGTACGAAGAGGACGGTCACGGCGGTGACGGCGGCGCCGCCGCACAGCAGCAGGGAGACGGGGGTGCTGCTGTCGCTTCCCGCCACCAGGCTGCCGGCGATCATCGGGGAGAAGCCGGCGCCGATGAGAGTGGCGCCCTGGTAGCCGAGGGAGGCGCCGGTGTAGCGGACCCGGGTGCCGAACATCTCGGTGAGCAGGGCGCCCAGCGGGCCGTACATCGTGGACTGGGCGATGCCGTGACCGAGGACGACGGCGAGGATCAGCAGCCCGGGCGACCCGGAGTCGACCAGCGCGAGGACGGGGAAGGCGAGCGCCGCCGAGGCGAGTGCTCCGGCGAGGACGACCGGACGGCGGCCGACGCGGTCGGAGAGCGCGGAGGCGCAGGGCAGCACGACGAGGGCGACGGCGGCGGACACCGTGAGCGCGGTGAGCACCTGCGGGCGGGCGTAGCCGATACCGGTGGCGTACGCGATCAGATAGCTGGTGAGCAGCGACTGGGCGGTGAAGGCGCCGATGCCGACGCAGCAGGCCAGCAGGAGCGGGCGCGGTCGCCGCAGGACGTCGAGGATGGGCAGCCGCGACTCGACGCGGTCCTTCTTCACCTCGGCGAACAGCGGGCTCTCGACGACCTTGAGGCGGACGAAGAACCCGACGCCGAGCAGCACCACGCTCAGCAGGAACGGCACCCGCCAGCCCCAGGCCGCGAACTCGTCCTCGGGGAGGGTGACGACGAGCGCGACGACGGCGGTGGAGAGCAGGGAGCCGAGCGGGGCCCCCATCTGCGTGAAGCTGGACCACAGTCCGCGCCGCCGGTCGCCCGCGTGCTCGACGACCATGAGCGTGGCGCCGCCCCACTCGCCGCCGATGGCGATGCCCTGCACGACCCGCAGGGTGATCAGCAGCACCGGCGCCCACACGCCGATCGTGTCGTACGTGGGGAGCAGTCCGACGAGGAAACTCGCGCCGCCCATCAGGCCCATGGTGAGCAGCAGCATCGACTTGCGGCCGAGCCGGTCGCCGAAGTGCCCGAAGAGGATGCCGCCGAGCGGGCGGGCGGCATAGCCGGCGGCGAAGGTGCCGAACGCGGCGATGGTGCCGACGGCGGGGTCGGCGCCGGGGAAGAACAGCTCGCCGAAGACGAGGGCGGCGACGGTGCCGTAGACGAGGAAGTCATAGAACTCCACGGCGGTGCCGAGCAGTCCGGAAGCGGCGACGACGCGCAGCTGCCGGGTTCGTTCGGCGGCCGTGGACGGTGACGGTGACGGTGACGGTGATGCGACGGGGGACGGGGGCATCGCGGTCTCCCTTGACCGGGGGAAGGACACCGTGAAGTTAGGCCTTCGAGTAACTGCCGTCAAGAAAGTGCACAACATTGACCCATGGCGCGGGCCACCGTCTCCAATGGAGCACGGTGACCCGCCCGGGTCGTCTCAGGGGCCGTAGGGGCCTCACGGGTCGTAGGGGGCCGGTCGTAGGGGGTCGGTCGTAGGGGGCCGGTCGTACGGGGCCGGTCGTAGGGGGCCGGTCGTAGGGGCCGGTCGTACGGGGCCGGTCGTACGGGTCAGGCCGCGAGGGTGGCGGCTTCGCCCGCCGGCTCCTCCTCCAGCAGGTCCGCCAAGGTCGCCCGAGCCCGCGCCACGCGCGAACGCACGGTGCCGACCGGGCAGTCGCTCGCCTCCGCCGCCTCCGCGTAGGGCAGGCCGGCCAGCTGTGTGAGGACGAACGCCTCCCGCCGCTCGGCCGGGAGCGAGGCAAGCAGGTCCAGCAGGACGACGCCGTCGTCGAAGCCCGGCAGGTCGCGCGGCTGAGCGCGCTCGGCGGCGAGCTGCCAGTCCGGTACGTCGGACAGCCGGGGCCGGGTGGCGGCGTACCGATAGCTGTCGATCACCGCCCGGCGGGCGATGGACAGCAGCCAGGAACGCGCCGAGGAGCGGCCCTCGAACCGGTGCAGGCTGCCGAGGGCACGCAGAAAGGTGTCCTGGGCGAGGTCGTCGACCGCCTGGGGATCGGCGCACAGATGGGAGACGTAGCGCAGGACGTCGCGGTGCAGAGCGCGCACGAAGCGCTCGACCGCGTCCGCGTCACCGGCCCGGGCGGCGAGCGCCCATGCGGTGATCGACTCGTCGAGTGCGGCCTGTGCTGTCGGCGCGGCCTGTGATGCCTGGGGCGCCTGGGGGGCAGACGTGATCACCTGGTGTCCTTCTCGGATCATCCACGAGGGCATGAGGGAGAAACGGCCTCACACCCGCCTGCGCGGGCGTACGGCCGTGGCCCGGAGCGCACAGGGGCAGCCCCGGGTCGCCTGCTGCCGGCCTGTCGTCGGACATCGCATGTCGGACATCACACGTCGGATGTCGCACCTTCGGATGTCACACCGTCGGATGTCAGACGGCGGCAGCGGCTCCCAGGGGCGGACCCCGAGTGGTGATCGCGTGGGTGAGAAGGAGCAGCCGGGGCGCTCGCGCCGAGCCACGGCGACGGAACCGGACACGCGGCCGGTCCGGGGTGGCGGGCAGGGCGAGCAGCAGCCGCAGCGGCGCGGCCAGCCGTCCGGCCAGCGCCCGCAGAATCCGGAACGCGGCCTTCTCGCCGTGCGCCAGCCAGAGCCCGCACAGCAGCGCGGCGAGCAGGTGGGCGGCGAGCATCCCCGACGAGGAGGAGCCGCCCTCTCCGGCGGCCTCCCCCATGTGACTCATGTGGCCCATGTGACTCATGTGGCCGATATGGCTCGCGTGGTCCATGTGGCCCATGTCCATGTCCATGGAGTCCATGCGCATCGAGCCCATGCCCATGCCCATGGCACCCATACCCGTGGACGCCATGCCACCGGACTCCGGCTGCCCGGCCAGCGAGAACGCCGAGTGCAGGGCCGTCTGGGCGGCGACCACGACCGTCACGATCAGCGGCAGCCCGCGCTCCCGGCCCGCCAGGCACCAGCCCGCGATCCCGGTGACGGCCACGCCCGCGGCCAGCGCCCACGCGGGCACCTCGGCCCCGGACATCATCACGTGGCCCAGGGCGGCGAGCAGCACGCAGACAGCCGCGAACAGCGCGGCCCGTAACGTGCGAGTACACCGCCCAGCAGTCATGGCGCCTCATCCTCGCATCCGGACACCGCCCGTCATACGGGGGTACGGAATTCACCCCGGTCCGGAACTCAATCCGCCCTGTATGACCTGCCTCACCCCGCCTCGGTTCCCCCGATGGTCCAGTCCACCGCGCAGGAGGCGCCCCCTGCGCCGACTCTGGGTGACGGGGCGTGTCTGTCGTGGCATGTCCATCGAGCAGCGGAGGTGCCGGTGAGCGGTTGCGCCGAACGCGTGCGGATCGCGGTCATCGGGGACTGCCCCGTCTTCCGGCACGGCATCTCGAACCTGATCGTCACCGCTCCCGACCTCCACCTGGTCGCGGCCGCACCGTCGATCGAGAGCGCGGACGGCAGCCTGCGCGGCGCGCAGGTCGTCCTGATGGACCTCCAGCAGTCCGCCCCGAGACTCGCCGCGACCGTGACGAAGCTGCGGCGGAGGGGGCATGCCGTCCTCGTGGTGTCGTCCTCACCGCACCTGGGCGCGGTCCAGGCGATCCAGGCGGGCGCGAGCGGCTATCTGAGCCGGCAGGCGGAGGCGACCGAAATGCTCACGGCGATTCGGACCGTGGGCTCCGGGCGCAGTTACGTCTCCGCGCCCGCCAGCCATCTGGTGGGGCCGTCCCCCCGTTTCACGGACCGGGAGCAGGAAATCCTGCGCCTTCTCGCCAACGGTTCGACGGACCACGAGATCGCCGCCGCATTGGGCATCAGCAAACACACCGTCCATTCGCATCTCGACCGAATCGGCGAGAAGACGGGATCCCGACGCCGTCCCGATCTGACGCGAATCGCCGTGGAACACGGACTCACCGGCCTGGAATAGAGCCCTCCGCAGGCTCCGCCGTGGGTAGTCCTACCCCGTGCGCCATGGGTAATTACCGCCCTTGACCTGCACGGATGGAGGCGCGATCTTGGGAGAGGATCACTTCACCGCGTCGGCCGGAACAGCGAACGGGCGTCGATGAACCGTGTTTCTCGGGAGCCTTTCGCAGGACGAACTGACGAGCTAGGAGAAGTTATGCGCAAGCGTTTCAAAGTTCTCGCCATCGCAGCGATACTCCCGCTAGCGGGCAGCGCTGCACTCGCCACGGCAGGCCAGGCAGGAGCTGACCCGAACAGCGGGACAGTGTTGGTCACCGGAAAGGTCGCCGACTGCGACAACGGAAACTCGCCCGTCGAGGTAAAGGTGGTCGCGGGCCAGGAGACGCGCACCGACGACAGCGCGGACGTGGAGGACTCGAGTACCTACTCGGTCACCTTCAAGAAGATCGACAAGGGGGCCGGCACGAAGGCAACGGCCACCGTGAGCTGCGAAGACGACACCTACAAGAAGAACTTCACGATCAAGCGCCCGCCCACCGTGGGTTCGACGACCCAGAAGATCAACCTCTCGCCTCCGTAGACCTCCGCACACTCCCGGCCGGGCCTCGCCCCCGCGAGGCCCGGCCGACGTGCGTCCGGAGTGCCCGTGGCCACGCCCGACGTGCGTCCGGAGTGCCCGTGGCCACGCCCGACGTGCGTCCGGAGTGCCCGTGGCACGAGGTGGCCCTCAGCCTCCGTCCTCCCCGGGCCCGTCCGGCAACCCGCCCCCCACCGTGAACCCGATCACCGAGCCGCCCCCCGCCCGCCGGAAGGCGAAGGGCGCGCCCCCGTGTGTCAGCGCCACCTCGCGGACGATCGACAAACCCAGCCCCGAGCCCGGCAGGGAGCGCGCGTCGGCGGCGCGGTAGAAGCGGTCGAAGACGCGGGTCAGGTCGGCCTCGGCGATACCCGGCCCGCGGTCGAGGACCTCGACGCGGACGACGCCCGGCCGGGACGGCCCGGTGACGGCGATCTCGACGGGCGCCCCGCCCTCGCGGTCGAACTTGGTCGCGTTCTCCACGAGGTTGGACACCGCCCGCTGGAGCATGCCCGGCCGCCCGTAGAGGGTGGTGTCACCGCTCGTCCGGATCAGGACCTGCCGCCCGGTGCGGCGCCGGGTGAGGCCCGCGACCTCCTCCGCGATGTCGGCGAGGTCCAGCCGCCGCGGCGGCTCGGTGTCGGACTGGCCGGCCGCGAGGTCGACGAGCTCGTTGACCAGGTCGGTCAGTTCCCGGGCCTCCTGGGTCAGGTCCGCCACCAGTTCGTCACGGGTGTCCGGCGGCAGTTCGTCGATGCGGCGCAGCAGCGAGATGTTCGTCCGCAGCGACGTCAGCGGCGTACGCAGTTCGTGCCCCGCGTCCTGGACCAGCCGCCGCTGGTCCTCCTCCGACTGGGCGAGCCGGCCGAGCATGCGGTCGAAGGCACGGCCCAGCCGGCCCACCTCGTCGTGACCGGTGACCGGCACCTGCACGCCGAGCCGGCGGGTGCGGGCGACGTCCTCGGCGGCGGTGGTGAGGATCACCAGGCGGTGGGTGATGCGCCGGGCCAGCCACCAGCCGAACAGCCCCGCGGCCGTCACCACCGCGATCATCAGGATCACGGTGCGCTGCTGGAGGGCCCGCAGCAGGTCCTCTGTGTCGCTGAACTCCTGCGCCACCTGCACCGCGCCCCGGCCGCCGCCCAGGGAGACGGTCGCGATGCGGTAGACGTCGCTGCCGACGTCGACGTCCTTGTGCTCGGTGATCCGCCCGGCCGCCGCGACCGCCGCGACCGTGCGGTCGGCGGACACGACGGGCAGTCCCGGGCTCCCGCTGTCCACGACCGAACCGTCCGCGCCCAGCACCTGCACGTCCGTGCGCGCCGGCCGCACGATGTCGTGCCCCGGCGCGGAAGAGGAGAAGTCCTCCGGCGCCATCCGGTGGTCGCGCACCTCGTCCCGCAGGTCCTGCACGACCTCGTCGAAGACCGACTCCTGGTCGACCCGGACCAGCCGGGCGGCCGCCGAGTACGACAGGACGCCGACGAGCACGGTGACCGCTGCCGTCACGGCCGCGAACGACACCGCGAAGGTGGTGCGCAGCGACACCAGCTTCGGCCGCGGCCGGGACAGCAGCCGACGCAGACGACCCGGACGACTCACTCGCGTCCTCGTCTCACTGTCTCCCTCGTCCCACTCGTCCCACTCGCGTCGCCGCCACTCAGTCCTCCCGCAGCACGTAACCCACACCGCGCACGGTGTGGATCAGCTGCGGGGCGCCGGGCTGGTCGAGCTTGCGGCGCAGATAGCCGACGTAGACGGCGAGGTTCTTGGAGCCGGGGCCGAAGTCGTAGCCCCAGATGCGGTCGTAGATCGTGGAGTGGTCCAGGACGATCCCGGCGTTGCGCGCCAGCAGTTCCAGCAGCTCGAACTCGGTCCGGGTCAGCTCCAGTTCGCGCCCGCCCCGCCACGCGCGCCGCGCCTGCGGGTCCATCCGCAGCCCGGCCGCCTCCACGTGCCGCTCCGTACCCCGCTTCGGGGCCTCGGGCACCGGCGCGGCGGCCTCGGGGGCGGCGTCGGGGTTGGTGCGGCGCAGCAGCGCCCGCAGCCGGGCGAAGACCTCCTCGACGTCGAACGGCTTGACGACGTAGTCGTCGGCGCCCGCGTCCAGACCGGCGATCCGGTCGGCGGTCTCCACCAGCGCGGTCAGCATCAGGATGGGCGTGCGGTCGCCCTCGGCGCGCAGCACCCGGCAGACCTGGAGGCCGTCGATGCCGGGCATCATCACGTCGAGGACGAGCACGTCCGGCGGGTTCTTGTGGGCGTGCGCCAGCGCCTCGACCCCGTCGGCGACCGCGGTCACCCGGTAGCCCTCCAGGGCCAGGGCCCGTTCCAGGGCGTTGCGGATGGCACGGTCGTCTTCGGCGAGCAGCACAGTGGGAGGCACCGGGCCAGTCTGCCAAGGCCTCCGGCGGTT
Source organism: Streptomyces sp. NPDC060002 (assembly GCF_042737245.1). Taxonomy (NCBI): domain Bacteria; kingdom Bacillati; phylum Actinomycetota; class Actinomycetes; order Kitasatosporales; family Streptomycetaceae; genus Streptomyces; species Streptomyces sp. NPDC060002. The sequence goes on from NZ_JBHWUW010000077.1 coordinate 19,591, forward strand.
GGGCGGTGGGGACGGTCGTACGATCACCCTTCTTACTGGGCTCTCACCGTTCGGGTGGGCGTACCTGGGGGTGGCATACCTGGGGGCTGCCGCCCCGGACCCCCGCTTCGACCTGGACGGCCTCGTCCTCGAACTCCCCCGGAGGGGGGGACCCCCGGACGGGCTGGTCTTGCCCGCCCGGGGGTCCCCAGGTCACCGGTCAGCGGGCGGACAGTGCTGCCAGCTGTTCGGCGAAGGGGACCACCGTGAACTCGCCCCCCTTGTCCTTCTTGTCCTCTTCCTTCTCGGCCTCTTCCTTCTCGGCCTCTTCCTTCTCGGCCTTCGCCTGCGTGGCGGGCGCGGACAGGCCCGTCATCAGCGTCGCCAGTTCGGCCGCCGCCCGTTCGATCCGCTCGGGCAGGCCCTCCGCGCCCCAGTCCTCCGAGGCGGCGTACACGGCGGTCGGGACGACCACGGCGCGGAGGTAGGAGAAGAGCGGCCGCAGGGCATGCTCCAGCACCAGTGAGTGGCGCGCGGAACCACCCGTGGCGGCGATCAGCACCGGCTTGCCCGCCGGCGCGTCCGGGTCGAGCACGTCGAAGAACGACTTGAACAGGCCGCTGTAGGACGCGGAGAACACCGGGGTGACGACGATCAGCCCGTCCGCCGCCGTCACCGCCGCCAGCGCGGCGGCCAGCTTCCGTCCGGGGAAGCCGTTGGTGAAGTTGTGGGCGATCTCGACGGCGAGGTCGCGCAGCTCCACGACCTCCACCTCGACCTCTGCCGAGGTCCGCCCGACGGTCGCGGCCGCCAGCCGGTCGGCCAGCAGCCGGGTCGAGGACGGGACGCTCAGCCCCGCCGAGACGACGACGAGCTTCATGCGACATCCACCCCTTCTCGGGAAGCCTGCGCCGCCCGCGCGGCCTGGGCCGCCTTGAGCAGCGACTCGTGGGTCGGCGCGTCCGGCACCCCGGCCGGCCGGCCGACGGCGAACTCCTTGCGCAGCACCGGCACGACCTCCTCGCCGAGCAGGTCGAGCTGCTCGAGCACGGTCTTCAGCGGCAGCCCCGCGTGGTCCAGGAGGAACAGCTGGCGCTGATAGTCGCCGGCGTACTCGCGGAACTTGAGCGTCTTCTCGATGACCTGCTCCGGCGTGCCGACGGTCAGCGGGGTCTGGTCGGTGAAGTCCTCCAGGGACGGCCCGTGACCGTAGACCGGCGCGTTGTCGAAGTACGGCCGGAACTCGCGCACCGCGTCCTGCGAGTTCTTCCGCATGAAGACCTGCCCGCCGAGCCCCACGACGGCCTGCTCGGGCGTGCCGTGCCCGTAGTGCGCGTACCGGGCGCGGAACAGCTCGATCATCCGCTTGGTGTGGTCGGCCGGCCAGAAGATGTTGTTGTGGAAGAAGCCGTCACCGTAGAACGCGGCCTGCTCGGCGATCTCGGGCGAGCGGATGGAGCCGTGCCAGACGAACGGCGGCACGTCGTCCAGCGGGCGGGGCGTGGAGGTGAAGCCCTGCAGGGCGGTACGGAACTTGCCCTCCCAGTCGACGACGTCCTCGCGCCACAGCCGGCGCAGCAGGGCGTAGTTCTCGATGGCGAGGTTGATGCCCTGCCGGATGTCCTGGCCGAACCAGGGGTAGACCGGGCCGGTGTTCCCGCGCCCCATCATGAGGTCGACGCGCCCGTCGGCCAGATGCTGGAGCATCGCGAAGTCCTCGGCGATCTTCACCGGGTCGTTGGTGGTGATGAGGGTGGTGGAGGTGGAGAGGACCAGCTTCTCCGTCCGCGCGGCTATGTAGCCGAGCATCGTCGTCGGGGACGAGGGCACGAACGGCGGATTGTGGTGCTCGCCGGTGGCGAAGACGTCGAGGCCGACCTCCTCTGCCTTCTGCGCGATGGCGACCATGGCCTTGATCCGCTCGCGCTCGGTCGGCGTACGGCCCGTGGTGGGGTCCGGCGTGACATCGCCGACGCTGAAGATCCCGAACTGCATGGTCGCTCAACCTCCAAAGTTGTTGACCGTTAAACTATACCGCCCTAACGGCATCCCTCCCTCCTCTATTCCGCCGCGCGGTCCCGCCCGCATCCCGCCGGCCGTCGCCGCCTCGCTCCGCCCGGCTGCGGCCGCCCCGCCCCGCCCGACGGCCACCGCCCCGTCGTCCCCGCCTGGCTGCCACCGCCCCGCCCCGCCCGACAGCCACCAGCCCGTCCCCGCCCGGCCGACAGCGCCCCGTCCCGCCCGACGGCCACCGCCTCGTCCGGCCGGCTGACACGACTGTCAGTAGCCCGTCCTACGATCCGGACATGGCCACCCGACGCCGTGACACCCGAGGCATCGTCGACGCCGCGGAGTTCCTCGCACGCGTGCGCTTCCGCCGCCCCGAACCGGCCCCGCCCCTGCGCCCCTACGTCGAGCACTACTGGCTGATCGACTGGGACCTGACCGAGCCGTACGTCTCCCACGTGGTCCCGCACCCCGCGGTCCACCTCGTCTTCCAGCGGCTCGAGGGGCAGGAACCCTTCGTCGAGATCGCCGGCGTCCAACAGGGCCTCTTCGCGCAGAAACTGGAGGGCCGGGGACGGGTGTGCGGCGTGAAGTTCCGCCCGGGTGGCTTCCGCCCCTTCGCCCCCGAGCACCCGGTCTCCCACTGGACGGGCCGCCGGGTCCACCTCACCGGCACCGACCCGGACCCGGTCCTCGCCCCGGCCGACGAGGGGGCCCGGGTGGCAGCCCTCGACGCACATCTCCTGGCGGCCCGCGTCCCCCGCCCGGACCCCCAGGCCGACCTCGCGATGACCCTCGTCGACCGCATCCGCACCGACCGCGCGATCCGCAGGGTGGCGGACCTCGCGAGCGACGAAGGGCTGTCGGTACGCCTGCTCCAGCGCCTGTTCGCCGCGTACGTCGGCGTGGGCCCCAAATGGGTGATCCTGCGCTACCGCATCCACGAGGCCCTGGAACGGGCGGAGGCCGAGGAGGCGGTGGACTGGGCGGCCGTGGCCGCCGACCTGGGCTACGCGGACCAGGCCCACCTGGTCCGCGACTTCACCGCGACGGTCGGAGTCCCCCCTGCCACCTACGCCAGACACCGCACCCCATGAGCGACCCCGGCCCCGCCTCGCGGGCGCGGCGGGGGGCGGGGCTCCGCCTCGCGGGCGCGGCGGGGCTCCGCCTCGCGGGCGTGTCTGCGGCTCCGCCGCGTGTCGCACATGGGCGGCAAGGCCTCCGCGGGAGCGGGTTCGGCTCCGCCGTGCGCCGCACGTGGGGGCCAGGTCTCGCGGGCGCGGCCACGCATGGCTCGACCCGCCTCGCGCGCGGGAGGCCAGCCGCGAGTACGACGCCTTCCTCCGCGGCTGCCCGGCCAACCAGCTCCTGGACCGCCTCAGCGACAAGTGGGTCAGCCTGGTCGTCTCGGCCCTCACCCCCGGCCCCCGGCGCTACAAGCGACCTGGCCCGCAGGATCGCCGGAGTCGGCCCCAAGATGCTCACCCAGACCCTGCGCCCCTGGAACGCGACGGCTTCCTGACCCGCACGGTCACCCCGTCCGTCCCCGTCCGCGTCGACTACGAACTGACCCCGCTCGGCAGCAACCCCGCGCTGCTGCTGACGGCCGTGAAGGACTGGGCGGAGATCCACTTCGACGAGGTCCAGGCGGCCCGCCTGCGCTACGACGCGGACCACACCGACGTCTGAGCGGTTCAGGAGCCGAGCGGCAGCGCGTCCATGTACGCGTTCGACGGCTTGCGCACCCGCTGGACTCCCCGCGCGTCCAAAGTCACCGCCGCCGACGAGGTGCCCAGCGTGCCGCTCCCCTGCCAGCTCCCGGTGACGTTCACCCAGGTGTCGGCCTTCGGCGCGGCGATCCCCTGGACCAGCACCTTCACGGACGACGCGTCCGCCGCACAGCAGCTGACGATGATCCGGGTGAGATACCAGCCGTCCTGCTTCGCCGGCGCCGGGCTGACGAACCCGGTCATCACGACCGTGCGGCCCCGGATGGCCCGTGACCGGTCCTGCTGCACCCGCTGTGTGAAGTCGGTGAGCGTGATCGGCAGCGGGGAGGTCGCGGGCAGCGCGTCGAAGGCGTCCTCCTGCACGGCGACGGCCTTCGCCGGTTCCCGGGAGGCCGTGTAGGAGCCGAGTGCGGGAGGCGCGTAGAAGAGCAGGCTCAGCACGGGCAGAAACAGCAGCCAGGCGACCCGCGGGACACCGGAGTGAGCGTGCCCGTGCCCCTCGTGCCCGTGCCCCTCGTGCCCGTGCCCCGGCCCGCCAGGCCCCTCGTTTCCGTGCGCCTGCCTGCCAACCCGCTGCTCACCGCGCCCCTGACGCCCGCGCCCCGACTCGGCACGCCCCTGACGCCCGCGCCCCTGCTCGGCATGCCCCGGCTCGCCGTGTCCCTCCTCCGGCGGGGCGGCCCACGCCTCCGCCACGCCCAGCACCACCAGCAGCACCCCGGAGGCGACCAGCAGCGGCCGCATCCCCTCCTTGACGTACCGCAGGTACTCGTCCGTGAACAGCGAGGTGTGCAACAACCCCAGACCGGCCAGCGCCAGCAGCCCCACCTGCACGAACCGCCTCACAGCAGCACCCCTCCGATCACCGCGCTGCACACCACGGCGACCACCGCCGTGGCCGCCGAGAACCGCACCGCGAAGGCCCGTCCGAACGTGCCCGCCTGAAGCGCGATCAATTTCAGATCGACCATCGGCCCCACCACCATGAACGCGAGCCGCGCGACCGGCGAGAACCCGGTCAGCGAGGCCGCGACGAACGCGTCCGCCTCGCTGCACACCGCCAGCACGATCGCCAGCGCCGCCAGGAACAGCACCGACAGCCACGGCGAACCCGCGAAGGTGTCCAGCAGCGTGCGCGGCACCGCCACATTGAACGTCGCCGCCGCCATCGCCCCCACCACCAGAAAACCCCCCGCGTGCAGGAAGTCGTGCTGGAAACCACGCCGGAACTCGGTGAAACGACTGCGCCCCGGCACATGCCCGGTGTGCCGGACGACAGCGGGCTTCAACCACTCCTCGCGCCCCAGCCAGAGCCACAGCCAGCCCATCGCGGCGGCGGTGACCAGCGAGGCGAGCAGCCGGGCGACGACGATCTCCGGGTCGCCCGGGAACGCGACGGCCGTGGCGGTCAGCACCACCGGGTTCACGGCGGGCGCCGACAGCAGGAACGCGAACGCGGCGGCCGGTGTGACCCCCCGCCCGATCAGACTGTTCGCCACCGGCACCGACGCGCACTCGCACCCCGGCAGCACCACGCCCGCCATCCCCGCGACCGGCACGGCCAGCGCGGCCCGCTTCGGCAGCAGCCTGCTGAAGACCCGCGCCGGCACGAACGCGTTGATCGCCCCCGACAGAGCCGTGCCCAGCAGCAGGAACGGCAGCGCCTGCACGGTCACGGCCAGACCCACCGTCCGCCACGCCTGCATCGCCGGCTCGTCCAACGACCGCCCGACGAGCACCAGCAGCACACCCGGCACCACCGCCGCGCCCAGCAGCAACAGCGGCCAGTGCCGCGGCAGCGCAGCACGTACGGAGTGGTCGTCCGCCCCCCGCGCTTCCCCGGCCGCCACCGCGGACGGCCGTATGTCCGTCTCCTGCATCCCGCCGCTAGACCCGGCCTTCCCGCAACCGTGCGACCTGCTCCGCGCCGAACTCCACCGTGCGCCGCATATGCCGCACGATCACCGCGAGTTCGTCGTCCCCCAGGTCCTCGAAGAGCGGCATGCAGTCGCCGCCCAGCCGCTCCCACATCCGCGTGAACTCCGCGATCCGCTCCGGCACCGTCACCACGAGGACCCGCCGCCGGTCGGCCGCGTCCCGCTCCCGGACGACGTAACCCGCCTTCTCCAGCCGGTCCACCAGCCGCGTCGCCGACCCGGTGGTCAGTCCCGTCAGCTCGGCGACCCGGCCCGTCGTCACCGGCTCCCGCTCCAGCATCAGCAGGTTCAGACACTGGAGATCCGTGGGATGCAGCCCGAGGCGGTCGGCGAGAGCCTGGTTGAACAGGGCGTACGCGGCCGCGTACCGACGCGACACGACGGCCAGCTCGTCCAGCAGCCGCGAGCGCACGTTCCCGGACATCGCATCCCTTCGTCGGCACCGCCGTCAGCGCCGTCCGCAGATCGTACGACGCTCCGCTCCCGCGAACGTCAGAAGAAGTACGCGTCCCCGGTGTCCAGGACCAGCACCTGCTGCCGGTCGTTGGACCGGTTACGGTCCACCGAACCGCCGCCCCACAGTGTGTCGACGGCCATCGTCACCTCCGTCGGCCGTCCCCGCAGCCACACCCGCAACGCGATCCGCTCCCCCAGCCCGTCCGCGGCCAGCGCCCCCGTCCGGCACACCACCTCCTGGCGGCCCGTCCGCGCGCAGCCGGCCGGCAGCCGCTGCGCCCCGGCCGCCAACGGCACCGACCAGCGCAGCCGCACCGTCGAGTCGGAGACGTCCCCCGGACCGTGATTGCGCGGGGTCAGCCGGACGTCGACCCGGCCGCCGTGCATGACGGCGGAGCCGTGGTACGACAGGTCTGCCTCGGTCGCCTCCCCCGCCGCCCGGGCGGGCGCGACTCCCGTCCCCACCGCCAGCACCGCACCCCACACCGCGAGACCCCGCATCCAGCGCATGCCACCACTCCTCGATTCGTCGATCGGAACCCGCCCGGATCCGAAGGGCCGGATCCGAAGGGCCGGGTACGAAGGGGATGTATCCCACGCCAGGCGCCCGGCAGGCGCCCTCCAACAGGTGACAGCACCCGCCGTGCCAAGCTGCGGCCATGCTCATCCTCCGGTCGGCCGCTCTGTTCGTCGTCGCCGCGCTCTTCGAGATCGGCGGCGCCTGGCTGGTCTGGCAGGGCGTACGCGAGCACCGGGGATGGCTGTGGGCGGCCGGCGGTGTCCTCGCCCTCGGCGCGTACGGCTTCGTCGCCACCTTCCAGCCCGACGCCCACTTCGGCCGGATCCTCGCCGCGTACGGCGGCGTCTTCGTCGCCGGCTCCCTGCTCTGGGGCGCGGTCGCCGACGGCTACCGCCCCGACCGCTGGGACGTGACGGGCGCCCTGGTCTGCCTCGCCGGGATGGCCGTGATCATGTGGGCCCCGAGGAACGGCGGCTGACCCCGATACCCTGGGCGGCAGCTGATCGTATGAAGAACACCCCCGTGCACGAGGAGCAGCCCATGGCCACCGCCGCCCCGTCCGCCGCCTCCCGCATCGCCGTCGTCACCGGTGCGAGCAGCGGAATCGGCGCCGCCACCGCCCGGCAGCTCGCCGCGGCCGGCTACCGGGTCGTCCTGACCGCCCGCCGCAAGGACCGCATCGAGGCACTGGCCGAGGAGATCTCCCGCACGGGCGGCTCCGCGACGGCCTACCCGCTGGACGTCACGGACCGAGCGGCGGTCGACGAGTTCGCCGGCGCCTTCAAGACGATCGGCGTCCTCGTCAACAACGCGGGCGGCGCGCTCGGCGCCGACCCCGTCGCCACCGGTGACCCGGCCGACTGGCGCACGATGTACGAGACGAACGTCCTCGGCACCCTCAACGTCACCCAGGCCCTGCTCCCCAAGCTGGTGGCGAGCGGCGACGGAACGGTCGTGGTGGTGTCCTCGACCGCCGGTCACGGGACGTACGAGGGCGGCGGCGGCTATGTCGCCGCCAAGCACGGCGCCCACGTCCTCGCCGAGACCCTCCGCCTGGAGATCGTCGGCCTGCCGGTCCGCGTCATCGAGATCGCCCCCGGCATGGTCAGGACCGACGAGTTCGCCCTCACCCGCTTCGGCGGCGACGAGGACAGGGCCGCCAAGGTCTACGAGGGCGTCGCCGAACCCCTCACCGCCACCGACGTGGCCGAGACGATCACCTGGGCGGTCACCCGCCCCAGCCACGTCAACGTCGACCTCCTCGTACTGCGCCCCCGCGCCCAGGCGTCCAACACCAAGGTCCACCGGGAACGGTGACGGCCGGGTGACGGCCACCGCGCCATAGGGTCTTCGACGTGGACAGACACATACCGTTCGAGGCACTGCACAACTTCCGCGACCTGGGCGGATACCCGACCGGCAGCGGCCACCGGGTCCGCGCGGGCCGGCTGTTCCGCGCGGACTCGCTCGGCAAGCTGAGACCGGACACCCCGGACTGGGACCGCTTCCTCGCGCTGGGCGTCGGCACGGTCATCGACCTCCGTCACCCGTGGGAGGCGGAGGCGAGAGGCCGGGTCCCGGAGCACTCCTCCTTCGCCTACCGCAACCTCAGCATCGAGCACCGCCCCTACGACCAGGCGGCGCTGACCCCGGACGTGGACCCAGGCCCCTACCTCTCCGCCCGCTTCATGGAGGTGGCCGAGGACGGCACCAAGGAGATCGCGGCGGCCCTGGAGCTGGTGGCGGAGGCGGAGCGGGGACTGGTCTTCCACTGCGCCTCGGGCAAGGACCGCACCGGACAGCTGGCCGCCCTGGTCCTGGGCCTGCTGGGCGTCCCGGACGAGGTGATCATCGAGGACTTCTCCCTGACGGAACTGGCGACCCCGGCCCTGCTCGCCGACTGGCGCGCGAGAAACGACGGCCGCTCCCCGGCATGGCCGGCCTTCGGCCGGGCCCCCGAGTCGGTGATGCGCCTGTTCCTCACGGCCCTGCGAGCCCGCTACGGCTCGGTCGAGGCCTATGTCACGGACGCCCTGGGCATGAACGCGCAGGCCCTGTCGGCGACCCTGCGCACCCGCCTGCTGGAGCCCGCCCCCACCGTCTGGCCTGAGTTGACCCACCGCAGGGCGCAGCCCCAGGACGCGCCCCTCCTGGTCCGTCTGCGCGACACGGCGGCCCTGTGGCAACTGGCCCGGGGCATCGAGCAGTGGCAGCCCGGCGAGAAGACCGAGGCCCACTTCGTCGACCGGATGCGCGAGGGCGAGGTCTGGCTGGCGTACGCGGACGGCTCGCTCGTCGGCGCCTGGGAACTCTGGTGGGACGATCCGGCCGCCTGGGGCCCCCGCCCGCCCGAGGCCGGCTACGTCCACCGCCTGATGACGACCCCGCACACCGCCCCACCGGGCGCGGGCCGCAGGATGCTGGCCCAGGCCGAGTCCCGCATCACCGCGGCCGGCCGCCCCTACGCCCGCCTCGACTGCCTCTCCACCAACCCCCGCCTGCGCGCGTACTACGAGTCCGCGGGCTACACGGTCGTCGGCGAACAACACGCGAAACAGGGCGGCACGGGAAGCCCCTACGCGGTAACCCTGCTGGAGAAGCGGCTCAGCTGAGGGACAGACGTGTGGGGGCCCGAGCCGAACCGCGAACCGGCTCGGGCCCCCACCCCGCGAACTTCATCCGCGGGCCCGCGGTGGCAGGGCGTCAGCCCTTCACGCAGATGAACTGCTTAAGCTTCGCCACCACCTCGACCAGGTCCCGCTGCTGATCCATCACCTGGTCGATGTTCTTGTAGGCGCCCGGAATCTCATCGAGCACTCCGGAGTCCTTGCGGCACTCCACGCCCCGCGTCTGCTCCTCCAGATCCCGCACCGTGAAACGCCGCTTCGCCGCGTTCCGGCTCATACGCCGACCCGCTCCGTGCGAAGCCGAGTTGAACGCCTTCTCGTTGCCGAGGCCCTTCACGATGTACGAGCTGGTGCCCATCGAGCCGGGGATGATCCCGTACTCACCGGAACCGGCGCGAATCGCGCCCTTGCGCGTGACCAGGAGGTCCATGCCCTCGTACCGCTCCTCCGCCACGTAGTTGTGGTGGCAGGAGATCTCGGTCTCGAAGGTCGGCCTGGCCTTCTTGAACTCCTTGAGGACAACGTCCTTCAACAGCGCCATCATGATCGCCCTGTTGTACTTCGCGTACTCCTGAGCCCAGTACAGATCGTTCCTGTACGCGGCCATCTGCGGAGTGTCCGACACGAAGACCGCCAGGTCGCGGTCGACGAGGCCCTGGTTGTGCGGGAGTTTCTGGGCGATACCGATGTGATGCTCGGCCAGCTCCTTGCCGATGTTCCGCGAACCGGAGTGCAGCATGAGCCAGACCGAATCTGACTGATCGAGGCAAACTTCGATCATGTGGTTTCCGCTTCCGAGCGTTCCCATCTGCTTTCCCGCACGCTCCTCACGGAACTTCACCGCCTCCGCGACCCCGTCGAACCGCCCCCAGAAGTCGTCCCACCCCGCGGTGGCGAATCCGTGGAACCGGCCGGGCTCGACCGCCGTGTCGTGCATCCCGCGGCCCACCGGGATCGCCTGCTCGATCTTCGAGCGGAGCCGGGAGAGATCGCCGGGGAGGTCGTTCGCCGTCAGGGAGGTCCGGACCGCGGACATCCCGCACCCGATGTCGACCCCCACCGCCGCGGGACAGACGGCGCCCTGCATCGCGATGACCGAGCCGACCGTCGCGCCCTTGCCGTAGTGGACGTCCGGCATGACCGCCAGTCCCTTGATCCACGGCAGGGCCGACACGTTCCGCAGCTGCTGGAGCGCCCCCTCCTCGACCGACGCGGGGTCGGTCCACATACGGATGGGTACCTTCGCGCCCGGCATTTCCACGTACGACATATCGTCCTCATTCCCCCGGAGTAAATACAAAAGCCTTTCATCGCAAAACTGGTGCCAAGGCCAACGAAAAGGACAGCGGACCGGCATCCACAGCTCCACGTGCGATACACATTGTCTCCAGGGGCCGCCCCCGTCCGGCAAGCGAATAACCAGCGGGGACACCGGGCCACCCACATCACCTGACCTGTCGAGAGGAGCCGACCGTGCAGCGGAAGGCATACGTACCCGGCGTCGTCGCGCTCCTCGCGGCACTGCTGGCCGGCTGCACCGGCGGTTCGGACGAGGGCGGTTCGACGGACAACTCCAACCCGGGCGAGGCGGGGACGGCCACCGCCGTCGCGCAGCCCGGCAGGTACGCCACGCTCCCCGAGGCCTGCGGTGTGGTGAGCGCGTCCACCCTCGACTCGCTCCTCCCCGGCATCATGCAGCTCGCCGACGAGGCGCAGCGCGACACGGCCTACGCGGGTGAGGCGACGCAGACGTTCGACACGGACCGCAAGGTGGGCTGCCGTTGGAAGGTGGAGTCGACGGACGCCACCGACCATCTCCTCGTCGACTTCGAGCGGGTCGTCTCGTACGACAACGCCGTGAGCGACGACAACCAGGCCGAGGCGCTCTTCGCGCAGAAGGTGACCGCGGCCGACCTCCCCGCACCCGCCGTCTCCACCACCACCGGGGCGGCGACCGGCTCCCCCTCCACGAGCCCGAGCGCCTCCCCCTCGACGACGACCTCGCCCTCCGTCGGCGCCTCCTCGTCGGCCTCGCCCTCGGCCTCCTCCACCGTTCCCCCCGCCGAGCTCCAGCCCCGTCTCCTGGAGGACCTGGGTGACGAGGCGTTCGTCGACGACGCGCTCAGCAGCTCCGGTTCGACGGCCAAGCAGCGCACGGTGACTGTGGCGTTCCGCACGTCCAACGTCATGGTGACCATCGAGTACGAGGAGCAGCCGGCGACCGTCGGCACCGTGCCGGACAGCGAGGAAATGCAGGACAAGGCCCGGAAACTGGCCGCGCAACTGGCCGACTCACTGGCCGGCTGAGGGCACTTCGGCCCGGTTCGGGCCCCGCCCGCAAAGCCCTCGAAGCGGAACCGCACAGCTTCTTCACCGACTACGGTGGCCCCTCGGACCCGATCCGACCGCAGGAACCACGAGCGTCATGAGTGAAGGAACCATGCAGCGACGAGCCCAGCGAGACGGCCAGTTTGACCAGCGCGAGCAGCGTGCCGAGCGAGTGAACCGGTCCGGAGGGCTGAACCGCCTCCTGGCCGCGGCGGTCGCCGTCCCGGTGATGCTGGTCGCCGCGGGCTGCTCCTCGGACTCCGGCTCGGGCGACGACGCGAAGGACGCCGGCGCCTCCACCGGTTCCGGCACCGACTCCGCGACGAGCGCCGCGCCGACCGTGCAGGCGGCGGCGTACAGGACGCTGCCCGAGGCGTGTGCGGCGGTGTCGAAGAAGACGCTGACGGAGCTGGTGCCGAAGGGCGCGACCTCGGGCAAGGAGGGGACGTCCAGCGACACCGCGGCCCGGGCCAGTTGTTCCTGGTCCAGCCTGGCCAACAACGGTGTGAAGGGCTCCCAGTTCCGCTGGCTGAACGTTTCGCTGCTGCGCTTCGAGTCGGACGCGACGACCGGTGACGGCGAGTCGCAGGCGAAGACGTACTACGCGAAGCAGGTCAAGGACGCCCAGGCGGTGTCGGGCGCGAAGAACGTCAAGTCGGCGCCGGTGACCGCGACGGGTGACGAGGCGACGTCGGTGCGCTACGACCTGAAGAAGTCGGAGGGCGCCTTCAAGCAGCAGACGGTCGTGGTCCGCGTCGAGAACGTCGTGCTCACGCTCGACTACAACGGTGCCGGTCTGGCGGGCGACAAGGCGCCGAGCGTGGAGACCCTGACGAAGGCGGCGGAGAAGGCGGCCAAGGAGGCGGTGGCCTCGGTGCGGTCGGCCAACGGCGAGGGCGCCGACGGCGGTTCGGACAGCTCGACCAAGAGCCCGTCGAGCCCGTCCCCGTCCAAGTCGGCCTCCTCCGCCCCGCAGGCGACGCCCTCCAAGTCCTCGTCGGCGACCCCGAAGGCGACGGCCTCCAAGGCGGCCGCGGCGGCCCCGAAGGCGTCCGCCTCCGCGAAGAGCTGACGGACCGGCAACACGTGCGCCGCACACATGTGCCACCCTGTTGCGCGCAAGAGCACGCAAGGGGAGGGGAGTACGGGTGGCCGAGCGAATACAGCTGACCCGGACGCATCGCGTTCTCATCGGCGTGGTCGTGACCGGCGCTGTGATCATCGCCGGCATCGGCTTCGCCGGTTCGTACGCGGCCGTCCGGGAGCTGGCCCTCGAGAAGGGCTTCGGAAACTTCTCGTATGTGTTCCCGATCGGTATCGACGCGGGTATCTGCGTCCTGCTGGCCCTGGACCTGCTGCTGACCTGGATCCGCATCCCCTTCCCACTGCTGCGGCAGACGGCGTGGCTGCTGACGGCGGCGACGATCGCCTTCAACGGCGCGGCGGCCTGGCCCGACCCGCTGGGCACGGGTATGCACGCGGTGATCCCGATCCTGTTCGTGGTGTCCGTCGAGGCGGCCCGGCACGCGATCGGCCGGATCGCGGACATCACGGCGGACAAGCACATGGAGGGCGTGCGCCTCACGCGCTGGCTGCTCTCCCCGCTGCCCACCTTCCTGCTCTGGCGCCGGATGAAGCTGTGGGAGCTGCGCTCCTACGAGCAGGTGATCAAGCTGGAGCAGGAACGTCTCGTCTACCAGGCGAGGCTGCGTTCCCGCTTCGGCCGCGCCTGGCGCCGCAAGGCCCCGGTGGAGTCGCTGATGCCGCTGCGGCTGGCCCGCTACGGCGTTCCGCTGGCGGAGACCGCCCCGGCGGGCCTGGCGGCGGCGGGCATAGAGCCGGCCGTGCTCCCTCCGGCGCCGCTGCCGGCCGCCGCGCCGGCGCAGGAGCTGCCGGCGGCCGCCCCGGTCGACGCGGGCGTCCGGGCCGTCGAGGCGGCTCCCGCGCCCCAGCAGGCACAGCAGGCACAGCAGGCGCAACAGACACCGCAGGGCCGGCAGGTCGGCTATGCGCCCGCCCCCGCGCCGACGCAGGAGGAGTCGAGCCCGTGGTTCCAGGCGCCGCCCGAGATCGCGTACCAGGGGGGCTACGACCCCACGTACGACCCCTCGGAGCAGTACGCCCAGTGGTACGAGGAGCAGCAGCAGGCCGAGCAGTACCAGGACCAGTACCAGCTGGAGCCTCCGGCGCAGGAGCCCTCTCCGGAGGAGACCGGTTCGTTCCCCATCCCGGTGGGTCCGAACCGCAGCCGCGAGCTCGGTGAGGGCGGCGGCACGCCGCTGATCGAGCCGGACGAGGAGTCGTACTACCAGGTGTTCCGTCAGTCGATAGACGGCAGCTTCCCCACGCCCGGTGTCCTCGGCGACAACATTCAGGCGACCTACGGCACGACCATGAGCCCCAGCGCCCTGAAGACCCTCACGGAACGCTTCCAGCACCGCTTCAACGCGGAACTGGAGGAGGACCACATCGCGTGACCCGCGCATACGAGGAGGGGGCGCCCGGTGTTGCACC
>NZ_JBHWUW010000078.1:0-33231 GCF_042737245.1 Streptomyces sp. NPDC060002
AACCCCAAACAAACACCACCCCCCCCACTCCCGGGGCCCCCCCCCCCCCCCGGGGGGGGTGGGGGGGGGGCGGCGGCCCCGCACGACCACGCAGCCACCAGTGGGGCCGGACCGGCCTCACCCACGAGACACACGGGGAACACGCACATGACCAGCAACAACAGCACGACCGGCACCATCGACACGACCGGCACGAGCAACACGACCGGAAACGGCACTCCCCGTTTCCGTACCACCCGGCGCCGTGCGGCACTGGCCGCCGGCCTCGCCCTGGCCCTCGGCCTCGGCGTGACGGCGCAGGCCTCCGCCGGGAGCCCGCGCAGCGTGAGCGGCAAGCCGTCCGACAACCTCACGCGCATCGCCGACTTCTACGGCGCCTACATCGACGCGGTGAACGACGAGGGCGGCGGCAAGCTCGAGGACGAACTCCGCAAGCACTACCTCACCCCCGCCTTCCAGAAGGAGCTGGCGGCCTGGGAGGACGAGAACCACGCCAACGGCGTCCTTCAGGCCCAGAACGTCCCGCTCGCGTGGAAGGTCACCGACAACGGCACGGCGAACTACACGGAGGCCGTCGTCACCCTCACCTGGGGCGACCAGACCACGAAGCTCATCGTCGACATGACCCGAGGGACCCACAAGATCTTCCACATCGGCACGACGGGAGCCGAGATCGGCTAGAGCACCCGCCGCCCTGCCGCGCCGCCGCTCTGCCGCCCTGTCGCACCGCCGCCCTGCCGCTCGGCCGGACGCCGACACCGCTCACATCGGCCGACGAAGTGAACGTTCGGCCGAGGTGGAGCGCCTCCCTTGCCGGGGCACTCCCGGTGACACCCGCGTCAGCCGCTCGACCACCAGCACGATCGTCGGTCCACCCCACCGCTTTCCCCGCCGCGGCCGGCCGCGCACCAGCGGATTTCGGCCAACCTCATCGGCCGTGCGAGGGCGCGCCCGGCGCGGCGGGGCGGTTCAGGGCGGTGGCCGACATGGCGAGGGCGGTACCTGCTGCCCCACCTCTTCTCCGCGTACGGCCAGGTCGGCAGGGGCGCATCGGCAGACGGGCCGATCCCCGGCGGTCGGTCGGCCACCCGGGTGCGTAGGTCCGGAGGTGGGCGGGAGGGCCGGATCGGCGGCCGTATCGCACCGCGGACACGCCGGCTCACTCCCGCTCGCGAGGGAGGCGACGGTCAGTTTCCGTCGCGCGGGCGCACGCCCCCCGAGGACACGTCGGCGCCGTCGTACGTCAGCCCCTTCGCCCGGAAACCGGGCCGATCACCGCCCCCGCCCGGCAACCCGCCCCCGTGTTCCGGTACTCGCCCCGCCAAGCGGGACCGGCGGCTCGACCAGGGCTTTCCCTCTGGGCGTCGGCCGCGGCGGGGTCATGGGAGGCGCGCACGGTCCGGTCCGCCGACGCCGGCTCGTCCCGCTGGTGCCGCGCCGACGTCACCAGCGGCACACGGGCCACCTACCGCGCGGGACGCACGAACCGTCCCAGCGCTCCCTCCGGACGCGCTCGAGCGAGGGGGCGGACGCGCCGTGGACGGCCCTTCCCCGACGGCGCGAACAGTGCGGTCGAGGGGTCACCCCATTCCCGGGAGCGTCCTGGAGGCCCGCCCGAACATGGCCGAACACCCGGGCGTCGATGATTCGACATGACTGGCGCGGTGTCGACCGGGCAAGGATCCCCGTGAACGTGTTCGAGCAGGAGGGGAACCCACATCGACACGCGGGCGGGGGTCATGGAGAGGCAGGCACGGGGAAGCGGTCCGACGGCGATCGCGGGCACCTCGGCGACGAGACAGGCGGGGGAGAGCAGGGCCGAGGACGTGGCGGAGCAGGACCGGGCGTCGCAGCTCAGGCGCAGGCTCGGCCGGGCGGACCTACGGGCGGTGCCCGAGACGCGTCGGGCGCTGAGGGAGCTGTTGCGGGGCTGGGGAAGCACGGGGCGGTCGGAGACGGCGGAACTGCTCACCAGTGAACTCGTCACCAACGCGCTCGTGCACACCGACGACGACGCGGTCCTGACGGCCACCGTCTCACCGTCCGGCCTGCGGGTGGAGGTGCGGGACTCCGTGGCCCACCGCCCCCGGCCGAGGGTGCCGAGCGCCGACGAGGCCACGCACGGCCGGGGTCTGGTCCTGGTGGAGTCCCTCGCGGACACCTGGGGGGTACGGGCGCAGGGCGGCGGCAAGGTCGTCTGGTTCGAGATGGGCGCCGGAGCCGCGTGAGCGAAGGCCGACGGCAACCGGTCGTCGAGCAACGGTCGTCGATCAACGGTCGTCGATCAACGTTCGTCGAGTGGCGGGCAACGGGAAGGGGGCGCGACCTCGGCGGTCGCGCCCCCTTCCCGTGATAACTGATTATCCGTCAGCCGAACTGCTGCTCCAGGTCCTTGAGCTTGCGCTCCAGGGAGTCGAGGCGCGGCAGGGCCATGGTGTCGTCCTCCGCGGTGAGGTCGACGGTGATCGAGGAGTCAGAACCGTGGCGGACGGGCGTAAGAGAGTGTCGTGAGCGGACGGGCAGCTGCTCAGTCGAGTTGGCTATGGCAGGCTCCGCGGAGACCCGCTCGGCCGTGGCCGGCTCCAGGGCGGCCGGGGCCTCCGCCTGACGGCCACCACCGCCGCCACCGCGGCCGGGAAAGCGAGGGCCGTGGCCCCGGCTGATCGCCTTCAGCTGCGCCCGCTCGACGCGGTGCTGCTCGCGGCGACGCAGCTTCGTCTCTTCCTTGCGGGCCTTGTCGTCACGGACCTCGTCGACGGCCTCGTCCAGGCTGCGCACGTTCTCGAGCAGCATCAGCGACCAGGCCTTGTAGGTCTCGCGGGGGGCACGTGCCCAGCGCACGACGCGGATCTGCGGGAGCGGACGGGGCACGAGGCCCTGCTCGCGCAGCGCGGCCCGGCGGGTCTGCTTCAGGGCCCGGTCGAAGAGCACGGCCGCCGAGAGGGACATGCCGGAGAAGAACTGCGGCGCGCCGTCGTGACCGAGGCCCCTGGGCGCGTGCACCCAGTTGAACCAGGCCGCCGCGCCCGCGAACGTCCACACGAGTATCCGGGAGCCGAGTGCGGCGTCGCCGTGACTGGCCTCGCGCACCGCGAGCACGGAGCAGAACATGGCGGCGCCGTCGAGGCCGAACGGGACCAGGTACTCCCAGCCGTTGGTGAGGCCGAGGTTCTGCTGGCCGAAGCCGACCAGGCCGTGGAAGGAGAGCGCGGCGGCGACGGCCGCGCAGCAGAACAGAAGAACGTAGGAGGCAGTGCCGTATATGGCCTCCTTGCGCCTGCGGCGCTCCTCGGTACGCTCCCACGAATCGTCCGCGCTCGCATTTGCCCCGGAGGAGCGCTTGCCGCGCGCGAGCACCGCCACCGCCGCCAGCATGCCCAGGAGCAGTACGGCGCCGGGAAGCAGCCAGTTCAGCGATATGTCGGTCAATCTCATCAGGGGTCCCTTGCATTGGGATAGGGCGTAACGCCCGCCATAGTGGCGCAATCCCGCCGTCCCTCAGGGGGTTTCGGGGCAAGAGGCCGCCAAGGAAGTGCAAGGGGATGCCCAGGGCGACGTTCTGCTCGAACTGCCGCTTGAGGGGCGGGAGTTGAGTTCGAATAAGACTACCCGTACGAGTGGTTCCTCGGAAAGTTCCCGGGGTAAGTGAGGAAATTGTGAATTGCCTGTAACCCTGGGGGGAGCCTCGTCCGGGCGATCTTACGGGACATCCGACGGCGCCCGGCCCCGGGGGTGCGCCTGAGGCCCCCTCAACTGGCGGCGACCGCGGCGAGCTTGGTGGCGCGGTCCGCGTCGCAGGTGCGCGGACAGGTGGCGCAGGTGTCGTCGGGGCGCAGCGTGTAGAACATGCAGCAGCTCGCCCGGTCCCGGGTGGACAGGGCCGCGCCGTCCGGTCCGGTCAGCTCACGGAAGGACGCCGAGCCGACGTAGGGGCGGGTGGCGCCCGGCAGGAGCAGCTCCAGTTCCCGTCGCGCCCGGTCCTTCTCGCCCTCGCCGAGCAGTTCGGCCACGTACCAGAGGCCCTCGACGATCTCGTCGGTCACCATGCCCCACAGGGCCCGGCCCCGGCGTCGCGCGGGTGGTCCGAACCCGGCGAGCACCGGCTCGTGGTGCTCGGCTATCGCCGCCCGCACCTCCGCCCGCAGCGCCTCCTCGTCCGGGACCACCCGGGCGCCGGGCAGCAGTGCCGCCGGATCACCCGGCAGGCAGGCGAAGGAGGTGGGCGGCCGGACGGCCATCCGCATGCCGTCGCCGGTGCGGTCGTACGAGACGTGCGTCACGGGGAGGCGGGGCACCCGGCGGTGCAGGAACCAGGGGACGGTGATCAGCAGGCAGGCGGGCCAGGAGTACCGGTGCAGTCCGAAGCTCGCCACGACGTCCGGGCGGGCGGCTTGCCCGTAGTCGCGGACGATTTGGGCGTCGTCCCAGGCGAGGAAGGTCTCCAGTGCTGCTCCGCCCTCCGCGAGGTCGGCCGCGGCGACCCAGCCGCCGCCCTGTGGAAACGGTTCCTGGTGGCCCAGCTGCGTGACGGTCAGGTCCGGGAAGACCTCCGCGAGGCGGGCGTAGGCCTCCGCTGTGGCCGACGGGGCTGTGGGCATGCCGGGACCGCCGTTTCGAGGGGGATTAAAGGTAAGCCTTACCTTACTCAGTATCATCGGGATTTGAACTGGCGGCCAGTAGGCCTAAGGTGCTTGACGGACGAGTAACAACCCGCCGTAATGACCCCAAGTACCGACAAGGCCGGAGGAGGCCCCGTGGAGCAGGGTGCGCAGGGCTCCACCGGTACCGGGACCCCGGCCGTGCCGGGGGCCGAGGGTCGTGCCCGGGTGCCGGCGCAGTCACGGGGGTCCGCCGAGTACGGCGCGGGCGCCGACCGGGAGAGATGCGGCCCGACGGGCGCCGCGCGCGGTGAGCACACGCACAGCGAGACCCCTGTCCCACGCCCCCGGCCGGTGGTGCAGCGCGCCTCGGTGCGCGGCCAGATCCTCGACGCCCTGCGCACCGCGCTCGTCGCCGGGGAACTGCTGCCGGGCGAGGTGTACTCGGCGCCGGTCCTCGGCGAACGCTTCGGGGTCTCGGCGACGCCGGTCCGCGAGGCGATGCAGCAGCTGGCGCTGGAGGGTGCCGTCGAGGTCGTCCCCAACCGGGGCTTCCGGGTGATCGTGCGGGGCACTCGCGAGCTGGCCGAGCTGGCCGAGGTGCGCGCGCTGATCGAGGTTCCCGTGATGCTGCGGCTCGCCCGTACGGTGCCCGCCGAGCGCTGGGCGGAGCTGCGGCCGGTTGGCGAGGCGAGCGTGCGCGCGGCGGCCTCCGGCTGCCCGGCCACGTACGCGGAGGCCGACCTGGTCTTCCACCGGGCGGTGCTCGCCCTGGCGGGCAACGAGCAGCTGGCCGGCGTCGCCGAGGACCTGCACCGGCGCTCGCAGTGGCCGCTGGCCGGCGGGTCGGTGCGGCGCGGACGGGCGGATCTCATGGCCGACGCGGCGGAGCACGTGGCGCTGCTGGAAGCGTTGACGGCGGGGGAGCCGGACCGGGCGCAGGCGCTGGTGCGCGGTCACTTCGCAGGCGCGCGCAACTGAGCCGACCGCCGCCCGGTCGCAGCGCAGGCGCTCCCCGAGCCGACCGTTGCCGCGCCGCAGGGCCGGCGCCCCCGAGCCCGCTTCGACGCCGAAGCGGCGTCGCTCGGCCGGCCGGATCCTGAGAGGCCCTGCTCGAGCGAGGCCTGAGACGCCTCGCTCGTCTGCGCTCTGCGAGGCCTCGCCTGCTCGAGCCGTGCAGCAACTCCGCCCGCGCTCTGCGAGGCCTTGCCTGTTCAAGTCGTGCAGAGGCTCCGCCTACTCGCACCCTGGGAGGCCTCGCCCGTTCGAGCCGTGCAGGGGCTCCGCCCGCTTGATCCCTGACGAGGCTTCGCCTGCTCGAGCCCGACGAGGCTTCGCCTGCTCGAGCCCCGACGGGACCTCACCTGCTCGAGCCCGACGAAGCTTCGCCTGCTCGTATCCGACCAGCCTCGTTCTCAGACCCCGGACGGGCTGGGTGTCGGCGGTGGTGTCAACTGCCGTGCCAGCCAGGTCGGTACGCCGCCCAGCAGCCGGAACAGCCGGCGCGCCTCCTCCCGCAACCGTGAGGCCTCCGGGTCGACCTCCGCGTCGGCCAGTGAGGCGAGGGCCGGGGCGGTTCCCACCAGGTAGCCCAACTCCTCGCGGATGCGCAGGGATTCGGCGAAGCCGTGCCGGGCCTCCGCCATCTCGCCTTCGCGCAGGGCGAGTCCGGCGAGGTGGCGCCAGGTGAAGGACAGCAGCAGCAGGTCGGAGTGGGCCGCGGCC
Organism: Streptomyces sp. NPDC060002; assembly: GCF_042737245.1. Classification (NCBI taxonomy): domain Bacteria; kingdom Bacillati; phylum Actinomycetota; class Actinomycetes; order Kitasatosporales; family Streptomycetaceae; genus Streptomyces; species Streptomyces sp. NPDC060002. The sequence continues at coordinate 6,324 of NZ_JBHWUW010000078.1, forward strand.
GCCGTGTGGGCGCGACGGTACGCGGCCCTCGCGGCCTGCGGGGACCGCGAGATGTTCTCCGCGAGCAGGCCCCGGCGGAAGTCCAGCAAGGCCCGTCCGGGCGCGTCCGGCGAGATCAGCGCCGCCGCCCGGCCGAGCGCGGCCCGCGCCTCGTCCACCCGGTCGCGCACGCCGTGCAGCGTGGCCGCGTAGGCAAGTTGCCCTCGTTCACAAGCGGCCGCGCCGCGCTCCTCGTCGTCGTGGGCCAGCGCCTCCGCCGTGCGCAGCGCGTCCTCGGCGTCCTGCCAGCCCTGCTCGGTGTACAGGCACCGTTCCACGAGCAGCGCGGCCCGCTGGATCGAGCCCGCCGCGCTGTCGGGCGGGAGCAGGGCCGCCGCGTCGGTCCAGCAGGCGCGCGAGCGCAGCCGCCATACCGCGGTCTGGAGGGGATCGTCACCTGAGGTCGTTCCGGTACCAGACATGGCGGTGTACGCCACGTTGCCCTCCCCGAGCGCGCCGTCGAGCTTTGAGTGGTGGCCGCATCTCAGCACGGATCACAGGGCCGGGCCAAGGGGGCGGGTGAAGGATTTCACAAAGTCGTGGGACTCCGCGCCCCGAAGGTTTCGACAGGTCGTGGCCCAGGGGTGGTAACCGGTTCCCTTCGGTATCAGCTCATCCGCAGCGCAAGGAAGAAATCCAGCTTGTCCTCCAGCCGCGAGAGGTCACGGCTCGTCAACTGCTCGATCCGCCCGACCCGGTAGCGCAGCGTGTTGACGTGCAGGTGCAGACGGGACGCGCAGCGGGTCCACGAACCGTCGCAGTCCAGGAACGCTTCCAGGGTCGGGATCAACTCGGCGCGGTGCCGCCGGTCGTATTCGCGCAGCGGGTCGAGGAGACGGGCGGTAAACGCTTTCCGCACATCGTCGGGGACGAACGGGAGCAGCAGCACGTGCGAGGCCAGTTCCTGGTGGCCCGCGGCGCAGACCCGGCCGGGGCGGGCGGCGGCCACGCGCCGGGCGTGTCGTGCCTCCTCCAGGGCCCCGCGCAGCCCCTCCGCCGAGTGCACGGCCGCGCTGACGCCCAGGGTGAGCCGCCCGTCGCCGTCGAGGCCGGACGACAGCGGCTCCCGGACGGCCGCCAGCAGCGCGTCGGCGAGGACGCCGGTCTCGGAGCCGTCGTGCTCGCTCGGCACCGCGGGCAGCGGGACCAGGGCGATGGCCTCGTCGCCGGTGTGGGCCACGGCGATACGGTCGGAGGGCTCGGGTCCGGTGGCGAGCGGGTCGACCAGGATCTCCTCCAGGAGCGACTGGGCGACCGGGCCGGCCTCCGGCCCGCCCTCGTCCCACTCGACCCGGGCCACGATCACCTGCCAGTGCGGGGCGGCCCCCAGCCCCGGCAGCAGCACCGGTGCGGCCACCCGCAGGCGGGCCGCGATCTCGGCCGGGGCCGCGCCCGTCTGGACCAGTTCCAGCACCTCCTGCGCGAGACGCCTGCGCACCGAGCGGGCGGCGTCGCGGCGGTCCCGCTCGACGGCGATCAGCTGGGTGACGCCCTGGAGCAGGTCGAGGCGCTCGTCCGCCCAGTCCCCGGCGTCCGCCTCGACGGCCAGCAGCCAGTCGGACAGGACGCTCTCGCGCACGTCCCGTGAGGCCTGGGGGGTCTGTGAGGCGCGCGGGGCCTGCGGAGCGCGGCCGCCACCGCTGCGGATCGGGAACAGCGAGTACGTCGTCTGGCCCATGAGCACCCGGTGCGGTCCGCGCCGCCCGGTGCGGACGGCCGCCAGGTGCTCCGCCGCCAGCTTCGCGCACGTGTCGGGGGGCAGCCCCGGCCCGGCCGCCTCGGAGCCGGCGATGAGCCGCCCGGTGGGGGACAGGACCCAGGCCCGCAGGTCCAGGTCGGAGCCGAGCAGGTCCAGGACCACGTCCGGGCCGCCGCCCGCCGGGCCCGAGGTCATCATCCGGCGGTGCCGGTCCACGACGGCCGCGAGGTCCCCGGCACGCTCGCCGGACACCTGCCGCACGACATGCTCGGTGATCGTCGCGAAGGCCACCGACTCGTGCACCGCGAACAGCGGGAGACGGTGCCGCGCGCAGGCCACGGCCAGATCCTGCGGAACGTCCCCCAGCTCCGCCTCGCCGGCCGCGAGCGCGGCCACCCCGGCCTGCACCAGGATCCGTACGAACGGCTCGGAGTCCGCCGCGTCCCGGCGCCACGCCAGGCCCGTCAGCACCAGCTCGCCCCCGGAGAGGTAGCGGCTGGGGTCCCGCAGGTCGGTGGTCATGACACCCCGTACCGTGCGGTCCAGCTCGTCCTCGCCGCCGAGGAGCCTGAGGCCCAGCGCATCGGTGTCCAGCAGTGCGCGCAGCCGCATCTCGTCGCCGCCGTTCTTTGTCTCGAAAACTACGATGGATCCTGAAGGACAGGGTGGGAGCGAACCCGCCGTCGGTCCCGCCCCCGGGGGCCCGGCCGGTGCGGCGGACAGCCACGAACCGCATTCTTCGGTCGCCAGGTTGTTTCCTACGTTTCCACAGGAAAACGAGGAGGTTACTGAGGACCTCCGTTCATACGAATCTACAAGATGCCTGGGCCGACCAGCCAACTCCTTCATGGTTTCCGTGACTGACCCGGTCGGAGCAAGGGGCTGTGTACTGGCCCCACTCCGCGTGAACACCACAGGCACGAGCCGGGCCCGCCGCACCCGATTCTGGCTCGATACGACTCACGAGCACTCAAGAGACGAAGAAGAGAGCCGGTCATGGACTTCCTTCGCCCCGCCAGCTGGGAGGAGGCGCTCGCCGCCAAGGCCGAGCACCCCACCGCTGTGCCGATTGCGGGTGGCACCGACGTGATGGTCGAGATCAACTTCGACCACCGCAGGCCCGAGTACCTGCTCGACCTCAACCGCGTGGGCGACCTCTGCGAATGGGAGGTCGGCGAGGAGAGCGTGCGGCTCGGCGCCTCCGTCCCCTACACCCGGATCATGGAGAACCTGCGCGCGGAGCTGCCGGGCCTGGCTCTCGCCTCGCACACCGTGGCCTCTCCGCAGATCCGCAACCGCGGCGGCGTCGGCGGCAACCTCGGCACCGCCTCCCCGGCCGGCGACGCCCACCCCGCCCTGCTGGCGGCCGGCGCCGAGGTCGAGGCGGAGTCGGTACGCGGTACCCGCCGGATCCCGATCGACGCCTTCTACACCGGCGTGAAGCGCAACGCGCTCGCTCCCGACGAGCTGATCCGCGCCGTCCACATCAAAAAGGCCGACGGCCCGCAGCAGTACTCCAAGGTGGGCACCCGCAACGCCATGGTCATCGCCGTCTGCGCCTTCGGTCTCGCGCTGCACCCGCAGTCCCGGACCGTCCGTACCGGCATCGGTTCGGCCGCGCCCACCCCCGTTCGGGCGAAGACCGCCGAGGACTTTCTCAACGCGGCGCTCGAAGAAGGCGGTTTCTGGGACAACGGAAAGATCATCGCCCCATCGGTCGCCAAGCAGTTCGCGGATCTGTGCGCCGCCGCCTGCAACCCCATCGACGACGTCCGGGGGACGGCGAGTTATCGACGGCACGCGGTGGGCGTCATGGCCCGCCGCACGCTGACCTGGACGTGGGAGTCGTACCGCGGCCCCCGCCGCACCGCAAAGGGAGCCGCGTGATGCGCGTCAACTTGACTGTCAACGGACGTCCGCAGGAAGCAGACGACGTGTGGGAGGGCGAGAGCCTGCTCTACGTACTGCGTGAGCGGCTCGGGCTGCCGGGTTCGAAGAACGCCTGCGAGCAGGGCGAGTGCGGCTCGTGCACGGTCCGGCTGGACGGCGTCCCGGTGTGTTCCTGCCTGGTCGCCGCCGGACAGGCAGAGGGCCGTGACATCGTCACCGTCGAGGGCCTCGCGGACTACGCCAAGCAGCGCGCCGGGCACGCCGGTTGTGGAACCGGTTCCTGCAACACCTCGGGAGCGCCGGGCGCGGCGGGCACCTCCCCCTCCCTCGACGGGGCCGACGGCCGGCCGGCCGAGGCCACCGACTCCCAGACCGGCGAGGGGACCGAACTCGCCCCGATCCAGCAGGCGTTCATCGACGCGGGCGCCGTCCAGTGCGGTTTCTGCACACCGGGTCTGCTGGTCGCCGCCGACGAGATGCTGGAACGCAATCCGAACCCGAGCGACGCGGACATCCGCGAGGCGCTCTCCGGCAACCTCTGCCGGTGCACCGGTTACGAGAAGATCATGGACGCGGTCCGCCTGGCGGCCGCCCGTCAGGGAGAGGCGGTCTGACCCATGACCTCCCCCACTTTCGGCCTCGCTCGAGCGGCAGGCGCCCCCAGCGGCACTCCCACCACCCTCACCCAGGGCTCCCGGACCAAGGGCGGCATCGGCGAGTCGACGCTCCGCCCCGACGGCACCCTCAAGGTCACCGGCGAGTTCGCCTACTCGTCCGACCTGTGGCACGAGGACATGCTCTGGGGCCAGATCCTGCGCTCCCCGGTCGCCCACGCCGAGATCGTCTCCATCGACACGTCCGAGGCCCTGGCCCTGCCCGGCGTCCACGCCGTCATGACCTACGACGACCTGCCGACCGACGTGAAGAACTACGGCCTGGAGATCCAGGACACCCCGGTCCTGGCCCACGGCAAGGTCCGGCACCACGGCGAGCCGGTCGCGATCGTCGCCGCGGACCACCCGGAGACCGCCCGCCGTGCCGCCGCGAAGATCAAGGTCGAGTACCGCGAGCTGCCCGTCGTCACCGACGAGGCCTCGGCGACCGCGCCGGACGCGATCCTGATCCACGAGGGCCGCGACGACCACCACGTCGGTCACGTCGCGCACCCGAACATCGTCCACCGCCAGCCGATCGTCCGGGGCGACGCGGCCGCGGCCGCCGCGCGCGCCGATGTCGTCGTCCGGGGCGAGTACACCTTCGGCATGCAGGACCAGGCCTTCCTCGGCCCCGAGTCCGGCCTCGCCGTGCCCGAGGAGGACGGCGGCGTCCACCTCTACATCGCCACCCAGTGGCTCCACTCCGACCTGCGCCAGATCGCGCCCGTCCTCGGCCTGCCCGAGAGCAAGGTGCGGATGACGCTGGCCGGCGTCGGCGGCGCGTTCGGCGGCCGCGAGGACCTGTCGATGCAGATTCACGCCTGTCTGCTGGCCCTGCGCACCGGAAAACCCGTCAAAATCGTTTACAACCGTTTCGAGTCCTTCTTCGGCCACGTCCACCGCCACCCGGCGAAGCTCTTCTACGAGCACGGCGCGACCAGCGACGGCAAGCTCACCCACGTCAAGTGCCGGATCGTCCTCGACGGCGGCGCGTACGCCTCGGCCAGCCCGGCCGTCGTCGGAAACGCCTCCTCGCTCGGTGTCGGCCCGTACGTCGTCGACGACGTCGAGATCGAGGCCATCGCCCTCTACACCAACAACCCGCCCTGCGGCGCGATGCGCGGTTTCGGCGCGGTCCAGGCGTGCTTCGCCTACGAGGCGCAGATGGACAAGGTCGCGGCCGAACTCGGCATGGACCCGGTGGAGTTCCGCCGGCTCAACGCGATGGAGCAGGGGACCCTCCTGCCGACCGGGCAGCCCGTGGACTCCCCGGCGCCGGTCGCCGAGATCCTGCGCCGCGTCAAGGCGATGCCGTTGCCCCCGGAGCGTCAGTGGGAGAGCAGCGAGGGCGCGGACGTACGGCAGCTGCCCGGCGGTCTGTCCAACACCACGCACGGGGAGGGCGTCGTACGCGGAATCGGTTACGCGGTCGGCATCAAGAACGTCGGCTTCTCCGAGGGATTCGACGACTACTCGACCGCCCGGGTCCGTATGGAGGTCATCGCAGGCGAGCCCGTCGCGACCGTCCACACGGCCATGGCGGAGGTCGGCCAGGGCGGTGTCACCGTCCACGCGCAGATCGCCCGCACCGAGCTGGGTGTCTCGCAGGTGACCATCAACCCCGCGGACACGCAGGTGGGCAGCGCCGGCTCGACCTCGGCCTCCCGGCAGACGTACGTCACCGGCGGCGCCGTCAAGAACTCCTGCGAGCTCGTCCGGGAGAAGGTCCTGGAGATCGGCCGTCGCAGGTTCGGCTCCTATCACCCCGCCTGGGCCACCGCCGAGCTGCTCCTGGAGGGCGGCAAGGTCGTCACCGACGGCGGTGAGGTCCTCGCCGACCTGGTCGACGTGCTCGAGGGCGGATGCGTCGAGGTCGAGGCGGAGTGGCGGCACCGGCCCACCGAGCCGTTCGACCTGCGCACCGGGCAGGGCAACGGACACGTCCAGTACTCCTTCGCCGCGCACCGCGCCGTCGTCGAGGTCGACACCGAGCTCGGCCTGGTCAAGGTCATCGAGCTGGCCTGTGTCCAGGACGTCGGCAAGGCGCTCAACCCGCTGTCCGTGATCGGTCAGATCCAGGGCGGCACGGCCCAGGGTCTGGGCATGGCGGTCATGGAGGAGATCATCGTCGACCCCAGGACGGCGAAGGTCAGGAACCCGTCGTTCACGGACTATCTGATCCCCACGATTCTCGACACGCCGACCATCCCGGTCGACGTGCTCGAACTAGCCGACGACCACGCCCCCTACGGGCTCCGTGGCGTCGGCGAGGCGCCCACCCTGTCGTCCACTCCGGCGGTCCTCGCGGCCATCAGGAACGCGACCGGGCTGGAGCTCAACCGCACGCCGGTACGTCCGGAGCACCTCACCGGAACGTGATCCCACGGGGTCCGATCAGGTGTCGTCCGGGGGTGCCGCACCCCCGGACCACCCCCCTTGTTCGTCTCGGGCCGTCCCCCGGGTCGTCCATTCCCAAATCCCGCGACCTGCCGAAGGCACCCCGCGGGTGTCCCTTTGAACCTTGGGAGATGGCCCATGACCCAGCAGTCACTGGAGCCGAGGACCACAGCCGAAGACGCGGGCGAAGGCACCCGCGTCCCGGCCGGGCGGTCCTGGCTCGATCGGTACTTCCACATATCCAAGCGGGGATCCACGGTCGCCCGCGAAGTGCGCGGCGGCGTCACCACCTTCATGGCGATGGCGTACATCCTCCTGCTCAACCCCCTGATCCTGTCCGGCAAGGACGCGGCCGGGGACACCCTCGGCCAGCAGGCGCTGATCACCGCAACCGCTTTCGCAGCTGCTTTCACCACGCTGCTGATGGGCTTCCTCGGCAAGGTGCCGCTCGCGCTCGCCGCCGGACTCTCCGTCTCCGGCGTCCTGTCGTCCCAGGTCGCCCCGGAGATGACCTGGCCGCAGGCGATGGGCATGTGCGTGCTGTACGGCGTCGTCATCATGCTGCTGGTCGTCACCGGCCTGCGCGAGATGATCATGAACGCGATCCCGCTCGCGCTCAAGCACGGCATCACCATGGGCATCGGCCTGTTCATCGCGCTCATCGGTTTCTACAAGTCCGGCTTCGTGCACCAGGGCGAGGCGACCCCGGTCACCCTCGGTCCGGCGGGCGAACTCGCGGGCTGGCCCGTCCTGTTGTTCGCCGGCACGCTGCTGCTGATCTTCATGCTCCAGGCCCGGAACATCCCCGGCGCCATCCTCGTCGGCATGCTCGGCGGCACGGTCGTCGCCGCGGTCCTCAACGCCACCGGGGTCGTCGACCCGAAGCAGTGGGCGGCCGGCGCTCCCGAACTGCACGGCAGCGCGGTCTCCATGCCCGACCTCTCGCTCTTCGGGGACGTGGAGTTCGGCGGCTGGGGCGAGGTCGGCGCCATGACGGTCGGCATGATCGTCTTCACGCTCGTCCTCGCCGGGTTCTTCGACGCGATGGCCACCATCATCGGCGTCGGCACCGAGGCGGGGCTCGCCGACGACAGGGGCCGGATGCCGGGCCTGTCCAAGGCGCTGTTCATCGACGGCGCCGGCGGAGCGATCGGCGGGGTGGCGGGGGGCTCCGGCCAGACCGTGTTCATCGAGTCGGCGACCGGCGTGGGCGAGGGAGCCCGTACGGGTCTCGCCTCGGTCGTCACCGGCGCCTTCTTCGCGGCCTGTCTGTTCTTCACCCCGCTCACCGCGATCGTCCCGCAGGAGGTCGCCTCCGCCGCCCTGGTCGTCATCGGCGCGATGATGCTGATGAACGCCCGCCACGTCGACTGGGCCGACCGGGCAACCGCTGTCCCGGTGTTCCTGACCGTCGTCCTGATGCCGTTCACCTACACCATCACCACCGGTGTCGCCGCGGGTGTCATCTCCTACGTCGCCATCAAGGCCGCGCAGGGCAGGGCGCGGGAGATCGGCGCCTTCATGTGGGTGCTGACGGCGATCTTCCTCGTCTACTTCGCCCTCAACCCGATCGAGAGCTGGCTGGGCGTGCACTAGGCGCCCCGGCCGGCGGGCACCCGACCGCCGCGCAACCGCCCTCCACACCACCGCAGTCAAGGAGACCGAGAGATGCTGGACATCGCCGAGGAGCTGAACCGGTGGGTCGGGCAGGGCCGTGACTTCGCCGTCGCCACCGTGGTGGCCGTCGGCGGCAGCGCGCCCCGCAGGCCGGGCGCCGCCCTGGCGGTGGACGCCGACGGCACAGCGATCGGCTCGGTCTCCGGTGGCTGTGTGGAGGGCGCGGTGTACGAGCTGTGCCGGCAAGCGCTCGAGGACGGGGAGTCCGTCCTCGAACGCTTCGGCTACAGCGACGACGACGCCTTCGCCGTCGGGCTCACCTGCGGCGGGGTCGTCGACATCCTCGTCACCCCGGTGCGGGTGGGCGACCGGGACCGTCCGGTGATCGCGGCCGGCCTGGAGGCCGCCGCCTCCGGCGGGGCCACGGCGCTGGCGCGGATCGTGACCGGCCCGGCCGATCTCGTCGGCCGCGCGCTGCTCGTCCGCCCCCACGGCAGCGGCGACAACGGTTCCTACGGGAGCTCTTCTTACGACAGCGGTTCCTACGGCGGCGGCTCTTACGACAGCGGTTCCTACGGAGGCGGCTTCGGCGCCCATCCGGAGCTGGACCGCACGGTCGCGGCCGAGGCCGGCGCCTTCCTCGACGCCGGCCGCACCGGCACCCTGGAGATCGGCGAGCAGGGCTCCCGCTGCGGGGCGCCGCTCACGGTCCTGGTCGAGTCGTCCGTCCCGCCGCCCCGGATGATCGTGTTCGGCGCGATCGACTTCGCGTCGGCGCTGGTGCGGGTCGGCAAGTTCCTGAACTACCGCGTGACGGTGTGCGACGCGCGTCCCGTCTTCGCGACCGAGGCCCGTTTCCCGGAGGCCGACGAGATCGTCGTCGAGTGGCCGCACAGGTACCTGGAGCGCACGCAGGTGGACGTGCGGACCGTGCTGTGCGTCCTCACCCACGACGCCAAGTTCGACGTTCCCCTGCTCCGGCTGGCGTTGCGGCTCCCGGTCGCCTACGTCGGCGCGATGGGCTCCCGCCGCACCCACCTCGACCGCAACGCCCGACTGCGTGAAGTAGGGGTGACCGAGCTGGAGTTGGCCCGTCTGCGGTCCCCGATCGGTCTCGACCTGGGCGCCCGTACGCCCGAGGAGACGGCGCTGTCGATCGCCGCCGAGATCGTGGCCGACCGGCGCGGCGGCAGCGGGGTCTCACTCACCGGCGCGCACACGCCCATCCACCACGACGCGACCTCGGTGCCGACGGGCCGGATCGGCTCGGTGGCCTGAGCCGCCGCACCGCGCACGGCCCGCCGCACCGCGCACGGCCCGCCGCACCGCGCACGGCCCGCCGCACCGCGCCTGGCCGGCCGGTCCGGCCGGGTGAACGGCCGGTCGCCGTCATGCCCTCGGCGGCCCGGCCGCGTCCGGCCGTCGCGGTCCTCGCCCGGTCACCGGCCGCGGAGCAGCCGGTTGACCGCGCGCCCGAAGACGGAGCGGGCCGTGGCCCCGAGGAGCGGGTCGAAGAGGGACGGTAGAAAACGCACCCGCAGCTCCTCCCGCCAGAGCACCCGGGCCCGCCCGCCGGGGCCCGGCCGTACCTCGATCTCGGCCCAGCCCAGGACGACCCGGCCGCGTTTCTCCAGCCGGCACCGGCCCGGCCCGTCGTCGGACGGCGGCTGCCACACGGTCACCTCCATCCGGTCGGCGAAGGCGATCGGGCCGAGACCCGAACGCGCGACGAAGACCGTGCCCTCACGGGTCGGGGCGGGAGTGAGCACGGCGACGTGGGTGAGCGGTACCACGTCGCCGTGCCGGGACCACTCCGTCAGGCGACGCCAGGCGTCGTCCAGGGAAAGCGGTACCGTGCGTTCGAGCTGGAAGAAGACCACTCGCCGATCGTAGGGAGTCGGGGCCGTCCGGCGGAGTATTACCCTCCGGCTCACAGGTTCGGACTCACCTTCGCGGTGTGTTGTTCGGGTCAGCGATAGACCTGCCCGGGCACTGCCGTCCCCGGCGCCAGCAGCTGAGGGACCGTCACGAAAACGTATCCGCGCTCTTTCAGCGCGTCGATGATCCCCGGTACGGCCGGCACGGTCCCGTCGTAGATGTCGTGCAGCAGGATGATGCCGTCCCGGTCGGCCTGGGCGAGGACCCGGCGCCGGATCAGTGCGGAGTCGGTCGTCGTGTAGTCCTTGGCGGTCACCGTCCACAGCACCTCGGCGAGGCCCAGCTCGCGGCAGATCTCGTGCACGGTCTCGTCGGTGCGGCCCTGCGGCGGGCGCATCAGGGTGGGGCGGCGGCCGGTGAGGCGCTCTATCTCGTCGTTGGGGCGCTGGAGTTCCTCGCGTATCTCCTCCGGCGTGATCCTGGTGAGGATCTGGTGGTCCCAGGTGTGGCTGGCCACCTCGTGTCCCTCGGCGGCCATGCGTCTGACGAGCTCCGGGTACTTCTCGATGTGCCGCTCGCCCAGCAGGAAGAAGGTCGCCGGGACCTGTCTCTCCTTCAGGATGTCGAGCAGGCGGGCCGAGTTCTCGCTCGGGCCGGCGTCGAAGGTGAGGGCGATGCACTTCGCCTCACGGCAGTCGACGGTGCCGAAGCGGGCGGCCTGGGTGGTGGCGGCGGGGTGGGCGCGGGCGGCGCTCGGCCGGGTGTTGTCGGCGGCGCCGCAGCCGGTCAGCGTGACCGCCAGGCAGGTGGCCGCCGCCGAGATGGCGACGGCCCGCAACCTGGCCCCCGTTTTCTTCATCTTCCTGGTCAGAGAAGGCATGCCGAGACTATACATAGAGCGTATACACGCAATGTATAGTCTCGGTCGTCATGCGCTCCTCGGGACGGGCGGGGCCTCATTGGGCGTAGAAGGTCGCGTCTCCCCTGTCCGTGGTCGTGCTCGGCGTCTGCACGTACAGCACGTAGTTGTAGTGGCGGACATAGCGTCCGGCGTAGTTGTACGACTCGTACGAGACCCCCGCGGAGTCGGCGAGGCCGGCCCGCTGGTGGAAAGTCGCGTCGGACGCGAACGCCGAGGTGCCGTCGTTCTTCTCCAGCCACACCTCGAAGTTCTTGTGCCGCAGGTAGTAGCCCGGGAAGTTGGCCGACTCCAGGGAGACCGTGCCGGTGCCCGCGAGCCCGGTGACCACGCGGAACTGCGAGTCGGCGAGCGGACTGACACCGGCCTCGATGCGGGCGCGGTACTCCCAGTGCCGGATGAACCGGTCCGCGTAGTTGTACGAGGAGAAGCGCTGCGGCGTGACCCCGTCGGCCACCGGGATGCCGAAGTCGGGGGTGCCGTCCGCCTTCCAGTACACCTTCTGCACGCGGGTGCGGCGGTTGGGATCGTTCAGCGGGTCACCGGTGATGTCCTTGTAGCTGCGGTCGTGGTACACGAGGATGTCGGACCTGCCGTCCTCGGAGACCGTGAACGAGTTGTGGCCCGGCCCGTACTGCGAGGTCGAGGCGTTCGAGGTGAAGACGGGCTGCGTCCCCTTGGTCCAGGACGCCGGGTCGCTCAGGTCGGCTGTCGCGGAGGCGGTCAGCATGCCCAGGCAGTAGTTGGCGTCGGTCGCGCTCGCCGAGTAGGTCATGAAGACCTTGCCGCCGTGCTGGATCAGCGCGGGGCCCTCGTTGACCTTGTAGCCGACCGTCTCCCAGGAGAGCGTCGGCTGCGAGATCTCCGCCGCGGTGCCCTGGATCGTCCAGGGGTTGGTCATCTTCGCGATGAAGAGACTGGTGTTGTTGTCCTCGGACGGGTTGCGCTGTGCCCAGGCGAGATAGCGGACGCCGTTCACGACGAACGTGGTGGAGTCCAGCGAGAAGCTCTCCCACGTGGTCTTGATCTGGCCCTTCTCGGTCCAGGTGGCGGTGAGCGGGTTGGCGCCGGTGCCTTCGAGGACGTACATCCGGATCGCCCAGACGTCACTGGTGGACCCGGCCGCGAAGTAGACGTACCACTTGCCGTCGATGAAGTGGATCTCCGGCGCCCAGATGTGGGCGCCCATGACCCCGCTGCTGTGCTTGGTCCAGATGGTGACCTCCTGGGCCGTCGACAGGCCCTGGATGGTCGTCGCCCGGCGCAGCACGATGCGGTCGTACGCGGGGACCGTGGCGGTGAAGTAGTAGTAGCCGTCGGTGTGCTTGTAGATGTGCGGATCGGCGCGCTGCTCCGCGATCGGGTTGGTGTACGTCACCGCGGGGGAGTCGGGCACGGCGGCCTGGGCGGGGGCGCCCACGCCGGCGAGGACGGCCGCGAGGGCGACGAGGCCGGCCAGGATCAGCCGAACGGCGTTGCGTCTCAAGGGAGTTCTCCAGACGGAGGGAGAGGGGGAGGGAGGCGGGGAGGGGAGGGGGTGGAAAGGCTTTCCCGGGTGTTTCACCCGCGTGCTTCTCTTGGGTGTTCCTCCGGGGTGCCTCTCCGGGGTGGGGGAGGAGGCACCGGGGCTCAGGTGGTGGGCACGAGGCGCCACTGCTGGCAGGTGTTGTTCAGCCAGGTCCACTGCCGTACGTCGGTGCCGTTCGCGGTCCCGCAGTCCGCGACGTCGGCGACCTTGCCGCTGTTCTCGCCCACGAGCCGGACATAGTCGCCGGTCGCGGTGAAGACGAGCCGGAAACGCTGGCACTTGTTGTTGAGCCACGACCACTGGCGCAGGTCGGCGCCGTCGGCGGTGGAGCAGTCGGCGGTGTCCATCACCCCGCCGGTGGCCACGTTCACCAGCCGGCTGGTGTCGTCGCCCTGGTCCTCGACCCGCCACTTCTGGTTGGTCCCGCCGGTGCAGGTCCACTGGAAGATGTTCGTGCCGTTGGCGGTGGAACCGCCTTCGACGTCGAGGCATTTGCCGCTGTTGCGGTTGACGAGGGTGTACGCCGTCGGGGTCGCCGCCGTCTCGCCGGACGGGCCGGGCAGCGTCGTACCCGGCGCGACGGGGGTGCCGAGGTTCGGGGTGCCGTCGGCGTTCCAGGTGAACTTCTGGGCGCGGGTCGTCCGGCCGTTGCCGCAGCCGCCGCTCGCGGAGGAGTTGGCGTGGTAGACGATCCAGTTCTCGGTGCCGTCGGGTGAGGTGAAGAAACCGTTGTGGCCCGGGCCGTAGACGCCGCCTGTGTCGCTGCGCTGGAAGACGGGCGTCTGCTTCTTGGTCCACGACGCCGGGTTCAGCGGATCGCTGCCCGTCAACTCCAGTTGGCCGAGCTTGTAGTCGGCGGTCTGGCAGTAGCTGGCGGAGTAACTGAGGAAGGTGCGGCCGTTGTGGTAGAGCGGTTCCGGCCCCTCGTTGACGGGCGCGCCCACCCGTTCCCAGTCCAGTGTGGGGCTGGAGATCACCGTGAACGTGTTGCTGGACAGCGTGTACGGGTTGCTCATCGGCGCGATGACCAGGCTCTGCGCGCTGCCGTTCACGGAACCGCTTCCGACGAGATACAGGGTTCCGTTCGCCTGGAGGACGCTCGCGTCGATCAGCCAGCCGCCCGGCGTGAGGTTGGAGCCGGTCAGGGAGCCCTTGTAGGCGTAGGGGCCCAGCGGGTCGGTGCCGGTGCTCTCCAGGACGTGGGTGCGCTGGGAGTCGCAGCAGGCGGTGCCGCCCTGGCCGGCCGAGTAGTACAGGTACCAGTGGCCGTTGAACCGGTGGATCTCCGGCGCCCAGATGTTGGTGTTGCGGGTCGAGGTGGTGTCCGACCACACCTGCACGGTGGGCGCGGTGGCCAGGCCCGCCAGGGTCGGCGCCTTGCGCATGCCGAGGACGCCCGTGAACGTCGTGGTGATCAGGTAGTAGTTGCCGTCGTAGAACTCCAGCCAGGGGTCCGCGCCCTTGGCCGACTTCAGCGGGTTGGTGTACGGGCGGCCGTCGGCCGCGGCCACCGGCTGGGTCGCCGCCACCAGGGCGACGAGGAGGGCCAGCACGCAGACGAGCAGGGGTCTGCGGCGGTACTTCCGAGGCATACAGGACCGTCCCTTGTCCGTGAAACTGCCTGTCCGGGATTTCGAACATGGTTCGTAACTTCGGCCAGAAGATAGGGGGCGAGCATGTCCTCGTCAATGGTTTCGACAACCCCACCGGCATCGGGAACCCGCGGGGGCGACAACCTTCACCGCACAGCCGCTTAACGGCGGGGAACGCGCCAGGGCGCCCCGCCCGGTCACTGTGGGACCGGGCGGGACGCCCTGGCTGTGCTGCTGTTCTGTTCCTTCCGGCCCCGGCCTCTCCTGACGGAGAGTCCGGGATCAGATCAGATCAGGTCGAACCGGTCGAGGTTCGAGACCTTGACCCACGCGGCGACGAAGTCGTTCACGAACTTCGCCTTCGCGTCGTCGCTCGCGTAGACCTCGGCGAGCGCGCGCAGCTCGGAGTTCGAGCCGAAGACGAGGTCGGCGCGGGTGCCGGTCCACTTGACCTCGCCGGAGGCGTCGCGACCCTCGAAGACGGTCTGGTCCGAGGACGTCGACGACCAGGTCGTGCCCAGGTCGAGCAGGTTGACGAAGAAGTCGTTCGTCAGCGTGCCGGGGGCGTCGGTCAGGACGCCGTGCGAGGACTGGCCGTGGTTGGCGCCCAGCACGCGCAGGCCGCCGACCAGGACGGTCAGCTCGGGGGCGCTCAGGGTCAGCAGGTTCGCCTTGTCGAGCAGCAGGAACTCGGCCGGCAGGCGGTTGCCCTTGCCGAGGTAGTTGCGGAACCCGTCGGCGGTCGGCTCGAGCGCGGCGAACGACTCGACGTCCGTCTGCTCCTGCGAGGCGTCCACGCGGCCCGGGGTGAAGGGGACCTCCACGGCGTGACCGGCGTCCTTGGCGGCCTTCTCCACGGCGGCGGCACCACCGAGGACGATCAGGTCGGCCAGGGAGACCTTCTTCGCGCCGGAGTTGAACTCCTGCTGGACGCCCTCCAGGACGCGCAGCACCTGGGCCAGCTCGTCCGGGTTGTTGACCTCCCAGCCGCGCTGCGGCTCGAGGCGGATGCGGGCGCCGTTGGCGCCGCCGCGCTTGTCGCTGCCGCGGTGGGTGGAGGCCGACGCCCACGCGGTGGACACCAGCTGCGAGACGCTCAGCCCCGAGTCGAGGACCTTGGCCTTGAGCGTCGCGATGTCCTCGGCGCCGATGACCTCGCCCTCGGCCGCCGGCAGCGGGTCCTGCCACAGCAGGGTCTCCGCCGGGACCTCCGGGCCGAGGTACAGGGACTTCGGGCCCAGGTCGCGGTGGGTCAGCTTGTACCAGGCGCGGGCGAAGGCGTCCGCGAACTCGGCCGGGTTCTCGTGGAAGCGGCGCGAGATCTCACCGTAGATCGGGTCGAAGCGCAGCGACAGGTCGGTGGTGAGCATCGTCGGGAGCTTCTTCTTCGACGCGTCGTGCGCGTCGGGGATGATCGCCTCGGCGTCCTTGGCCACCCACTGCTTGGCGCCGGCCGGGGACTCCGACAGTTCCCACTCGAAGCCGAAGAGGATGTCGAAGAAGTCGTTGCTCCACTGGGTGGGCTTGGTGGTCCAGGTGACCTCCAGACCACTGGTGATCGCGTCGCCGCCCTTGCCGGCGCCGTAGGTGGACTTCCAGCCCAGGCCCTGCTGCGCGATGGCGGCGGCCTCGGGGTCGTCGCCGACGGCGTCCGCCGGACCGGCACCGTGGGTCTTGCCGAAGGTGTGGCCACCGGCGATCAGGGCGACGGTCTCCTCGTCGTTCATCGCCATGCGGCGGAACGTCTCGCGGATGTCGCGGGCCGCGGCCAGCGGGTCCGGGTTGCCGTTGGGGCCCTCGGGGTTGACGTAGATGAGGCCCATCTGGACCGCGCCGAGCGGGTTCTCCAGCTCGCGGTCGCCGGTGTAGCGCTGGTCGTCGAGCCAGGTGGTCTCCGGGCCCCAGTACACGTCCTCGTCGGCCTCCCAGACGTCCGCGCGGCCGCCGGCGAAGCCGAAGGTCTCGAAGCCCATCGTCTCCAGCGCGACGTTGCCCGTGAGGATCAGGAGGTCGGCCCAGGAGATGGACTGGCCGTACTTCTTCTTGACCGGCCACAGCAGACGGCGGGCCTTGTCGAGGTTGGCGTTGTCCGGCCAGCTGTTCAGCGGCGCGAAGCGCTGCTGCCCGCGGCCACCGCCGCCGCGGCCGTCGCTGATGCGGTAGGTGCCGGCGCTGTGCCAGGCCATGCGGATCATCAGCGGGCCGTAGTTGCCGAAGTCGGCGGGCCACCAGTCCTGCGAGGTGGTCAGCACTTCGGCGATGTCCTGTTTCACGGCCGCCAGGTCGAGGGCCTCGAAGGCCGCGGCGTAGTCGAACTCCGCGCCGAGCGGGTTCGCCACGACGGGGTCCTTGGCGAGGATCTTCAGGTTGAGGCGCTCCGGCCACCACTGGCGGTTTCCGCCGCCCTGGGTCGGGTGCGCGGCGCGGTCGTGCGCGACCGGGCAGCCACCTGCCTCCGCCGCCTTCGACTCGGTCACGATCGCATCATGGTTATCGGTCATGGGGGAATCCTTCTGGGCTGGTCGGATCACATGCTCACGTACCGCAGGCGTCGGGTCCTGCGGGCGCTCAGGTGCTGCGGGCGGTGGAACAGTCGGGGCACTGGCCCCAGTAGATGACCTCGGCCTCGTCTATGGCGAAGCCGCGGTCGTCGGAAGCGGTCAGACAGGGGGCGTGGCCGACGGCGCAGTCGACGTCGACGACCGCGGCGCAGGACCGGCAGACGAGGTGGTGGTGGTTGTCCCCCACACGTCCCTCGAACCGGGCGGGGCTGCCCGGGGGCTCGATGCGGCGCACCAGTCCCGCGCCGGTCAGCGCGTGCAGGGCCTCGTACACGGCCTGGAGGGAGATGTGGCCCACGCGGCCGCGCACCCCGGTGGCGATCGCCTCGACTCCGAGGTGGTCGCCGTCCCGGACGGTCTCGAGCAGGGCTACACGGGCGGCCGTGACCCGCAGGCCGACACCGCGCAGCTCTTCGGCGGTGGTCGGTGTACGGGGTGCTGTCATGCCGTCGAACCTACTTCATAAACACGAACCATTCAAGAAAACGAACGGTGCAAGGTTGGGAAACGGCACACGTCAGAGAAACGAGGCGAGCCCGTCGAGGAGCCTGTCGACGTCCTCGGTGTCGTTGTAGGGCGCGAGTCCCACCCGCAGCGCGGCATCGTCGAGCTTCAGCGCGGTGAAGGCCTCGTGGGCGTAGAACGAGCCCGCCGGGGCCACGACATCCCGTGCGGCGGGATGCGCCTGCGCCTCGCGCGCGTCCCGGCCCTCGAAACTCATCAGAACGGTCGGGGTGCGGTCCTTCGCCCCCGAGTGGACGGTGACGGCGCCGCCCAGCGCGCGCAGCCCCTCCTCCACCCTGGCGCGCACCACGTTCTCGTGGTCGTGCAGCGACGGGAAACGTGCCCGGAGGGCGGCGACATCGATGGCCATGGCCCCGACTCTGGCACCCGGGCCCCGGGCCCACCAGGGGGCCACGAGGGTTCGCGGCCCGCTGAAATCGTCAAACCCGTGGGGGTCTCGTCCCCGGCGGGAGGCGCAGAAGGCGGCCGACCTGACCGGAGAGCGTTTCCGCTCGGACGCCGACGGCGCCGACGCGCGGATCGCGTTCGTCGCGCCCGACGGCCAGAAGGTGACCGCGGAGCCTGGCCCGCGGGGGTGCGCCGGGGCAGCGTGCCGGTGCCGGCACTCCCGCCTGGTGCCGGTGCGTGAGCCGCCGCCCTCGGGTCCTCCTCCAGGAGGACACGCGTACCGCTCGGGCAGGAGGCCGGGACCCGTTCGTGGCCCGACGCGACGAATCACGCGACGAATGCCGGACAGAGGACTACGACTGACCTGACCTGACCTGACCTGACCTGCCTGACCCGTGCCGCCGAGAGGTCCTCGCATGCATTCCGTACTCGACCGCGCGCTCGACTGTGTCGTCGGCGCGCTCGGGAAATCCACCGACCCGACCGGAGTCACCCTGCACCGTTCCCCGGAATCGGGACGGGCGCGGCTGGCCGACCGGGCGTTCGACTTCAACAGCGCCGTGCCGTCGGGAGTGCGGTTCGAGATGCTCACGGACGCCACCGAGCTCGAGCTCGACGCCCGGCTGACCGTGGTCCTGCCCCTGGGCCTGCCGTCCCCCGGCAGCGTCTTCGACCTGGTGGTCGACGGCGAACTGCGCGAGCCGGTGGTGACGACGGAACAGAGCCCGGTCTTCTTCGACCCCGCCACCGGCTCGCTGGAGGCCGGGCCGGCCGAGTCCGCGACCGTGCGCTTCCGCCTCGGCCCGCGGGCCCGTGAACGACGCGTGGAGATCTGGCTGCCCGTCACCCCGGCCGTCACGCTGATCGACGTCCGCGTCCCGGACGGGGCGTCGGTGCGTCCGGCTCCGGCGAGCGGCCCGCTGTGGGTGCACTACGGCAGCTCCATCAGCCAGTGCTCGGACGCGGACCGTCCGACCTCCACCTGGCCGGCCGCCGTGGCCCGCTCCGCCGGCCGGTCCCTGGTCAACCTCGGCCTCGGCGGACAGTGCCAGCTCGACCCCTTCATGGCCCGCGCCGTCCGCGACCTGCCCGCGAGCGCGATCAGCCTCGAACTGGGCATCAACGTCCACAACGCCGACAGCATGCGGGAACGCGCCTTCGTCCCGGCCTTCCACGGCTTCCTCGACACGATCCGCGACGGGCACCCGCACACCCCGGTCCTGATCGTCAGCCCCATCGTCTGCCCGGCCGCCGAACAGCGCCCCGGGCCCACGCTGGTGGGCGCCGACGGCATGGTCCACACCGTCGACCGGCCCGCCGAACTCGCGTTCGGCGCGCTCACGCTCACCCGCATCCGCGAACTGCTGAGCCGGCATGTCGAGCAGCGCCGCGAGGACGGCGACGACCGGCTCCGACTCATCGACGGGACCACACTGTTCGGACCCGATGACGTGGCCGACCTGCCCGACGGCCTGCACCCGAACGCGGCCGGCTACGCCCGCATGGCCGAGCGTTTCCTGCCCCTTTCCTTCGGCAGGACGGGTGCGTTCGGACGGCCGGGCGGCGGAGGGGTCAACCCCCGCGCGTGATGCTGACCTTCACGGTCAGCGTGCCCCTGTTGTCCTCGGAGCAGGACCCGGCGGTGTCGTTCATGCCCAGCTGAAGGGTTCCGTTCCCGGTGGCCCTGAAGGTCAGCGTCTTTCCGACGGTGTGGACGGGGGAGTCCTCGTCGCCCGCGAGGACCGCCAGCAGGGTGCCGAACGGCGCCTCGGGATCGATCTTGCAGTCCTGCGCGCCGGCCAGCAGCGCGTCGGTGTCCGCGTCGTAGCCGGCCGGCCCGGTCAGGGGCATGTTCCGGTGGTCGGCCGTCCATTCCCCCGAGACGAAGCGCACCGTGACCTGGTCGCCTCGCTCGACGGCCGCTCCGGTCACCGGCTGCCAGCCGGTCGCGGCCTGGACGACCTGACGGACGGTCGTCGTCTTCGGGGCACTCTCGAGCGGCAGCACCCCGGTGAGGAACAGCCCGGCCGCGACGGCCGCCGCCGACACCGCCGTACCGGCCGCCGCCCGCCACAGCCGCTTCGCGCCCGACGAGCGGGGCGCCCCACGCCGCGGCTCGGGCGTCGTGGTGTGCCGCGCCGTCGGCACCGTCTCCCCGGCCGGGACGAGCCGCGCCCGGTCGCCGCCGCTCACGGTGTCCGCGTCGGCGAGCGGGGACGACGGCCGGGGCACCCGCACGGTCGCCGACGGCAGTGGCCCGGCGTCCGCCTCCCCCGCCGCGACGCGCCGCAGGGCGGACCGCGCGGCGGCCGCCGAGGGGCGATCGCCGGGGGACTTGCGCAGCAGCGCCTCGACGACGGGCCGCAGCGGGCCGAGCCGGTCCGACAGGACGGGTTCCTCGTACGCCACCGCGTGCAGGGTCGCGGGCCCTCCCGGTCTGCGGAAGGGGGACCGGCCGCCGCAGACCGTGGCGAGGGTCGCGCCCAGGGACCACAGGTCGGAGGCCGGTCCGGTCTGCGAACCCGTCACCCGCTCGGGCGCCATGAAATCCAGGGAGCCGATCATCTCGCCGGTGGTCGTCAGGAACTCGCCGTCGTCCAGGGCCGCGATGCCGAAGTCGGTGAGGACGGCGCTGCCGTCGCGGCGCAGCAGGACGTTGGCGGGTTTGACGTCACGGTGCAGGGTGCCGGCCGCGTGCACGGCCTCCAGGGCGTCGAGCATCTGCTGACCGAGGGCCGCCGTGTGCTGCGGGGCGAGCGGTCCGTTCTCGGCGAGGTACTGGGCCAGTGAGGGCCCCTCGACGAGTTCCATGACGATCCACAGCCGGTCCTGCGACTCGACCAGATCGTGGACGCCGACCACGTGCGGGTGCGGCACCCGGGCGACCGCGCGTGCCTCACGGACGGCGCGGCGCATCCGTACGCGGTGCTCGTCGTCGCCGTGGGTGAGGAGGTGCAGTTCCTTGGCGGCGACCGGGCGGTCGAGTAACTGGTCGTGGGCGCGCCAGACCGTGCCCATGCCGCCTCGGCCGAGCACGTCGTGGAGCAGATACCGATCGGCGATCAGTCGCTCCGGGCGGCGCTGCGAACGCGTCGCCGCCTGGTCGTCGCCGTTTCCCGATATCACGTGCTCTCTCACGTTTCCTTCCCGGAGGGCCGAGCGCCCGCCGGCCGCCGCTCGACGGTCTTTGTTCGGCCGGTCCTTGTTCGGCCGGTCGTCACTCGTTCGAACGAGGCAGAGCATAGCGGAGAGCAGGATGATCGCATGACGTCAACTGCGCTGGTGTGAAGGGATGTTGGCCCACCCTCGGGGCCAGGTCGGCGTTCCGGGCCCCCGGCGCCCGCTGCCCGACTACCGCGCGCCGCCGCCCGAGCGCCTCGGGCGTGGTCGACGCGTCGGCGCGGCGCCGCGGACGACGTCGAGCACGTACCCGGCCCGCGTGCCGTCCGCGCCCCGCCACGCGATGTGCTGGTCGGGCCGGATCAGCAGCATCGGGGCGCCGTAGCGTTCGGGCGAGGCCAGGCCGGTCAGGCAGACGGTGGTGAGGGGGACACCCCGGGCCGCGGCCTCCCGCGTGAAGGCGGCGCGGCCGGGCTCCCTGTCACCGGCCGGCAGGAGCAGCGTCAGACCGTCGCCGAGCAGGTCGTACAGGGAACGGCCGTCGGGGAGCCAGGCGTGCGGCAGCCGGGCGCCCGGGAAGGACAGGCCGTGATAGCCGCGGGGCGTGAGGGGCGGGACGGCGGAGCCGTCGTCGACGACGACGGGGGACGAGGCGTAGTGCTGGCCGAGGACGAGGCCCTCGCTGTGGAACTCACCGGCCTTGGCCCGCAGGGCGACCGCGGTCCGCGCACGGCGGCGGCCGGCCTCCGGGCTGTCCCCGAGGAGTGCGGGGTCGGCGAAGGACGGGGCGAGAAGCCTGTCCTGGGCGGCACCGCTCGCGATGATCTGCTGAGCCACCGGGCGCCGCTCGGTCTGGTAGCTGTCCAGCAGCTCCGCGCCGCCCCAGCCCTGGAGGACCGCGGCGAGTTTCCAGCCGATGTCCACCGCGTCGCCGACACACGTGTTGAAGCCGTGCCCGCCCCACGGGGGGTTCAGATGGGCGGCGTCGCCCACCAGGAAGACGCGGCCCCGCCGGTAGCGGTCGGCCAACAGCATGCGGGCGGTCCACGGGTCGGTGGCGAGCACCTCCACGGGCCCGGGGTGTCCGCCGCCGACGAGAGCGCGTACCAGCGCCTCGGGTTCCACCGGGTGGCCGGGGTCGGTCCGCTGGACGATGGCCCACCACCGGTCGTCCAGGTCGAGACGGCCCATCAGACCGGACGCCTCGGGGCTCACCACCCAGTACTGCACCGCCCGGTCCAGGCCGACGGCCTCGCCCAGGCCCGGTGCCCGGAAGACGACGCTGAGGTTGGGCCGTTCGCCGGACGAGCCGGCGTACACCGCTCCGATGGCCTGCCGGCTGACTCCGCCGCTGCCGTCACAGCCCAGCAGGTAGCCGGCCGTGAGCACGCGGACGGAGCCGTCGGCGGCGGTGACCGTGGCGCGCACGGCGTGTTCGTCCTGCTCGACGGCGGTGACCCGGTGGCCGGTCAGGCAGGTGACCGAGGGCAGTTCGGCCACCGCCGCGCGCAGGATCCGCTCCACGAGCGGCTGCGCAACCTGCTGGCCCGGCTCCGCCCAGCGCTCGTCGCGGCCGTCGTACAGCCCGAACACGTTGCGGAACCGGGTCAGTTCGGTGCCGAGGAGCGCGGTGCAGAAGATGACGTCCTGGGACCAGGCCACGGGCAGCGGAGCGGCCGTGCGCAAGCGGTCGGCCAGGCCCCAGCGGCGGAAGTGCTCCATGGTGCGGATGCTGGCGGTCTTGGCCCGCGGCCGGTCGTCGTCGACGGTGGTGCGCGGCTCGACGAGCACGGTACGGATGCCGCGCCGGCCGAGCTCGACCGCCGCGGCGAGACCGGACGGTCCTCCGCCGGCGATCAGTACCTGGACGGCCGTCCCGGTCACGCGCCGGACCTCGCGGACGCGTCGGTGACGGGCGTGCGCAGCGTGCCGAGCCGGTCGGCCTCCACCTCGACGACGTCGCCGGACCGCAGCAGCCGGGGCGGCGTACGGACGTAGCCGACGCCCTCCGGGGTGCCGGTGGCGACGAGGTCGCCCGGATGGAGGGTCAGGGTGGCGCTGATCCGGGACAGCAGCTCGGGCACCCCGAAGACCATGTCGCGGGTGTTCCCGTCCTGCACGGTCTCCCCGTTGACGCGGGTGACCAGGCGCAGCCCGTCGGAGAGGCTGCCCACCTCGTCGGCGGTGACGACCGGCCCGATCGGGCCGCTGCGATCGGCGTTCTTGCCCAGCGTCCACTGGGCGGTGAGTTTCTGCGCGGTACGGGCGGTGAGGTCGTTGAAGACGGCGTATCCGAGGACGGCGGCCTCGGCCTCCTTCTCGTCGGCGTCGCACAGCCGGGCACCGACGACGGCCACGACCTCACCCTCCCAGTCCAGGCCGGGTTCGTTCGCGGGCACCGGGACCGGTACGCCGTCCACCGACAGGGAGGCCGTCCAGCGGCCGAACAGGGTGGGGTGCTCCGGTGCCCGGAAGCCGCCCTCGGCCGCGTGCGCACGGTAGTTGAGACCCACGCACAGCACCCGCGCCGACGCCGGCACCGGCGGGGCCAGGGACACCTCCGCGAGCGGCACCGTGCCGTGCCGGACCGAGCGGGCCCCGCTCCAGCCAGTGGGGGAGGCCGGCGTAGAAGTCGTCCACCTCCGTGAGCGGGGTGACCCGGCCGTCCACGACGACGCCGATCACGACCTGCCTGCGGCCGGACCCCCGGCCCGGATCCACCATGCCGACGAGCTTCATGCGCGCGTGCCTCCTGTTTCCGCCGCGGGCGCCGCGGCCAGACGGATGTCGAACTCGGCCGCCAGGAACGGTCCGTCCATGCCGAACCGGCGGGCCGTGTCCTCGCCGGCGGCCGGTGCGAAGGGCGCGATCAGCGCGTCCTTCACGGCGAACGCCGCGTCGGAGCCGAGGTAGGGGTCCTCGGCGGCGAACACATGGGTGGTGAGCGACCGGTGACCGGCCGCCTCCACCCGCAGGTGGATATGGGCGGGACGCATGGGGTGACGGCCGAGCGCCCGCAGCAGTTCGCCCACCGGGCCGTCGGTCGGCACCGGGTAGCTGGCGGGCTTGACCGTACGGAACCAGTAGGCGCCGTCGGGGCCCGTGGTGAACAGAGCGCGCAGGTTGCCGTCGGGCTGCTCGTCGTCCTGACTGTCGTACAGACCCGTGTCGTTCGCCTGCCAGACGTCCAGCACGGCGCCGGCCAGCGGCCTGCCGCCGCAGTCCGTGATCCGGCCGTGCACCACGGCCCGCTCACCGCGCCCAAGTTCGGGGCCCTCGGCGATCCAGGCGCCCATCGGGCGGGGCGGCGCCGGGGAGTGGAAGGGACCCTCGACCGAACTGGGCGTCATGGCGGGCGGACCCGTGTGGTTGACCTCGTCCACGGCCGAGGTGAGGCCCAGCATGTCGGAGAGCAGGATGAACTCGTCGCGGCGGTCGGTGCAGGCCCGGCCCGTGCGGACCAGGAAGTCCAGCGCCCGCAGCCACTCGTCCTCGGAGGGCCGGGTCTGTGCCACGAAGGCGTGCAGATGGGTCACGAGGCCGCCGATCAGCTCCCGCAGCCGCTCGTCGTCGCCCCGGACGGTGGAGAGGACCTGTCGCACCAGGTCGTCCGGCTGACGGTCGTGGGCGGGGCCGGGGGGCGCCGTCCCTCCCGCGGGGGCGTGTCGGGCCGTTTCGGTGGTGTCGGTCATGGGGTCGCTCCCGTGGGAGTCAGGGCGGCGTCCGGTGCCGCGCAGTCGTAGGTGTGGGTGCCGGACCCGGCGTCGTACCGGGCGCCGTCGGGCAGGACGACGCGCGCGGTGGTGCCGGGCGGTACGGCGACACGGAGGTGGAAGCGGCCGTCCTCGAGGTGCCAGGACGAGCGGATCGGCCCGTACGGCGAGTGGTGTTCGGCCCGGGCCCGGGTCAGGCCCCCGCCGGGGCGGGGCGCCACGGTGAAGCGGCGGTAGCCCGGAGCGTCCTCGTCGGGCCTGATCCCGGCCGTGCAGCGGTGCAGGAAGGAGACGACCGCGCCCTTCGAGTAGTGGTTGAGGGAGTCGTGCGGGGTGCCGTCCGCGCCGACGCCGTCCCAGTGCTCCCAGACGGTCGTCGCGCCCCGGTCGATCATGTGGAGCCAGGACGGGGCGGTGTCCTGGAGCAGCAGTTCGTAGGCGACGTCCAGATGTCCCGAGTCGGCGAGCACGGGCAGCAGGTCCGGGGTGGCGAGGAAGCCGGTGCCGAGATGGGTGTCCGCGGCGCGGACGAGTTCCACCAGCCGCTGCGCGGTCCGCGCCCGCAGTCCGGCCGGGACCAGGCCGAAGGCGAGCGCCCGCACATGGTGGGCCTGGGTGTCCGGGCGCAGCGAGCCGTCGGCCGTGATGAACTCGGTCCGCCAGGCGTCGCGCACCCGCTCGCTCAGCTCCCGGTAGCGGTCGGCGTCCTCGTCGCGGCCCAGGACGCGGGCGATGCGCGCCGCCAGCCGGGTGGAGTGGGCGTAGTAGGCGGTGGCGACGTCCGCCTTGTCCAGGGCCGCGTACCCCTCCAGGTCGCCGATGTGCTCACCGGGCACCAGCCACTCGCCCCAGTGGAACCCGGTGTCCCACAGATACCGTTCATGCGGCGCCGGGCGGGGGGAGCGCCGGATCCGCTCCGGGTGACGCTCCTCGCGGGCGGCCCGTTCGACCCGGCCGAGCCAGGCGGTCATGGCCGGCCACAGCTCCTCCAGGATCCCGGGATCGCCGTAGGCCAGGTACAGCTGCCAGGGCACGATGACCACCGCGTCGCCCCAGCCGGCCGAGCCGTTGAGATGCGCCACCGGACCCTTCGGGCCCTCGGTGCGGCAGGCCGGTGAGATGTTGGCGACGGTGCCGTCCGGCCACTGGTCGGCGGCCACGTCGCGCAGCCACTTCGCCGAGAAACCCGACACGTCGTAGAGGAAGGCGGCGGTCGGCACGAACAGCTGCCAGTCCCCGGTCCAGCCGGCGCGTTCGCGGGTGGGGCAGTCCGTGGGGATGTCGCAGACGTTGCCGCGCAGACCCCACCGGGCGGCCTCGTGCAGCCGGCCGACCCGCTCGTCGTCGCAGTCGAACCAGCCGGTCCGCCGCAGGTCGGAGTGGACGACCACGCCGCGCAGGTCATCGGCGGTCAGCTCGCCGGGATGGCCCTCCACACGGACGTAGCGGAAGCCGTGCGTGGTGTGCCGCGGTTCGAAGGCCTCACCGGGGCGGCCGGCCGAGACGACCTGGTCGACCTGGCCGGCGGGGAGAGGCTCGGGCAGGAACGGCATGTCCACGCGGAGGTGATCCGTCGTCACATCGCCGTCGGGGCCCAGGCACTCGCCGTGGGTGAGGGTGAGCCGGGTGCCCACCGGACCGAGGTCGGTCAGCCGCACCCAGCCGTTGATGTTCTGGCCGAGGTCGAAGACCTGCCGGCCGGGGTGCGGGCGGGTCACGGAGACCGGGGCCAGTTCCTCGACGCGCCGCACGGGCGGGGCGGGCGAGGCGACCAGTCCGGCGTGTCCGTGGTCGGCGACCTCCACCGGCGTCCAGGCCGAGTCGTCGTACCCCGGCCGGTCCCAGCCGACGGGGGTGCGGCGCAGATCGGTGGACTGGCCCGCGATCAGGTCGGCGGCCACGATCGGCCCGGGAGCCCAGCGCCAGTGGCGGTCGGTGGACACGACGCAGGTGGTGCCGTCGGCGTGCTCGAGGTGCAGCTGCGCCAGGAACGACACCCGGTCGCCCCACTGGTCGTGGGCCCGGGTGACACCGACCTGTCCGCGGAACCAGCCGTCGGACAGCACCGCTCCCAGGGCGTTCTCGCCCTCCCGCAGCAGTGCCGTCACGTCGTAGGCCTGCACCTGGAGGTGTACGTCGTACTGCGTGAACCCCGGTGTCAGCTCGGCGTCCCCGACCCGCTCCCCGTTGAGGAAGACCTCGTAGAGACCCTGCGCGGTGGCGTAGAGGCGGGCCCGCCGGACCGGGGAACCCGCGGTGAACGCGGTGCGCAGCAGCGGGGCGGCCCGGTGCCCGGCGGGCGGCACGCCGGGTCCGCCGGGTCCGCCGGGCTCGCCGGGCTCGCCGGGCTCGCCGGGTCCGCCGGGCTCGCCGGGCTCGCCGGGCTC
>NZ_JBHWUW010000079.1:0-32441 GCF_042737245.1 Streptomyces sp. NPDC060002
GCCCGCAGCTTCGCGGGCCCGGCGACCGGTGAGGTTCGGCGGGGGTCAGCCGGCCGGCTCGCGCTCCCAGAGGTAGAAGCGCTGCGCCATGGCGTCCTTCGGGGAGCGCCAGGTCTCGGGGTCGTACGCGCTGACGTACGCGGCCAGCCGCTCGCTGACGCCCCGGAACTCGGGATGCCCGGTGATCTTGGCGATGGCGGGCCCGGGCTCACGCTCGGACTCGATCAGGTGCATGTACACGTCGCCGAACTGGAACAGGCTGCGCCGGGTCACACCGACGAGCTGCGGCAGCTCCCCCCGGTCGGACTCCTCGAACACCTTGGCGATGTCGGGCGCCGATCCCGGGGCCATCCGGGCGACGATCAGAGCTTGGTGCATGGTGCTGTTCTCCGTCCGGCTCAGTCGGTCAGACCGGGGGTGGCACCGCGCTCGGCGGCGGTCTTCTCGATGCGGTCCCGGATCAGGCCCAGCTGGACCTTGGAGTTCCGGTTGATGTTGTCGGTCATCCACTCGTCGTCGACCGGCGCTTCCGGCTTCATCGCGAAGTCCTGCGTCCAGACCATCCGCGTACCGGTCGGCACCTCCTCGTACCGCCAGTGGATGTCCATGTGGGCGAAGGGCCCCGTCTCGACCCGGCGGGCCTTGACGGTGAGCGCGTCGCGGTCCGGCTCGCGCTCCGAGACCCAGCTCCACACGGTGCCGTTCTCGTCCGGGTGCATGGTCAGCCGGAACGTCGTCCTGCGTCCCTCCCGGGAGAGGATCTCGACGGAGGCGTACTCGCTGAACAGCCGCGGCCAGTTCTCCAGGTCGTTGGTCACCTCCCAGACCAGGTCGAGAGGCGCCGCGATGGTGATCTCGTTCTGCGTGTGTCCGGTCATCTCACGCTCCTGTCATGAGGGCACTGTTGACGAGGTCGAGGAACTGCCGGGGCGACTTGGAGCGTTCGGCGTCGGGAGGCATCGGCGTGCCGTACCGGTTCTCCAGCTCGCCCACGATCCCCAGCAGGCCGAGCGAGTCGACGCCCAGGCGGTCGAAGCCCGCGTCGTCGCGGCGGAGGTCCTCCGGGGCGACGGTGACGCCGGCGGACTTCTTCATGAGTTCGGCCAGCTCTTCCACAGTGATGCGGTCAGTCATGCCATTCCCTTCCTCTGCTGCTCCACGGCGCCTCGCTACGAGGCGTCGGTGGCGCCGTGCCGCAGCACCAGCGCCGAGTTCGACCCCATGAGCCCCCGGCTCAGGACCAGCGCCGTGCGTACCTCGGCGGTACGGGCCCGGCCGGTGACGAGGTCGAGGTCGTGGCAGATGTCGAAGACGTTGGGGGTGGGTGGGATCACGCCGTGCTCCATCGCGAGCACCGCCGCCGCGGCGTCCATCAGCGGCGCCGCGCAGTAGGCCCGGCCGATCCCGGCCTTCGGCGCCGTGACGGGCACGCGGGTGCCGTGCGCCCCGAGGGCGTCGGCGATCGCCAGGGCCTCGGCCCGGTCGGCCTCCGGTACGCCGAGGGCGTCGGCGAAGACCACGTCGATCTCCTCGGGAGCGCAGTCGGCCTCCTCCAGGGCTTGCCGGACGGCCTGGGCGAGCCCCTCCCGGGACTCCTCCCAGCGGGAGGGCCCGGTGAAGGTCGCCGCGTGCCCGGCCAGGTAGGCCTGCACCCGCGCACCCCGTGCCCGGGCCGCGGTGTCCGCCTCGACCACCAGCATGGCGCCGCCCTCGGCGGGCACGAACCCGCAGGCCGCGGAGGTGAACGGGCGGTAGGCGCGGGTCGGGTCGTCGACCGTGCTGAGTTCCTCGTAGCCGAGTTGGCAGACCACCGAGTAGGGCGCGATCGGCGCCTCGGTCGCCCCGGCCACGATCACGTCGGTGCCGCGGCGCACCGCCCGTGCCGCATGGGCGAGGGCGTCCAGGCCGCCGGCCTCGTCCGCGGCGACGACCGAGCAGGGGCCCTTGAAGCCGCGGCGGATGGAGATCTGGCCGGTGCTGGCGGCGTAGAACCAGGCGATGGACTGGTACGGGCCGACGAAACGGCTGCCCTTGCCCCACAGCTGCTGGAGCTCCCGCTGGCCGAACTCGCCGCCGCCGGAACCGGCCGCGGTGACCACGCCCACGGAGAAGGGCGCGCCGTCGGTCTCCGGCCGGCCGAGCTGGGCGTCGTCCAGCGCGAAGTCGGCCGCGGCCATCGCGAAGTGCGTGAACCGGTCGGTCTGGACCAGGAAGCGCTCCTCGATCACGGCCGACGGGTCGAAGTCGCGGACCTGGCCCGCCACCCGCAGCGGCAGATCCTCACAGCCCTCGCGGCTCACCCGGTCCAGGACGTTGATGCCTTCCCTGGTGGACTTCCAGAACGTCTCGGTACTGGCTCCGTTGGGCGCGACCACACCGATTCCCGTGACGGCCGCGCGCCGTGGAAGGGGTTCTCTCATCGTGTCTTCTCCCTCGGCCGGTTCATGACCACCGCGGACTGGAAGCCGCCGAAGCCGCTGCCCACCGAGAGCACACTGGCGAGCTTGCGCTCGCGGGCCACGCGCGGGACGTAGTCCAGGTCGCACTCGGGGTCGGGCGTCTCGTAGTTCGCGGTCGGCGGTACGACCTGGTTGGCCAGGGCCAGCACACAGGCGACGAGTTCGATCGCCCCGATCGCGCCGAGGGAGTGGCCCACCATCGACTTGATGGAGCTCATGGGCGTGTCGTAGGCGTGCGTGCCCAGGACCCGCTTCACCGCGGCGGTCTCGTGGCGGTCGTTCTGCTTGGTGCCCGACCCGTGCGCGTTGACGTAGTCGATGGCGGTGGCGTCGATCCGGGCGTGGTCGAGGGCTTCCTCGATGGCCCGGGCCATCTCCAGGCCTTCGCTGGTCAGGCCGGTCATGTGGTAGGCGTTGCCGAACGTGGCGTACCCGCCGAGCTCACAGTAGACGTGCGCGCCGCGGGCCCTGGCGTGCTCTAGCTCCTCCAGGACGAGCACGGCGCCGCCCTCGCCCATGACGAACCCGTCACGGTCGGCGTCGAAGGGACGCGAGGCGTGGGCCGGGTCGTCGTTGTTGCAGGAGGTGGCCTTGATCGCGTCGAAGCACGCCATGGTGATCGGCGAGATCGGCGAGTCGGAGGCGCCGGCTATGCATATGTCGGCCCGGCCCTCCTCCACGGTGTGGAACGCGTACCCGACCGCGTCGAGTCCGGAGGTGCAGCCCGTGGAGACGGTCTGCACCGGACCACGCGCCCCGAACCGCTCCGCCACCGTCGAGGCGAGCGTGCTGGGCGTGAACGCGCGGTGCAGGTGCGGGGCCGCCTCCCGGTGGTCCACGTCCCAGCGCTGCCCGCCGTGGCTGACCTTGACGTAGTCGTTCTCCAGCCGGGTGGTGCCGCCGACCGCGGTGCCCAGGGAGACGCCGACCCGCCAGGGGTTCTCGGCGGCGAGGTCGAGACCCGCGTCCCGTACCGCTTCGTCCCCCGCGACCAGGGCGAACTGGATGTAGCGGTCGCAACGCTCCACGTCCCGTGCGTCCAGACCGTGGGCCGCCGGGTCGAAGTCGCACTCGGCGGCGATCCGCGACCGCAGACCGGACGGGTCGAAGAACGTGATGGCCCGCGTCGCCGTGCGCCCGTCCGCCAGGAGGTTCCAGAACGCCGGTACGCCGATGCCGCCCGGGGCGACGATGCCTATGCCGGTGACCGCCACTCGTCTCGTCATGAGCGCACCTGACGTCGCTCGGCCGACTTCGCCCCGACCACCGCGGGCTCGGCTTCGGTGCCCTCGGTGTCGACGTGGCCGAGCGGCGGGCTCGGGGCCAGCGGGCCGAGGTGGAAGACCATACGGGCCTCCACCTTGCCGACGTTGCGGAAGCGGTGGCGCACGTTGAGGGGGATCAGGAGCCCCTGCTCGGGCTGGAGCGGGTGCGGCACACCGTCCAGGTCCACCTCCAGCTGCCCGCACACGACGTACACGAACTCCTCGGAGTACGGGTGGTAGTGCTCGCCGATGCGGTCGCCCGGCTGGATGAGGGCCATGCCCATGAAACCGCTGGTGGCGCCCACCGTGGCCGGGGTGAGCATGGCGCGCAGGTCGCCGCCTCGCCGGGTGTTGGGCTCGACCTCGCTGAGATCCACGATTCTGTGACGAGAAGTGATCACGACGTTCCTCCGATGATGTACTGCACCGACGTGGCAGGGGCGGGGCACCGCCCCTGCCACGTGATGGCGAATCAGGCGTCGGGCGACCGGCGGTCGGTGACGAGATCCATGCGCGCCAGTTCGAGGAAGCGCGCGAGACGGCCGTCCTTCGACGCGGACGCGCCGACGGCGTCGTCCTGGAGCGTCGTCAGCTCGGCCACCTGTCCGGGGTCGGACAGACCGAGGGCCTGTACGGGGTCGGCGGCCTCGAGTCCGCCGCGCACGTCGATCAGCCGTACGACGACGTCGTCGCGCTGGAAGATCGTGCTGCGCAGGACCGGGCTGCGCGGGTCGTCCGCCGCCGCCTCGTCCTGCCGGGCGAGCAGCTCGGCCAGCTTCATGCCGCGGTCGGGCCGGGTCGGGTAGTGCAGGGCGTACCGCTCGGCCTGCGCGTCCTGCCGCTCCGCCGTCACGTGGTGGACGGCCGGCAGCGCGGCCCGGGTGAAGAAGACCCGGGCGGACTCGGGGTCGTTGAGGTCCCGGTCCTGCTCCAGATGGGGGTTGATGGCCTCCTCGACGGCCCGCACCTCGGGCTGCCGCGAGACGTGGCGCAGCGCGGAGAGCAGGTCGCCCCGCACCTCGATGGCCCGCACCACGCGGTTGCCGTGCATGAACAGCGAGGTGCGGCACAGCCGGGTGGTGTCGTCGACCTTCGGCTCGGGTGAGGCGTAGTCGGCGAGGATCTTGGCGACGATCTCCTCGCTGCCCGGCTTGACGGTGAAGGTGAGCGCGTGCCGGATCACACCGTCGCCGATCCTGGGCGCCGTCTGGAGCCGGCGCTTGGCCTGGTCGGCGGCCGCCGCCGGGCCGCCGGTCTCGCGGACGACGTGGAAGCGCAGCGAACGGGTGTCGCGCACGCAGCTGTGCAGCGGCTCCACCATCGCCACGTGCTCCTCGCTGTTGACCCAGGCGAGGAACGGCGGGGCACTCTCCCACTCGCTGGTGATGAGCCACTGCGAGGGGTTCTCGATGGACTGGCACAGCTGGTCGCTGACGTGCCCGGGGACGGACGCGACCTGGTTGCAGAGCTGCTCGTACGCCTCGAGGAACTGCTGCTGGGCCCCGTCGTAGACGTCGACCAGAAGGACGACGCGGAGCCGGGAGCCGTCGAACACGGACTGGGAGACACGTTGCGACGCCTGTCGCGCCCGCGAACCTGCAACACGTTCGGACGTGGTGGTCATCCTGCGCACATCTCCTTCGCGGAGGGGATAGGTGAACGTCGGCCGCGGTGATGCGACGTCAGCGTGCCTCGATCCTGTGCCCGTCCCCGCGAGCGCGCGACTCGGATGAACTACGTGGGTGACTGGGCGTCCGGTCGTCAGACCAGATGAGCGAAGACGACCAGGTTGTCCGTGTAGTCCTTGACCCGCCGGTCGTAGACCCCCGCGCAGGTGATGAGCCGCACCTGCGCCTGCGCGGTGTCGCCGTACACCCGCTCGCTGGGGAAGTCGGCCTTGTCGAAGGTCTCCACGCTGTCGACCCGGAAGGACGCCTTGCTGCCGTCGGCCCGCAGGACCTGGAAACCGTCGCCCTTCGCCAGTGCGCTGAGCCCCGCGAAGACGGCCGGGGAGGTCTTGGTGTCGACGTGCCCGGCGATGATCGCGGTGCCCGTCTCTCCGGGCGAGGCTCCCTTGGCGTGCCAGCCGACGAGGTTGACGTCGTTCGCGGGGGGCGGCTCCAGCTGGCCGGTGTCGCCGATGGCGAGGTCGACGAAGGGGGCGTCGACCGCGATCTTCGGGATGAGCAGCCGCACGGGCCGCGAGCGCGGCAGGTGCTTGCCCGCCGAGTCCCCGGCGTCCGCTTCTCCCGCGGCCGGGGTGGGCGCGCCCGGTGCGCGGGCCGCGGGGACCGACCCGGCGGCGGGCGGGGCGTGCGGCGGGCCGGCGATGCCGGCCGAGAAGCCGTCGCCGCCGCCGAACAGGTTCAGCGCCAGGAGCACCGCGACCGCGGCGCAGATCATCATCACGCCGGCGCGGGATGTTCCCTCTTCGGTGGGCGCCGGCTCGTCGCCGGAGGGTTGGGCGGGGTCGGAGGGAGAAGGGGAGGAGGAAGGGGGAACTGCCATCGGGGACCACCTCATTCGGGCACGGCAGCGGGGCGGACAGAGCACGGGGAGCGAGCCGGGCCGCCACACGGGGGTACCGGTGGCGGCCGCGGCTGCGCTATCGCGTCCGGCATGGGTCAGGCCACGCTTCCGGCGGTCTTCCTGCGGCGCAGGGCGTAGAGGCCGGTGCCGGCGAGGGCGAGGACGCCGAGTCCGGCCGCGGTCGCCGAGGGGGTGGCGAGACCGCCGCCGCCGGTGTGGACACCGCCGCTGGGCTTGTCGTGCTCCTTGCTCCAGCCGCCGGACTCCTTTTCCTCCTTGCCGCCGTTCCAGGAGTCCTTGTGCTCACCGCCGGTGGAGCCGCCGTTCTCGGTGTCCTTGGCCGCGCCGTGGTCGCTGCCGTCGTTCACCGAGGCGAGCGCGCCGCCGCCGGTGTGCACGCCGCCGTGCGGGGAGTCGTGCTCCTCCTTGCCGTGCTCTTCCTTGCCGTGCTCCTTGCCGTGGTCTTCCTTGCCGTGGTCTTCCTTGCCGTGGTCTTCCTTGCCGTGGTCTTCCTTGCCGTGCTCTTCCTTGCCGTGGTCTTCCTTGCCGTGGTCTTCCTTGCCGTGGTCTTCCTTGCCGTGGTCTTCCTTGCCGTACGAGGAGTCCTCCTCCTTGCCGTACGAGGAGTCCTCCTCCTTGTTGTACGAGGAGCTGTCCTCCTTGTCGTGCTCCTTGCTGTACGAGGAGCTGTCCTCCTTGTCGTGCTCCTTGCTGTACGAGGAGCTGTCCTCCTTGCTGTACGAGGAGTCGTCGTGGTCCGTGTCACCGGCGGCGTAGGCGCCGGGGGCGCCGATGGCGAGGGCGGCCGAGGCCGCCGCGGTGGCCAGGATCATGCGAGCTGAACGCATCTGATGGTCCTTCCGTCCCGACCGGGCAGCCGACGCCTCGTCAGCTCAGGTGACCCGAACGGGATGTGATCCACCGTCAGCCGCCCGTCGCTGCGGCACCACTCGGGGCGTTCACACGGGTGAAGCCCGGGGGGTCAGGCGATCCCCAGCCCGGTCTTCAGGACCTGGCGCAGCACCGCCTCGGCAGCCGCGTCCGGACCCGGCGACCGCCATACGACGAACCCGTCGGGCCGGACGAGTACGGCGCCGCCGCGTGCCGTGCCGTGGCGCTCCGCCCAGTCGGCGTCGCCCTCCGGCACCAGGTCCGCGTCGGCTCCCGGGCCCACCCGGTACGACCTGAGCGGGAGGACCAGTTCCTCGGCGAGGCGGACGGCGGCCTCGTGCCATCCGCCCGGCTCACCGGCGTCGCTGAGCAGGACGAGGGACCGCTCGTAGAGGTCGAGGGTCGAGAGCCGCTCGTTCCCGCGGCGGACCCACAGGTGAGGCGCCCTGCTGCCGGGTCCGCCGGTCAGGTCGAGGCCCTCCGGCACGACCGGGACCGCGGGGTCGGCGCCGACGACGGCGCCCTGCGGGTAGCGGTAGCCGAGGGCCACGTTGAGGATGCCTCGCTGGGGACCGCCGCCACCCGCTCCGGGCGGCGCGGCGAACCCGGGGTGGCTGTGTTCGGCCGACCGGGCGGCGGCCCGGGCGCTGGTGGCCTCGGCCACCGGGCGGCGCTCGGCGTCGTAGGTGTCCAGCAGCGCCTCCCCCGCCCAGCCGTCGATCACGGCGGCCAGTTTCCAGGCGAGGTTGTGCGCGTCCTGGATACCGGTGTTGGAACCGAAGGCCCCGGTCGGGGACATCTCGTGGGCCGAGTCGCCGGCCAGGAACACGCGCCCCGACCGGTAGCTGCGGGCGACCCGCTGAGCCGCGTGCCAGGGCGCCTTGCCGGTGACCTCCACGTCGAGGTCGGCGACCCCGACCGCCCGGCGGATGTGCTCGGCACACCGCTCGTCGGTGAACTCCTCGAGGGTTTCCCCGTGTTCGGGGTGCCAGGGGGCGTGGAAGACCCAGTTCTCGCGGTTGTCCACCGGCAGCAGGGCGCCGTCGGCCTCCGGGCTGGTCAGGTAGCAGACGATGAACTGGCGGTCGCCCACGACCTCGGCGAGCCGGCGGGAGCGGAAGGTGAGGCTGACGTTGTGGAACAGGTCGCCGGGTCCGCTCTGGCCGATGCCGAGCTGTTCGCGGACGGGGCTGCGGGGGCCGTCGGCGGCGACGAGGTAGTCCGCGCGGATGGTGGTGTGCTCACCCGTCTCACGGCTCTTGACCACCGCGGTGACACCGGTGGCGTCGCTGTCGAACGACATCATCTCGGTGTGGAAGCGCAGGTCACCGCCGTGCCTGCGGGCGTGGTCGAGGAGGACCGGCTCGAGGTCGTTCTGGCTGCACAGGCACCAGGAGCTGGGGCTGAAGCGGGCCAGGCCGCCGCCCGGGTCGATGTCCCGGAACAGCCACTCGCCCGCGTCGCCGACCAGGGTGGGCGTCTGCAGGATGCCGTGGTTGTCGGCCAGGGTGGCGGCGGCCTCCTGGATCGACCTCTCGACACCCGCCACCCGGAACAGCTCCATCGTGCGGACGTTGTTGCCGCGGCCCCTCGGGTGGATGGAGGTGCCCGCGTGGCGCTCCACCAGCACGTGCGGTACGCCCAGCCGTCCCAGGAACAACGAGGTCGCCAGGCCGACCAGGGAGCCGCCGACGATGAGAACCGGGACCCTGATGATGTGGGGGCCGATCTCCTCGGCTTGTTCTTTCGTCACTCTCGCCTCCAGCGCGTCGATTCCGCCGACCCGGCCGGATACGGCGGAGATCCTCATGCATGCCCCGTGGAGGTGACGGCGGCTCAGGCTTCACCCGCCTGCGTCGCGCCGCCGGGCGGCCCCGCCCGGGGCCGGTGGAACCGTCGAACCCCGCACACCTTCGGGTGTACGGGGAACGGTTCGGACCGGACGGCTTCTCGGACGGGCTCGGGCGGTTTTACGGAAGGGCTCTCAGCGGGCGAGGTAGAAGCGGACGGTCGTGCCCTCGTCGGAGGTGTGCAGACGGACCAGGTCGGCCACGTAGTGGACCAGCATCAGGCCGCGGCCGCCGATCTGACCGCGCACGGCCGGTCTGCGGCCGGCCAGCGGATCGGACAGCCGGCCCGCGTCCCGGACCTCGCACACGACCTGTCCCGCCTGGGCCCAGACGGCGAGCGTTCCCCGTCCGGCGCCGTGCACCACGCTGTTGGTCGTCAGCTCCGCCACCGCCAGTTCGGTGTCGTCCAGCCGCTGCCCGGAAAGGCCCAGCCGTTCGGCCTCGCCGACCGCGAAGGCGCGCGCCGCGTACAGCTCGTCGGCGCCGAACGCGAACACGGCCGCGTCCGGCGCGGGCACCAGCACCTCGTTGTAGCGGGCGACGACGGAACGCCAGTCGTAGGCGTCGCTGACCCCCTCCTTGTCGCGGGTCACGATCGTCGGGTGGGTGATCCTCGCGTCGGCCAGGACCTCCTCGTCCAGGCGTGCCTCGTCGTACGGGCAGAGGATGGTCACCGGACGGCCCTCGAAGGCCGCGTTGATCAACGCCTCGTGCTGCGCGCACGCCGGGTACTCGACCGCGCTGCGGCCCGCCCAGATCGGTTCGCCGATGATCCGCACCCGCCCCCGCTCATGGGCGTCGGCGAACGCGCGTAGCACGCCGGGGATGATCCGGCCCGGGTTGCGGCCCGCCACCGTCATGTCCAGCAGGCGGACGGCCCGGGCGTCCGGGCCCAGTCCGGCCCTGATCAGCTCCAGGTTGGGTCCCGGCACCGCCACCGCCACCGGCTCGCCGAGGTCCAGGCCCTCCTGCACGAAGGACACCGTCCGGTCCACGTACTCCTGTTCGGTGCGGTAGAACAGCGCGGGGTGCTCGAACGCCTCGTGGGTCGCCACCGTGCTCATCGCGGCGCCACCTCGATCCTGCCGAGGCCCGGCCAGAACAGGCTCAGTACGCGCGGCACCTGCGGTGGCGGATGCTCGACCACCACCCGGCCGCCGGGCAGGCCCAGCGCCGTGACGGCGAGCGCCGCGACCCCCGCCACGTCGACGAACGCCACTTCCGACAGCTCCACATAGGACACGTCGGCGTGCTGCCTCGCCAGGCCCGCCAAGGCCGCTTCCCATGGCGAGCGCGTGACCTCGCTGATCTCGCCCCGGGCACGGATGCCGGGCCGACCGGACAACGGGCCCACCTCCAGCACGGCCGCGCCGTGCACCAGCCCGCAACCGTCGTCTCCCTGCGAGACGTGCACCACCCGCGGCCTCCTTCGCTGTCTGCCGCCCACCGGCACCAGCGTAACGCGGCCCCTTACACCGCAGGTGCGCTACTCCGACAGAGGCCGTCGGCCCGGCGGCAGCCGGATGTGCGGAGAGCGGGAGGCAACCCGGCCCGCACCGCGCGACGAGCCGGATGCGGACCACCGTCGAACGAACCCATGGTGCCGTGACGTGCTGGAGTGCTACGGCCGGGATCGTGTGACGCGTGCCCGCCCTGTGGGAACAGTGCGACGAGCAACAGCGGAGCAACAAGTGCAGGACGAAAAACACCGACGCGGGCGAGACCTCCGATGTGCCGAAGGTCTCCCCGCGCCCTCCCGGTGACCGCCGGGCCTACTGCGGGTCTTCGGCGGCGGCCGCGCAGGTGATCTCGTCCCGAGGGGTGTAGTGGGTGCGGAAAGGCTCCCGCCGCACTTCCCTGCCGTCGTCGTAGAAGACCCGGTCGACGGTGACGTCGAAGCCCTCGAGCGGGGTCTGCGGCACGCACTTCTCGTCCGTGCTCACCTTCCGCTCCGGCTGTCGCACGTGGGTGCGGGGCCCGTTGACCGACTTGATCTCGTCGTACTTCCTGGTGCCGAGGAAGGTGACGGTCACCGAGGTGTCGGTGGCCTCGGCCTGGATGTAGAGGGCGTGGCCGGAGTCGTTGGCGAACTTCAGGTCGAGGCTGCCCCAGGCCACCGTCGCCTCCCGGCCCTCCGGGTAGCGCTCGATGTAGAAGGAGTGGGCGCCGTACTCCACGGGCTTGACGCCGGCGAAGAACATCGCGTTGAACATGGTCGTGGCCACGGTGGAGACACCGCCGCCGGGCGCCTTGGTGAACCCGCCGTCGAGGATCATGATGCCCTCGCCGAAGCCGTTGGCCTCGGTGCGCTGACCCACGGTCCGGTTGAAACTCCAGGTCCGGCCGGGCAGGACGACGGAGCCGTCGATGAGCCGCGCGGCCCGCCCGATGTTCTTCGTGCGGTACGCGGCCGGTTCGAAGTGGACGGTGAAGGAGGACAGCTTCTCCGTCAGCCCCAGCCGCGCCGCGCTGTCGCGGGTGACCTGCGGCTGGGTCCGTCGCGCGGCCACTTCCCCGGTGCGGGCCGCTCGGCCGGACCGGGTGAGCAACGGCAGCACGGCCTTGCCGAGTGCCTTGTCGGTGATCTGGACGCCGGTCCGGGCGTCGTCGGCCACCACGACGCGGTCGCCGTCCAGCCGCAGGGCGGCGTTCGCGGCGGTGGTGGTGATGCCGGCCAGGGGGCGGGCCACCGAGGGGGCCGCGCGCAGTCCCTTGCCGTCCAGCTTCGGTATCAGCCGGCCTGCGGCGTCCGGCCGCATCGTCAGATGCTCGCCCAGCACCGTCTGACCGACGGTGAGCCGCTTGCCGCCCGTGGTGAGGGTGACGGGCGCCGACATGGCCGGCCGCGCGAACTCGCGCACCGCCCGTCGCACCTCGTCCGCCGTGACCTTCGGCTGGGTCTCGCGGGCGGGCAGGACCGTGACCGCGCCCGCCGCCCCGCGCTGGAAGGAGGCCCGCAGCGTGCCGACGGCGGCGTCCACGTCCAGTGCGTAGCCGGTCTGCGGGGCGACCTGCTCGACCCGGCCGCCGGCGAAGCCGACGGCGCCCTCGCGGACCTTCTGGTCGAGGGACTTCGCCAGCGTCCCCAGAGCGGTGCGGGCCTTGTTCTCGTCGAGGCGTACGACCGGCTCCTCCGCACCCCCCGAGCCGAGCAGTCCGCCGATCATGGCGACCGGATCGGAGCCGACGCGGGCCGCCCGGTCGACCGTGCGCCCGGCGTCGAAGGTGAGACCGGCCCGCCTCGGGTCGACGGTCCCGCTGCGGTTCCCGACCCGCACGGTCAGCTCCCGCGAGCCGGCCGCCGACAGGTGCTCGTCCAGTTTGCGGACGGCCTCCGCACGGCTCAGGCCGCCGATGTCCACGCCCCGCACCGTCGTGCCCGGCTCGATCTGCCCGCCCGTGATCAGCAGCCCGGCCAGGTACAGCGCGCCGACGCCCACGGTCAGCGCACCACCCGCCAGGGCGAGGGGCGGCACGGAGGCTGTTCGAAGGCGCATGGGACTCCTGGACGGGCGAGCGGTCGGTGATCCGCCCCGCTGCGCGACGCCGCACACAGGGCAGCGCCGGACACGGGGGCAAGTACCCCAACCTACCCATAGCGCGCGATGAGCTCATATGTCACAGAACACCTATGTCCCGCATCACGTCCGCCGTGGGCACACGCCGGTGCCGTGGGGACGCCGGGTCCACCGAGGCCGGTGAGGGAGCGGTGCCCGCGGCGGGACTCTCGAGGCTGCCCCGAGCACCTCCCGAGGGGCCCTGCGTAGCCTGCGTGTGGGCTCGCCGGAGTACAGCGACATGGCTGCTGGGCGCACGTTCCGGATCGACGTCCATGCCGGCATCAGCAATGACACGACCGACTGCGTCGCCCGCCCCACCTGCGAGTTCACCGCGCGCTGACCACCCCCGCCCGACCGCGTCCCCGTTCGAAAGGCAGTGCGCACATGTCAGACCGAACCGCCGCCTCGACCCCGAGCGGTCGACCGCGGCGCCGGGCCCCGCTCCCCTCGCTCACCGGCCTCAGATTCGTGGCGGCCCTGCTCGTCTTCCTGTACCACACCTCGTATCTCGCCGGCCCCCTGCGGCCGACCCTGCCGATCAGCTTCTTCGCCGACCCCGACATCGCGCAGCCGGTGGCCGACTTCTTCCTGCCCGCCGGACGCATCGGGGTGTCCTTCTTCTTCGTGCTCAGCGGCTTCGTCCTGACGTGGTCGGCGACACCCGGGGACCGGCCCACGGCGTTCTGGCGGCGCCGTGCCCTCAAGATCTACCCCAACCACCTCGTGACCTTCGCCCTGGCCATATGGCTGTGGGCCTCCGCCACCCCGCTGCACGCGTGGCTGGCGAACCTCTCCCTGGTGCACGCGTTCAGCAACCGGCCCGACACCGCGATGAGCGTCAACTTCCCTTCCTGGTCCCTGTGTTCAGAGGTGCTCTTCTACGCGCTGTTCCCTGTGTTCATCGTCGTGGTACGGCGGATCCCGGAGCGCAGGCTGTGGCTGTGGGCCGCCGGCATGGTCGCCGGCGTGGCGGCCATGGCGGTCGTGACGAAGCAGTTCATGGCCGGTGGCGCCAAGAGCCCCTTCGGGGATCTGACGGCCAACCAGGAGTGGTTCGGCTACGCGTTCCCGCCGCCGCGCCTGTTCGAGTTCGTGCTGGGCATGCTCCTGGCCCGCATCGTCGCCGCGGGTCTGTGGCCGCGCATCGGCCTGCTGCCGTCGGCCGCCGCCTTCGCCGTGGGCTACTGGGCCGCGCTCACCGCCCCCGACCCGTACAACTTCAGCCTCACCACGGTCGTTCCGATCGGCATGATCCTCTGCGCCGCGGCCACCTCGGATCTGCGGGGCGACGGCGGCTGGCTCACCAGTAGGCCCATGGTGCTGCTGGGCAACATCTCCTTCGCCTTCTATCTCCTTCAGGGTCTGGTGGTCTTCTACGGCCGGCC
Source organism: Streptomyces sp. NPDC060002 (assembly GCF_042737245.1). Classification (NCBI taxonomy): domain Bacteria; kingdom Bacillati; phylum Actinomycetota; class Actinomycetes; order Kitasatosporales; family Streptomycetaceae; genus Streptomyces; species Streptomyces sp. NPDC060002. The sequence goes on from NZ_JBHWUW010000079.1 coordinate 13,940, forward strand.
CGAGGTGCTGGGCAGCCGAACCTACGACACCGTCCCGGCGCTGGGGATGCTGATCCTGCTCCTCGCGGTGAACGTGCTGGCCGCCTGGCTGCTGTACACGCTGGTGGAGAACCCGGTGATGAAGCGCTGGAGCCGCGGCAGGAAGCAGCGGTCCCCGCAGACCGCGCCGCGCGACACGCAGTCCGTGTCGGCAGGCTGAGACGGTCTGGACCACACTGCCCGGTCAGCGCCCACCCCGCGGGCGGTCACCGGGCAGTGGTGTGTCCCGAGCGAAGAGGCGCGGGACAGCACACATCTCGTCCGGTGTCACGACCTCTCTCGTTCAAGTGGCGGTCAAGAAGCCCTGTGGTGGCGTCCTGAAGAGTCGCGTGCAGAGCCGAGACGACGCTCTCTTCAGGGAAGACGCGTCCGGCGGCCACGCATCCTCGAACCAGGAGCCGCTTCATGCTGACCCTCGAGCTCTCCACCCGTACCGCGCTCGTCACCGGGTCCACCGCCGGTATAGGCAAGGCCACCGCGCAGCAGCTCGCCGCCGCCGGTGCCCGCGTCTACGTGAACGGCCGCACCGAAGACCGCGTGCAGGCCGCCATCGCGGACATCCGCAAGGCCGTGCCCGACGCCGACCTGCGGGCCGCGCCCGGCGATGTGGCCACGGCGGAGGGCGTGCGGGGGATCATCGACACGCTGCCGGACACCGACATCCTCGTCAACAACGCCGGCACCGCCGAACTCAGCCCCTTCGCCGAGCTGTCCGACGAGAGCTGGCAGCGGCTGTGGGACCTCAACGTGATGAGCGGTGTGCGGCTGTCGCGCCACTACGTCACGGGGATGGCCGACCGCGGCTGGGGCCGCATCGTCTTCGTGTCGAGCGAGTCCGCGCTCAACGTCCCGCCGGGGATGGTGCACTACGGCGCCACCAAGATCGCCCAGCTCGGCATGGCCCGCGGTCTCGCCGAGTCCTACCCGGCCACCGGCGTCACGGTGAACTCGGTACTGCCCGGCCCTACCCACTCCGAGCTGACGGCACGGTACTTCGCGATGCTCCAGGAGCAGCGGCCGGACGCGACGCTGGAGGAGCTCGAGGGCGAGCACCTCCGCAGCGCGCACCCCAACCTGCTGCTCGGCCGCTTCGCCGAATCGGAGGAGGTGGCGAACCTCATCGCCTACCTGGCCTCGCCTCTCTCCACCGCCACCAACGGCGCCGCACTGCGCGTGGACGGCGGCGACATCCGCAACGTCACCTGAGCCGCGCCCGGGTCCCGGGGAAGGTCAGGCGCCGAGGGGTCCACCGTGCGGTTCGGTCGCCGGCGTGGCCACCTCTGCCGCGATCCGGCGGTAGGCGGCGCGGGCCTGGACGATCCGGGCGAGCACGGTGCCGACGAGAGTCGCGGCGCACAGACAGGTGAGCCAGAAGGTGTCACGGTGGCCGGCCCAGGTGAGCGTGCCTGCGGGCGGAACGGCGAAACCGTTGAGGGTCAGCCAGCACAGGACGGCCGTACCCGGGGCCGCGGTGAAGCGGGCGCACAGACCCAGCAGGGCCGCGAGGAGAGACAGCGCGGCCAGCGCGAACCCTGGGCGGTCCGAGCCCACCAGCATGTTGTGCACGGCCACCAGGACCAGCGCGCCGCCGAAGGCCGTGGCCCACACCAGCGGGGTGGCGACGGGCTGGGGCACGGGCCGGGCGCCGGCCCGGAGGGACACCCACTCGATCACGCTGCACGCTTCCTTCCGGTCTCCCCTGCCCCCGGAACGCCGGCCGCCACGGCAGCGTGGAACTGGACCCGTATTCTCCCACCCGGTCGTCGAGCACACTCCCGTCGCCCCGTTCCCCGCGCCGGCCAGGGTGGCATCGACAGGTGTTCGAAGGAACGCTCCACTCCAGACAGGGGGCGGCCGGGTGCTCCACGCCTGAGCAGTACGCCGTTGCCGGGGATCGGCGTCCGCTACGACCTGACCACACGCGGGCAACGCCGTCTCTCGGTGGTCGCGCACCGCGACGGGGCGCGGACGCCGAGCGCGTACCGGGAGGACGATCCGGACGCCTGTGCCCTGTCGGTGCGGCTGACCTCGGGCGAGGCGGCGGCGCTCCTCGACGCGATGCTGCCGGACCACCACAGCCCCAGCCTGCTGTCCTCCACCGAGCTGGGGCTGGTGGCGGAGCGCGTCGGGCTGCCCCGAGCCCTCGCACGGGAACGGGCGGCTGCTCGGGGAGCCCCGGATGCGCACCGAGACCGGGGTGTCGATCGTGGCGGTGCTGCGCCGAGCCGAGGCCGTCCCTCGCCGAAGCCGGACTTCCGGCTGACCGGCGGGGACACGCTGATCCTCATCGGCACGCGGGAGGGCGTGGAGACGGCCGCGGCGATCCTCGCGCGGGAGTGAGGCGCGAGCGCCGTACCTCTGTCGCTAGCGCCGAACCTCCATGGGGAGAAACCTCTATAAGGAGACCTCGGCCGGGGTCAGGGGCCTGGTCGGCCAGTCGAGCAGTCGGGCGTCGATGACCGCGGTCTGCAGGGTGTGGCGGTGGGCGGGGTCGGAGGGATCGGTGCCGGTCAGCGTGTGGATGCGGGCCAGGCGGTAGGTGAGCGCCCGCACGCTGAGCGAGAGCCGCCGGGCCGTCGCGGCGGCCACACGAGGACGTACTGCAGATCCGCCCCTGACCCGCACCCCTTCGCCGGCCGTGCCGCAACCGGGTCACCTCGGCGCCCCGCGGCGCGCCTTCAACGGCACCGACGGCAGGTCCGGCGCCGGCAGTGGAGCGCCGCCGTACCCTTCCACCTCACCGAACCGGACCCCGCCCAGTCCGTCCATCCACTCCTCCCGAGCGCGCACGATGTCCTCGTGCGAACGGCCGATGAAGTTCCACCACATGACGATCTCCTCCTCGAACGGCGGACCGCCGAGGAGGATCGCGCGGGCCGGGGTGGTCGAGTCGTTGGCCAGGGTGAGGTGGGTGGGGCCGGGGTTCAGGTGGCCGAGTTCCGCGGGCCGCAGCGGGGTGTCGGCGAAGCGGATCTCGCCGGTGTCGACGAGCAGGCCGTGTTCGAAGGCGGGGTCGACGGCGAGGGTGAGTTCCGCGCCCGGCTCGAGGACGAGTTCGGCGCCGAGGAGCGGGGTGAACGTGCGGACCGGGGAGGTGGAGCCGGCCAGGGAGCCCAGGAAGACCCTGATCTCGGCGCCGGGCACGCGGACCGGGGCGGGGGCGTGGTGCTGGAAGTCCCGCGGGGCGTCGCGGTGTTCGTCCGGGAGCGCCACCCAGAGCTGGACGCCGTGCAGGACCGTGGTGAGCGGGGTGGAGACCTCCGAGTGGGCGATGCCCTGTCCGCCGGTCATCAGGTTGAGCTCGCCGGGGCGCACGAGGGCGTGGCTGCCCAGGCTGTCGCGGTGCTCTATCTCGCCGGTGAAGAGCCAGCTCACCGTCTGCAGGCCGATGTGCGGATGCGGGGCCACGTCCATGCCGCCGGTGTCGGCGACGTCGTCGGGGCCGTAGTGGTCGGCGAAGCACCACGCGCCGATGAGGCTGCGCGTACGCTGCGGCAGCGTCCGTCGTACGGTCATCGCCCGGGGGCCGCCCAGCGGAACGTCTCGCGGGGTGAGTACCTCGGCCTTGCTCACCGTGGGCACCTCTCGTTTCTGCTGTTCCGAACCATGAATGGTTTGATCTTCAACTATGACTCGACGGATCTTCATAGACAAGCAGAGCCCCAAGGCGTACCACGCGCTGGTCCAGACGTCCGAGGCCGTGCGGGCCACCGCCGCCGACGCCGGCCTGGAGCGCACCGTCGTGGAACTGATCGATCTGCGCGTCTCGCAGCTCAACGGCTGCGCGTTCTGCCTCGACCTGCACACCAGGGCCGCCCTGCGCGCGGGCGAGGACACCCGGCGGCTGGGCGTCCTCGCGGCCTGGCGGGACACCGATCTCTTCAGCCCCCTGGAGCGTGCCGCCCTGGCGCTGGCCGAGGCGACCACCGTGCCGTCCGACGCCGCGGCACAGGAGGCCGCGTACGCCGACGCCCTGGAGGTCCTCACCGAGGACCAGATCTCGGCGGTGATCTGGGTGGCGGTCACCATCAACGCCTTCAACCGGGTGTCCATCCTGAGCAAGCACCCGGTCCACTGAGCACCGGCCGCCCCCGCCGGCCTCCGGCGGGCCGGAGTCTCGATGCGGGGCCGCCGACGCGTTCCGCCTCGCCGGCCGCGTCCACCTGTTCGGCCATGCCCGTACCCGGGTGCACGGGTGCACGGGTGCACGGTGCGCCGACGCATCTGCCCGCAACGCACCATGCGCCGAGGCCGGTTGCCCGGTGCCGGGGCCGGTAAGAATCGACTGGCCCGACGAGCACCGACCAGCCGACCCGTGGAGGACCGCCCATGCCCCGTCCCCTCGCCCCCGACGGCCCGGAGTCCGTCAACGCCGACGCCTGGCAGGCCTACGCCACGCACCATCTGCGGCGGGGCACGGCCCTCGCGGAGGCGGAGCGGATCGACTGGGGGTTCCCGGACGCGGGTCCGGACGAGGCGTTCCTCGGGGAGCTGGCGGGCCGGCGTGTCCTGGACCTGGGCTGTGGCCCGGCCCGGCACGCCGCCCGGCTCGTCCGCGCGTACGGGGCCACCGTCGACGCGGTCGATCTCGCGCCCGGCCAGATCGAGCGGGCCCGCGACCGGTACGGCTCCCTGCCCGGACTGCGTCTGCTCCACGCCGACGCCGTCGAGCACCTGCGCACCGCGCGGCCTTACGACGTGATCTACGCCGTCAACGCCGTCCCGTTCATCGACCCACGGCGGCTGTTTCCCGCCCTGGCGACCGCGCTCGCTCCCGGTGGAACGCTGTGCTTCTCCGTGCTGCACACCAACTCCCGGGGCGACGGCCCCACTTCGGAGCTGGTGGCACGGCCGGAGACCCTGCGGTTCGCGGGCGGCGGCGAGACGACGGTCCGGATGTGGGTGCCCACCACCGAGAGCTGGGAGGATCTGCTCACCGCACACGGGCTGCTGGTGGAGGACGTGGTGCCGGTGACGTCGCCGGACCCCGCCAACCCCGCCGCCTACCGGGTCTTCCGGGCCCGGCGCCCGTTGCGCGTCTCCGCCCGCCCCCGCACCGGCCTGCCTCCCGTCGCGCATGCGGCAATCGGCGTCGGAGCCATCCTGTACGGGCCCCGGGGACTGCTCCTCGGCCGTCACCGGCGGGGCACCTGGGAGCTGCCCGGGGGCACGGTCGAACCCGGGGAGTCACTCCAGGAGACGGTCGTGCGGGAGCTGCGCGAGGAGACCGGGCTGCGGGCGGACCCGTCGCGGGTACGCCTGCTGGGCACCCTGCTCGACCGGGTCGAGGGTGTCGTGCGGATGACCGTCGGCGCCGTCGTCACCGACTGGGAGGGCGAACCCGCCGACCAGCTTGGGGAGAGCGTCGGCGACTGGCGCTGGTACTCCCTGGACCACCTGCCGCCGTCCCTGTTCGTGTGCAGCGCCCAGTCCCTCACCGTCTGGCGCCCCGACCTCCCGATCGACCACGCGCCGGCCCACTTCACCCCGTTCGCCGCGTACGACGGCCAGGTGGGCGGCGATGACGACTGACCCCGCCGGATCACCCTCCGGCCACCCCCGTGTCCGGCCCCGGCTCCCGGCCGACCTGGACGGCTGCGTCGCCGTGCTCGCGCCGGTGCACGCGCACAGCGGCTGTCCGGTCGACCGGCCCGACCGGCCCGCCCCATGGCTGACACCGGGCGCCCTGCTCGCCGCGTGGGTGGCCGAGCTGGACGGACGGGTCGTCGGACATGTCGGTCTGTGCGGAGCCGAGAAGGAGGACGTGGCGGCGAACCTGTGGGACGGCCGGACGGCGCCCGCGGTGATCAGCCGGCTGTACGTCGCACCCGAGGCCCGCGGTCACGGCGTCGGCGCGGCTCTCCTGGCACGGGCGGTCGGGGCGGCACGCGCCCGGGACCTTCACCCGGTCCTGGACGTGGTCGCCACCGACCCCGCGGCGTCGTTCTACGAGCGGCTCGGCCGGCGGCTCCTCGGCACCGCCGACCAGCGGTGGGGACCGGCCCGGACGGTGTCCCTGCGCTGCTACGCGGCCCGGAGCACGACCGCTCGGGCGACGGAGTAGCACAGGGAGCGGGACGGCGCGGCCGAACGGCGGTGCGAGCCACCCGGAATCATGCCTTTCCTCACCCGTTCTCGTGGTCTTCCCGCTCACCCCCCTGGCGGGAGTTCCCTCAGGTCATGAGAAAGTTGCGGCCCGAACTACCCAGGGGGGTCTGTGACACGACATCAGAAGCGGTCCGGGGTGCGTAAGAAGTCCGTGACGCTGCTCGTCACGCTCGGCACCATGGCGGGGGCGGCGCTCGCGGGGGCGGCCCCGGCCGACGCCGCGACCTGGACCACCGTGGCGGCGGGTGTGACGTACCGGCAGTACGACCTGGCGGGGGCCGCCGGGACGACGCACGTGCATGTGCTCAGCGTCGATCTCACCAACACCCATGTACGCCTGGGGCTGTTGTACCCGGGAGCGGTCGCGTCCCGCGCGGCCGTCTCCTCGCTGGCGAACAGCCAGAAGGCCGTCGCCGGCATCAACGGCGACTTCTTCAACATCAGCGAGACGCAGCACCCGGGCGTCGCGGCGACCGGGGCGAGCGTGGGGCCGGCGGTCGTGAACGGGAAGGCGCTCAAGGGCGCGGTCCCGAACGGGCAGCGGTTCGGGCCCGCGCTGCCGCCGGGCACGAACACCAGGGCCGTGGTCGGTGTCGGCACCGACGGCAAGGCCCGGGTGGACAGCCTGTCCCTCGACGGAACGGTCAGCGTCCTGGGGCGGCGACTGCCGCTGGGCGGCGTCAACCAGTACGCGCTGGCGGAGAACTCCATCGGCGCGTACACCTCGGACTGGGGCAGCGTCTCACGCAAGCGGGCCACCTGCGGCACGGACACCGAACGGGCCGCGGCGTGCAGCACCAGCACCTATGAGGTGACTCTGAAGAAGGGCCGGGTGGTGTCGACGTCGACCGCGCCCGGCAGCGGCACCATCACGGCCGGCACCACGGTCCTCGTCGGGCGGGAGGCGGGCGCGGCGCGCCTGAAGACGCTCGTCAAGGGCCAGGCGGTGGCGGTGCGCTACGGGCTGACGGCCGCGTCGAGGTCGGCGTACAGCTTCGCCGTGGGCGGCTATCCGGTCCTGTCGGGCTCCCAGCCGCTGTCCGGTCTGGACAGGTCGGTCTCGGCGGTGCGTACGGCCGTGGGCATCGGCAACGGCGGGAAGCGGGTGTACCTGTTCGCGCTGGACGGTGCCACCGCGTACCGCAGGGGCCTGACGATCGCCGAGGTCGCCGCCGCTCTGAAGAGCCTCGGCGCGAGCGAGGGCTTCAGCCTGGACGGCGGCGGCTCGTCGACCCTGGTGGCCCGTCCCGCGGGCTCGGCCGAGGTGACGGTCCGCAACCACCCGTCCGACGGGTACGAGCGTCCCGTGGCGAACGGCATCGGGGTCTTCACCAAGTAGTCGCCCGGGTCATGGGCGACCCCGCAGCGGCCTCACGGTCGAAGGCTGCCGACGATGTCGGCCGTCGCCGTGAGGCCGCTGTGGATGGTGGGTGCCATACCGGTGCCGGCCAGCAGGAACCCGAGCAGCAGACAGACCAGCGCGTGGGAGACCTTCAGTCCGCCGTTGCGCGTGAAGATCACCATCAGGACGAACAGCAACAGCACCGCGGAAATCGAAATGGCCACCGTCAACCTCCTCCGACACGTCCGTTTTCACTGCGTTCGGCCGCAAGTGTGGCGTAACAGAGGGTTCGTCCGTGCGGCTGACCTGTCCGCCGAACGAGTGGTGTCAGGCGAATGCGCTACGCCGTCCGGTGGGCGTCGAGGAACGCCTCCAGGCCCGCCAGGTCGTCCGTGTTGAGGTAGTCGACGTCGGCGGCGAGGAGTTCGGCCCACAGCGCGTCCCGGGCGGGGCCCGCGAGATCCGGCGTGGCCCAGAACCGCACCTGCTGACCGCGTGCGTGGGCGGTGCCGACGATGCTCCGCAGCTTCTGCCGTTCCGCCTCGGGGAAGGCCCCGACGCCGAGCCAGGTGAAGTTGAGCGTCCAGTTGTCGCTGATCAGCGAGGCGAACGAGGACCCGGAGGTGCCGAGGTCGGCCAGTCGGCCGTCGTAGAAGGCCCGGCGGACGCTCTGGGCCTCCATGGGCGTCCGGGCCGCGCGGTCGCCGGAGATGACGGCGGTCACCGGTCCGGGATGGACGCGGCCGTGCGCGTAGGTGGTGAACAGGCCCTTGTGGCGCTTGAGTTGCCGGTCGAGTGCGAGATACGTCGAGGAGCCCTCGGTCTTGATGTCGATGAGCAGCTGAAGGGGCTGCCGGTAACCCCGGTACACCGAACCGTGGTTGGCCTTCACGCGGGCGGCGAGCGGGGTGAGGTAGAGCGACTCCAGGGTGCGGGCGGGGTCGAGCTGGTCCGCCGAGTGGGCGACGAGGAGTTCCCCGTCGACGAGGAAGATGTCGGCCTCGACGCTGCCGAAGCGGTGGCCGAGGGCGTCGAGGAGGGGGCGGGGATGCTCGTAGTCGTTGTGGGCGTGGGCGCGCCGCAGCGGGCGGGGGCCGTGCTTGTGTCCGTCGGCGAACGCGCTGCCGGCGGGCGGGGCGAGCACCGCCGCGACGGTGGCGCCGAGGCCGGTGAGTACTCTGCGGCGGGTGACGAGGGACATGTCGTTCCTCCCTGTGGGGCGGGTCGGGACCACAGGGAGTATGAGGCTGCCCGGGCAGCAACGAACCCGTACATGGCAGGAGTTGGCCGGACCGCCGCCGCTTGTTCACTCCTTCCGGCCAGGGGCACGAAAAAGCCCGCCCCAGGTGGGGCGGGCTTCACCGGGTGACGGTCAGGGGGCTTGCAGATCGACGAGTTCGGCCACGGCGGCCCGGTGGGCGCCCGCGCTGCCGTAGGCGATCGAGTCGGCCTTGGCCCGCTTGAGGTACAGGTGGATCGGGTGCTCCCACGTCATGCCGATGCCCGCGTGCAGCTGGAGTGCCTCCTCGGCGGCGTGCACGGCGACCCCGGCCGCGTAGGCCTGGGCGACGGCCACCGCGATGTCGACGTCCTCACCGCTCGCCAGCGTGTCGGCCGCGCCCCGGGCGACGGCCCGGAGGTTGACGACCTCCAGCCAGAGCTGGGCCAGCCGGTGCTTGATCGCCTGGAAGCCGCCGACGGGCCGGTTGAACTGCTTGCGCTCCTTCAGATAGCGCACGGTCTCGGTCAGCGCCCAGTCGGCGAGCCCGAGTTGCTCCGAGGCGAGCAGTCCTGCGCCGGCCCGCAGAGCACGGTGGACGGCGGATTCGGCGTCGCCGAGGCGGCGGCCGGGAGCGTCGGCGAGGGTGAGCGTGGCGAGCGGACGGGTGAGGTCGAGGGACACCTGCGGGGTGACGGTCACGGCGGCCGCGTCGACCGCGTACAGGCCGCCGTCGTCCGCGGGCACGAGCAGCACGTCGGCGACGGCCGCGTCCGCGATGCCGGACAACTCGCCGTGGAGAAGCCCTCCTTCGACGTGGACGGCCTGGACGGCGGCCCCCGGTGCGGTGTGCAGCCCGACCGCCAGCGCGCCGATCGTCCGCCCGGACGCCAGTCGGCCGAGCAGTTCCTCGTCCCCGACGGCCAGCAGCGCCTCGGTGGCGACGACGGCACTGGTCAGGTACGGCACAGGGGCGACGGAGCGCCCCAACTCCTCCAGTACCACGGCGACTTCGCGATGAGTGGCGCCCTGACCGCCCAGCGCCTCGGGCACCAGCAGGCCCGCGAGGCCCATGCCGTCGGAGAGCGCCTTCCAGGCCGCGAGGTCGTGCGGCGCGTCCGACTCCGTACGCGCGATGACCCCGGGCGCGTCGCAGTGGTCGGCGAGCAGGTCGCGGACGGCGGCGCGCAGCGCCTCCTCCTCCTCGGAGTAGAGAAGATCGGGCTGTGCGCTCATCGGGCCAGGTCCTTCCAGGCGACGTCCTTGTCGGTGCGCGGCTCGGACGGGAGGCCCAGGACGCGCTCGGCGACGATGTTCAGCAGGACCTCGCTGGTCCCGCCCTCGATGCTGTTGCCCTTGGAGCGGAGGTAGCGGTATCCGGCGTCCCGGCCGGTGAAGTCCACCAGCTCCGGGCGGCGCATCGTCCAGTCGTCGTACAACAGGCCCTCCGCACCGAGGAGTTCGACCTCCAGGCCGCTGATCTCCTGGTTGAGCCGGGCGAACGCCAGCTTCATGCCGGAGCCCTCGTAGCCGGGCTGGCCGGCGACGAGCTGCTGGCGCAGGCGTTCGCCGGTGAGACGGGCGGCCTCGGCCTCGACCCAGAGCTTCAGAAGTCGTTGGTGCAGGTCGTGGGTGCGCAGCTCGGGCCGCTCGCGCCAGGTCTTCGAGACCGGGCCGATCATGCCGCCCTCGCGGGGCAGCCGCATCCCGCCGATCGACACGCGCTCGTTCATCAGGGTGGTCTGCGCGACCCGCCAGCCGTCGCCGACGTCACCGAGGCGGTGCGCGTCGGGGATGCGGACGTCGGTGAGGAACACCTCGTTGAACTCGGCCTCGCCGGTGACCTGACGCAGCGGCCGGACCTCGACGCCGGGGTCGGTCATGTCGCAGACGAAGTAGGTGATGCCGGCGTGCTTGGGCAGGTCCGGGTCGGTGCGGGCGATGAGAATGGCCCAGCGGGCGACATGGGCGCTGGACGTCCACACCTTCTGTCCGTTGACCACCCATCCCTCGCCCTCACGGACGGCGCGGGTGCCGAGCGCGGCCAGGTCGGAGCCGGCGCCGGGCTCGCTGAACAGCTGGCACCAGACCTCCTCGCCCACCCACAGGGGCCGCAGGAACCGCCGCTTCTGCTCCTCGGTGCCGTAGCGCAGGATCGTCGGCGCGGCCATGCCGAGGCCGATGCCGAGGCGCCGCGGGTCGTTGTCGGGGGCGCCTGCGGCCGCCAGCTCGGCGTCGACGACGGCCTGCAGGGAGCGGGGCGCGCCCAATCCGCCGAGGCCCTCGGGGTAGTGGACCCAGGCCAGTCCCGCGTCGAAGCGGGCCTTGAGGAAGTCCGTCGGATCGGTGCCGGCGGGCGGGTGCGCGGCCAGCAACTCCGCTGTGCGGCGCTTCAGTTCGGCTGCGTCGGTCATGCGGTGGCTCCGTTCTGCGGTACGACGGCGACCCGGCCGGTGGTGACGCCGTCGCCGACCCGCTGCACGGCGGCCGCGGCCCCGTCGAGCGGGACGCGCTCACTCACCAGCGGCCGGATGGCGCCCCGGGCGGCCAGCTCGGTGAGCTGCTCGTGGCAGTGCTGGACCAGCTTCGGGTTCTTGGTGTTGTACAGGCCCCAGTGCAGGCCGAGGATCGAGTAGTTCTTGACGAGGGCGTGGTTCAGCGCGGGACTCGGGATGGTCCCGCTCGCGAAGCCGACGACCACGATCCGGCCCTCGAAGGCGACGACCTTCGCGGACTGGGTGTAGGCCTCGCCGCCGACGGGGTCGTAGATCACGTCGGCGCCCCGGCCGCCGGTGGCCGCTTTCACGGCCCCCACGACGTCCTCGGCCCGCCGGTCGATCACCACGTCGCAGCCCAGCTCGCGGGCCACTGCGGCCTTCTCGGCGCCGCCCACGACGCCGATGACGGTCGCGCCCGCCGCCTTCCCGAGCTGCACGGCCGCGCTGCCGACCCCTCCGGCGGCGGCGTGGACGAGCAGCGTCTCGCCGGCCTCCAGATGCGCCCTGCGGTGCAGACCGAACCAGCCCGTCTGGTAGCCGACGTGCAGCGCGGCGGCCTCGGCGTCGTCCAGCGACTCGGGCGCGGGCAGCAGGGCGGCCGCGTCGGCGACGGCGTACTCGGCGAAACCGCCGTACGGCAGCGCCGGGTTGGCGATCACACGACGGCCGTCCTCGGTCTCGCCGCAGATCTCCACGCCCGGTGTGAACGGCAGCGGGGGCCGCACCTGGTAGTGCCCCCGGACCATCAGCACGTCCGGGAAGTTGATGTTCGCGGCACGCACCCTGAGCAGGACCTGGCCGTCGCCGGGCGTGGGCCGCTCCACGTCCTCGAGCCGCATCACCTCGCTCGGCTCGCCGTTCTCGTGCACCTGCCATGCCTGCATGCGGAGCCTCCACGGGACTGCGTCGTCCGACCGGCGTTCCGACCGGGTCGATTCGCATACTAAGCGGTCGCTTGCCTGGAGGGAACAGGCGACGGCCGAAGAGTCGCCTCCGTCACCCCTTCCGAGGCCTCGCTCGAACATGCATCCGCTCACCCTGCGGTCCGAACAGGCTCAGGAACTCGGCTGGCCCCTCCCCCGTCGACCCGAACCAGTGCGGCACGCGCGTGTCGAACTCCGCGGCCTCGCCCGCCGCCATCACCACGTCGTGCTCCCCCAGCACCACCCGCAGCCGCCCGGACATCACATACAGCCATTCGTAGCCCTCATGGACGCGCAGCTCGGGCTCCTCCTCGCGCCGGGGCACCAGCACCTTGAAGGCCTGAAGTCCGCCGGGCTGCCGGGACAGCGGCCAGAAGGTGCGCCCGTGCCGCACGATCGGCTCGGCCCGCACCCGGGGATCCCCCACCGGCGGCGCCCCGACCAGCTCGTCCAGCGGCACCTGGTGGGCCTGGGCGATCGGCAGCAGCAGCTCCAGGCTGGGCTTGCGCAGCCCGGACTCCAGCCGCGAGAGAGTGCTGACGGAGATGCCGGTCGACTCGGACAGGGCCGCGAGCGTCACCTCCCGCTCCTTGCGGAGCCGCCGCAGCCTCGGTCCGACCTCCGCGAGTACCTCATCGGTCGTCATGCCTCCATATTGCCGAAGCGGCAAATATGTTTGTCAATCCCGCGCGCGCCCGGCGACCGTGGTCGCGGAGGTGGTCACCGTGACCGAGAAGACCGAGGAGTACGAAGTGATCGTCGTCGGCGGGGGCGCCGCCGGCCTGTCCGCCGCGCTGGTCCTGGGCCGGGCCCGGCGCCGCACACTGGTCGTCGACGCGGGTGAGCCACGCAACGCGCCCGCCGCCCACATGCAGGGCTATCTGTCGCGGGACGGCATGTCACCCGCCGAGTTCCTCGCCGTCGGACGCGAGGAGATCGCGCGGTACGGCGTGGACCTGGTCCGCGACCGGGTGGTGGACGCCACCAGGGACGAGGGCTTCGCCGTACGGCTCGCCGGGGGCACCCCCTCCGGGGGAGGCCGGACCGTGCGGGCCCGGCAGCTCGTCGTCGCGACCGGCCTGAAGGACGAGCTGCCGCCCGTCCCGGGCCTCGCCGAGCGCTTCGGCCGGGACGTGGTCCACTGCCCCTACTGCCACGGCTGGGAGGTCCGCGACCAGGCCTTCGGCGTGCTCGCCACCACCCCGATGAGCGTCCACCAGGCGCTGATGGTGTCCCAGTGGTCGAAGGACGTGACCCTCTTCCTGCACACGGTCGCCGAGGCGGAACCGGCCGACGAGGACCTGCGCAGGCTGGCCGCGGCCGGCGTGCGCGTCGTCCCCGGCGAGGTGGCCGGACTGGTCGTCGAGGCGGACCGGCTCACCGGGGTCCGGCTCCGGGACGGACAGGTGCACGACCGCGAGGTGGTGTTCGTGGCGCCCCGGGCGGTGCCGCGGACGGACCTGCTCGCCCGGCTGGGCGCGGAGCTGAGCGAGACCCCCTTCGGGACGTACCCCGTGGTCGACGGACGGGGCCTGACGAGCGTGCCCGGCCTGTGGGCGGCCGGCAACGCGTCGGGCTTCGCCGAGCAGGTCGTGAACGCGGCCAGCCGTGGCTACCGGGCCGGGGCGGCGATCAACGGGGAGCTGCTCATGGCGGACCTCGACGCGGCCGTCGCCGGCTGAGCGGTCCAGACGAATCAGGCTGCGGTTCGGCAGCACCCCCAAGGGGCGCGGGGAACTGCGCGACCAGCCACAACGCGCCCGCGGACGAAGAGCAACCCATTCCTCGGCGTGTAAAACAGCGGAGCGCGCCGCACCATGGCTGCATGCTGCTGACCCGGCTCGCCGACGTGTCCCGGGAGGTCGCCGCCACCTCGGCGCGCTCCCGCAAGATCGCCCTGCTCGCCGGACTGTTCCGGGACGCGGAGGCTGACGACGTGCCGGTCGTCATCCCCTATCTGGCCGGGCGGCTCCCCCAGGGACGGCTGGGCATCGGCTGGAAGGTGCTGAGCCGGACGGTCCCCCCGGCCGACGGGCCGACCCTCACCGTGCGGGAGGTGGACGCCCGGCTCACCGAGCTCGGCCGGCTGTCAGGGCCCGGCTCGCAGGCCGAACGGACGCGTCTGGTCGGGGAGTTGATGGGCGCGGCCACCGCGGACGAACAGCGCTTCCTGCTCGGCCTCATCACCGGCGAGGTCCGGCAGGGCGCGCTGGACGCCATCGCCGTGGAGGGCCTGGCGCAGGCGACCGGGGCCCCCGCCACGGACGTACGCCGGGCGGTGATGCTGGCCGGGTCGCTGCGGACGGTGGCACAGGCGCTGCTCGCGGACGGACCGGCGGCGCTGGAGGCGTTCCGGCTCACCGTCGGCCGGCCGGTCCTGCCGATGCTCGCGCACACCGCGTCCGCCGTGGCCGAGGCGGTCGGCAAGCTCGGCGTCTGCGCGGTGGAGGAGAAGCTGGACGGGATCCGCGTCCAGGTGCACCGCGACGGCGACGACGTCCGCCTCTACACCCGCACCCTCGACGACATCACCGACCGGCTGCCCGAAGTGAGCGACGCGGCAAGGCGGTTGACGGGATCGCGGTTCATCCTGGACGGCGAGGTCATCGCCTTCGACGAGACGGGCCGCCCCCGCTCCTTCCAGGAGACGGCCGGCCGGGTCGGCTCCCGGGTGGATGTGGCGGCCGCCGCCGAGGCGGTCCCCGTCGCCCCGGTCTTCTTCGACGCGCTGTCCGTGGACGGCCGGGACCTGCTCGACCTGCCGTTCGCCGAACGGCACGCGGAGCTGGCCCGGCTGGTGCCCGAGCCGATGCGGGTGCGCCGCACGGTCGTGTCCGGCCCCGAGGACGTCGGAGCCGCGGAGGAGTTCTCGAGGGAGACCCTGCTGCGCGGTCACGAGGGAGTCGTGGTGAAAGCCCTCGACGCGCCCTACAGCGCGGGCCGGCGAGGCGCGTCCTGGCTGAAGGTCAAACCCGTGCACACACTCGACCTGGTGGTGCTGGCCGCCGAGTGGGGCCATGGGCGGCGCACCGGCAAGCTCTCCAACCTGCACCTCGGCGCCCGCACCGCGGACGGCGGCTTCGCCATGCTCGGCAAGACCTTCAAGGGCCTGACCGACGCCCTGCTCACCTGGCAGACGGAGCGCCTGAGGGAACTGGCCGTCGACGAGAGCGGATACGTGGTGACCGTACGCCCCGAACTCGTCGTGGAGATCGCCTACGACGGCCTTCAGCGCTCCACCCGCTACCCGGCCGGCGTCACGCTGCGCTTCGCCCGCGTGCTGCGCTACCGCGAGGACAAGCGCCCGGAGGAGGCGGACACGGTGGAGACCCTGCTCGCCGCCCACCCGGAGGTGCGCCCTTGACCCCCGCGACGCCGAAGCGCAGCGCGGGCCTGCTGTTGTTCCGGCACACCGACGACGGTCCGCAGGTGTTGCTGGGCCATATGGGCGGTCCGTACTTCGCGAAGAAGGACGCCGGGGCGTGGACCGTCCCGAAGGGCGAGTACGTGCCCGACGAGGCGGCCTGGGAGGCGGCCCGCCGCGAGTTCCGGGAGGAGCTGGGCCTGCCGCCGCCCGACGGCGAGGCGATCGGCCTCGGCGAGGTCCGGCAGACGAACGGCAAGATCGTCACCGCGTGGGCGATCGAGGCGGACCTCGACCCGGCGGCGATCACCCCAGGCACGTTCACCATGGAGTGGCCGCCGAGGTCCGGCCGGACCCGGGAGTTCCCGGAGCTGGACCGGGTGGCCTGGTTCGGACTCGACCGGGCCCGCGAGCTGATCGTCACGGCACAGGCCGCGTTTCTCGACCGGCTGGCGGAGCACTCGGCCTGAGCGGATGCGCACGCGTTGCGGCCCAGGGGCCGACGCGGGAAGGTCGAAGCACAGTCAGCTCTTCAGGAGGTCGGTCATGCCCATCGCGACGGTGAACCCGGCGAACGGCGAGACGCTTCGGACGTACGAGGCCATGGGCGAGGAGGAGCTGGAGCGCCGGCTCCAGCTCGCGGAGGCCACGTTCCGTACGTACCGGACGACGACGTTTCCCGAACGCGCCCGCCTGCTCGGCCGGGCCGCCGACCTCCTCGAGGAGGACCAGGGGGACATCGGCCGGGTGATGACCACCGAGATGGGCAAGCCGGTGAAGCAGGCGCGCGCGGAGGCCGCGAAGTGTGCCAGGGCGATGCGCTGGTACGCCGAGCACGCGGCGGAACTGCTCGCCGACGAGGAGCCGTCCGCCGTCGACGTGAAGGACTCCGGCGCCGCGCGCGCCCTGGTCCGCTACCGGCCGCTGGGCCCGGTGCTCGCGGTGATGCCGTGGAACTTCCCGCTGTGGCAGGTGGTCCGGTTCGCCGCGCCGGCGCTGATGGCGGGCAATGTGGGTCTGCTCAAGCACGCCTCGAACGTCCCGCAGACCGCCCTGTACCTGGAGGACCTGTTCCATCGGGCCGGCTTCACCGAGGGCTGCTTCCAGACGCTGCTCGTCGGCTCGGGCGCGGTCGACGAGATCCTGCGCGACGAGCGGGTGAAGGCGGCGACCCTGACCGGGAGCGAGCCGGCCGGCCGGGCGGTCGCCGCCACCGCCGGGGCGATGGTCAAGAAGACGGTGCTGGAGCTGGGCGGCAGCGACCCGTACGTGGTCATGCCCTCGGCGGACGTCGACCGGGCCGCACAGGTGGCGGTGACCGCCCGCGTGCAGAACAACGGGCAGTCGTGCATCGCCGCCAAGCGGTTCATCGTTCACACGGACGTGTACGACGCGTTCACCGAGCGGTTCGTCGCGGGCATGGCGGCGCTGAGGGTCGGCGACCCGCTGCAGGAGGAGACGGAGGTCGGGCCGCTGGCCAGCGAGCAGGGGCGGTCGGACCTCGAGGAGCTGGTGGACGACGCGCGGCGCTACGGCGCCGCCGTGCTGTGCGGAGGCGAACGGCCCGACGGGCCGGGCTGGTACTACCCGCCGACCGTGCTCGCCGGGATCACCCGCGAGATGCGCATCCACCGCGAGGAGGCGTTCGGGCCGGTCGCGACGCTGTACCGGGCGGCCGACCTGGACGAGGCGGTGCTCATCGCCAACGACTCGCCGTTCGGCCTGAGTTCCAACGTGTGGACGCGGGACGAGGCCGAGGTCGACCGTTTCGTGCGGGATCTGGAGGCCGGCGGGGTGTACGTCAACGGGATGACCGCGTCCCATCCGGGGTTCCCGTTCGGCGGGGTGAAGCGGTCCGGGTACGGCCGTGAGCTGTCCGGGCACGGAATCCGGGAGTTCTGCAACATCACCACGGTTTGGCACGGTGTGTGAGCGCCGCGCGGCTACGATCCCGGATGTGAACCGCGAAGTGACTCTGCCTCTGATCGTCGATGACCGCGGGACCTTGCAGGTGGCCGCGGCCGACGTGAGCAAGCTGCTCCGCACGCTGGGCGGTCGGTGGCTGCATCTCGTCGAGGCCGGGGCGGACGGGCTGGACGAGGACACCGTCGCCGCGTTGACCATCGAACTCGCGAAGCTGGCCGACCGCATCGATGTGGCGTGCATCGCGCACAGCAGCGGGGGCGCACCCTAGGCGGCTCCTGAGGGGCGCCCCGGCGCGCTACTTCACGTCGCCCGCGAAGATGGACGTCTCGGAGTCGAAGTCGGGAGCCACCTCGACCTGGAGGTACTTGGCGCTCTTGGGGAGTTCGCATCCCCAGGAGAACGACAGGGAGCGACCGGCCAGGATGCTGGTGTCGGGGGTGCCGTCGAGACCGTCGTCGAAGATGGCCTCGCCCTCCTTGCCCTCGTCGCCGTGGGCGCAGTTCACGGTCATGCTGGTGGCGTCGAAGGTGTTCTTCGAGCTGTTGACGACCTTGATCGTGAACTTGACGTAGGGCGTGTTCTCGGGGGACGCGTAGTCGTGCGAGACGCCCCGGGCGAACTTCGACAGGCTGATCTCGACGTTGTTCTCGTAGACGACCGTGTCCGAGAGCGTGTAGGCGCCTTCCTCCGTCTCCTCGGCCGCGGGTTCGTCGTCCGCGTCCGTCTCGGCGGCCGCATCGGTGCCGTCCGCGAACTCCGTCTCGGTGACGGTGACCGTGGGCGCGGCCTCCGCACCCTCGTCACCGTCCCCGGTGACGAGCACCGTGACGGCGGACGCCAGGACCGCGGCGACCACGGCCGCGGCCACGGCGACGAGGACAGTGGTGGAGGTGGCCCTCCCGGGCGGCAGGGGCGGCGGCGGAGGCGGGAACGGCGGGCCGTAGCCAGGCATCGGCGGTGGCGTGAAATCGTTGCTCATGGTCCCCCCAGGACTGTTCCGTTGAAGAGTAAATCATCTCTTGTCGGAGGTCGGACGGGGAGTCCTGGGACGGCGTGATCCGGCCCCCGGGGGTCCTCCCCGGG
>NZ_JBHWUW010000080.1:0-32082 GCF_042737245.1 Streptomyces sp. NPDC060002
CCCTCCCCCCGCCCCCGCCCCGCCCCCTTCTCCCCCCCGTTGCGGCCCATAAATGCCCCGCCGCACGGCCCCGTACGCACGCGCCTCTCCCCACACGGGGACGCGGCCGGCCCGGGGCCGTCCGCCCCGCCGGGGCGGCGACGAGAGGGGGATGTTGTCGTGGCATCCGCGGTCCACGCAGGAGATCCGCGTGCCTGATCACGAGGTCGCGCGTGGCCTGGATGTTCGGAAGGAAGACCGTCGTGACCCACAGCCGGCACTCGGCGAGCTCTTCCTCCGCGGGCGGTGACTCGGGCACGAACGGTGATCTGCCGTCAGGGAGGGCGTCGCGTTCCATGAACGCGCCGAGGACACGGCTGTTGACCTCCGTGAGGGCGAACAGTGGCCCGTAGAACTCCCTGAGCTGCCGGTGACCGGGCCAGGCGCTCTTGGCGATGCGCCAGGCGAAGCCCGTTGAGATAGGTGGTGACGTAGCCGGCGAACGCCAGCCCGATGGTGACGATCACTGCGTCATGAAGAGCGATGCTGGTCAGCTCAGTTGCCCGGTTCCCGGCGGTCCGCCGTGCCGGGCCCGGCCGCGGCCGCCACGCGCGGGCGAGCGGCCCGCAGGCGCGGTCCCGTCGATGAGGCGGGCGCGGGCCGGCCCCACCTGGCCGCGGAGCCGGTGACGGCCGACGGCGGACACTCCGACTCCACCGGTGTCCGCCCGTTGCGCCGCTCCGGCTCCGTGTACGCGACCGTCTCAGGTCCGCAGGAGCTTCTTGATGATCTTCCCCGCGGGATTGCGCGGCACCTGCTCGATGAACTCGATCCTCCGGGGCCGCTTGTAGGGAGCGAGGTTCTCACCGAGGTGTCCGAGCAGCGTGGCGGGCGTGGTGCCCTCCTTCGCGACGACGTAGGCGAGGGGCACCTCGCCGTAGTCCTCGTCGGCGATGCCCACGACCGCCGCGTCCCTGACCGCGGGATGGGTCATCAGCGCGCGTTCGATCTCCGAGGGGTACACGTTCTGACCCGCGCGGATGATCAGATCCTTGCTGCGGTCGACGAGATGGATGCGCCCGCCCTCGTCGATGAAGCCCAGGTCTCCCGTGAGGATCCAGCCGTCGAGGGTGATGTCACGGGTGGCCTCGGCGTCGTTCCAGTACCCCTGCATGATGCCCGGTCCCCGGACCGCGATCTCGCCGATCTCACCGCGCGGCACCTCCTGCCCCCGGGGGCCGACGGCGCGCGCTGACATGCCCGGCACCACCCGGCCGCACGGGATGCGCACGGTCGCGTCGCCGGGCGCGGGGTGCTCGTCCGGGCCGAGGGTCACGAAGGGGCCGCCGACCTCCGTCATGCCGTACACCTGGCGGAATCCGCAGCCGAGGCGGGCCACGGCGTCGGCGTACACGTCGACGGGCATCGGGGCGGCGCCGTAGAGGACCTCGCGCAGCGAGGACAGGTCCGTACTGTGCGAGGCCCTCGCCTGGAGCATGAAGCGCAGCATCTGCGGGACCAGCCACACGTGCGTGGCCCGGTGCCGCTCGACGGCGGCCAGGGCACGCTGCGGGGTGAAGCCCGGCATCAGGACGACCGTGGCCCCGGCGGCCATGTACGTCAGCGAGACGACCATGCTGCCGTGGTACAGCGGGCAGCAGTTGACCATCACGATGTCGTCGGTGGGGCGGGCCATCACCAGCCAGCCGAGGGCGATGGCACGGAACGACGCCTCGTCGACGGTCACCCCCTTGGCCCGGCCGGTGGTCGCCGAGGTGTGCAGGACGGCGATCGGGGCCGTGTCGGGAACGTCGGGCAGCGCGTGCGGCTCGTCGACCGTGCCGAGCGCGTCGAACGCCGGCTCGTCGAGCGGTACCCGGATCCGCACCGGATTCGGCAGCGACGGGTGCCGGTCCAGCAGGGCGGACTCGCCGATCACGGCCACCGCCCCGACACGTTCGATGATCGAGGCCACTTCCGGCTCGGTCAGGCTGTGGTTGAGCGGAACGAACAGGGCGCCGAGCCGTGCGAGCGCGAAGTAGCTCTCCAGCACCTCGATCCGGTCCTGCGAGAGTACGGCGACACGGTCACCGCGCTCGATGCCGAGTCCGGCGAGCCCTCGGGCGAGCTCGGCCGTGCGCTCGGCGAACTGCTTCCAGGTGACGCCGCGCCGCTCGTCGACGAGCGCGGTCCGGTCGGGGAAGCACTGGCGGTTGCGCTCCACCAGCTGTGTCAGCCACATCACGCACCGCCGGCGGGCCCGGCGACGGAGCGCTCGGCGACGAAACGTTCGTAGTCGGCGATCGTGCGCAGCTTCTCCATGTCGTCGGCGGTGATCTCCACACCCGTGCGCTGTTCGACGAGCAGGACCAGGCGCACCAGATCGCCGGAGTCGATGCCGCTGCCGGCGAGGTCGGCATCGTCGCCGATGGCGTCCGCGTACTCGGCCGTGCCGGTGAGTTCGACCAGCAGCGTCCTGATGGTGCTCATGGCTTCCCCTTTCGCTTGGTCGCGACCGTCCACCGTCCGGGCGACGCCCGTGTGTCGCTAGAAGAAGAGGCCCGTACGGCGTCCCGCACTCCCCGCCCCCGCGGGTGACCTTCGTCACGCGGGCGGGCGGGGCCGGCGGGGATAGCGCGGGCACACCGGGGCCTCTCTTCTCCGTGAGGGTTCTGCCCGCGGCACGTGACACGGCGGCGGGCGGGCAGTCACAGCAGAGGGGCAGAGGGAGTGATGCGGGTGCTCACCCAGCACGTGCGAGCCGGGGCGGGGCGCGGAGGCGGTGCCGGGGGTCAAGCGGGGCGTCCGAGTCCTGCCGGGTGCCGGATTCTCGCCGGACGCCCGAGTCCTGCCCAGAGCCCGTACGGTCCCGGCAGGGCGGGGACGCGGACCGGCGGGGACGGAGCCGCGTGAACGCCTGCGGAACGACGGCCGACGCCACTCCTGTGGCTCCTGTGGCTCCTGTGACGGAGCAGGAACTCCTCGCGCACTTCGAGGGGCTGCTCGGCGCGGGCGAGACCGTGGAGCCACGCGACTGGATGCCCGACGGGTACCGTCGGATGCTGATCCGTCAGATCGCCCAGCACGCCCACTCCGAGATCATCGGCATGCAGCCGGAGGGCGGCTGGCTGACCCGGGCGCCCTCCCTGCACCGCAAGTCGGTGCTCATCGCGAAGGTCCAGGACGAGGCGGGCCACGGCCTGTACCTGTACTCGGCCGCCGAGACGCTGGGCGTGGACCGCGCCGACCTGTTGGACGCCCTGCACCGGGGGCAGCAGCGCTACGCAGCGACGTTCAATTATCCCGCGCTCACCTGGGCGGACACGGGGGCCATCGCCTGGCTGACGGACGGCGCCGCCGTGATCAACCAGGCGCCCCTGTGCCACACCTCGTACGGGCCCTATGCCCGCGCGATGCGCCGGGTCTGCCAGGAGGAGGCCTTCCACGTGCGGCAGGGCTACGACCTGATGCGGTCGCTGTGCGAAGGGACGCCCGCGCAGCGGGAGATGGCCCAGGACGCGGTGGACCGCTGGTGGCTGCCGGCGGTGGCGCTGATGTTCGGGCCGCCCGACACCGTCTCGGGAGGCGCCGACGCACGCACCGCCGCGCTGGGCGCGAGCGTCTCGCGCCGCGCCATCGCGTGGGGGATCAAACGGCACACCAACGACGAGCTGCGTCAGCGTTTCGTCGACCACTGTGTGCCGCAGGCCCGGCGGCTCGGTCTGACGCTGCCCGATCCGGGGATCCGGTGGAACGAGGAGCGCGGGCACTACGACTTCGGTCCGATCGACTGGAACGTCTACCGGGGCGCGCTCGGTGACGACTCCCACTGCGCCAGGCAGCGCCTGGCCCACCGGGTGGCCGCGCACGAGGACGGCGCCTGGGTGCGACGGGCGGCCGCGGCGTACGCCGCACGCGGGGAGGCGGAGAACGCCGGGAGCGCGGACATGCGATACGCCGGGAGGCCTGACACGGAGAAGACCGGACAGGCGGACGGCACGGGGATCGCCGCGAGCTCGACGGACGCCCGCGGCCTCGGGACCGCGCCGAACGGCGGCGTACCCGAGGGCGGGGCGAACGGCGGCGGCGCGACGGAGCCGGTCGCATGACCCGGCCGGCGGAGGGCTCGATGGCGTCCTGGGAGGTCTTCCTGCGACCGCACCGAGGACTCGCTCACCAGCACGTCGGGTCGGTACGGGCCGTCGACGCGGACATGGCCCTGGGGCACGCCCGTGACCTGCACGCCCGGCGCGGCGATCCGCTCTCGCTGTGGGTGGTCCGCTCGGACGCGGTGCACGCCGCGTCCCCCGACGAACGCGACCCCTTCTTCAGCAACGCCCGGCACAAGCCGTACCGGTACCCCGAACAGTTCGCGCCGCTGGCCGAAGGAGGCGAAGACGATGGCTGAGCGCCCCGGCACCGTCCCCGGGGTGCGGTCCGGCAGCGCTCCCGACGACGCCGCCCGGCGGCGGTCCGGCGGTGCTCCCGACGAGGCCCGCGTGGGATCCGCCCCCGACGACGCCCTTGTCGGCTCCGCCCCCGACGACGATCTCGCCCTGTACACCCGGCGTCTCGGCGACGACGCCCTCGTTCTCGGCCAACGGCTGTGCCAGTGGATCACGCGGGCGCCGACGATCGAGGAGGACCTGGCGCTGTCCAACATCGCCCTCGACCTCATCGGCCACGCCCGCACCCTGCTGGCGTGGAGCGGCCGGCTGGACGGCACCGGACGCTCCGAGGACGACCTCGCCTTCGGGCGCACGGAACGCGAGTTCGGCAACGTCCTCCTCGCGGAGCTGCCCAACGGCGACTTCGCGGTGACCGTGGCCCGGCAGCTCGCCTACACGCACTACGCCGTACTGCACTACGAGGCCCTGGCCGGCTGCGCGCACGGAGAACTGGCCGCGTTCGGCGCGCGGGCCGCCAGGGAGGTCGATTACCACCGTCTGCACGCCGACAACTGGACGGTCCGGCTGGGCCTCGGCACACCGGAGAGCACCCGCCGCATGCAGGCGGGCCTGGACCGGGTGTGGCCGTACACCGCCGAACTGTTCGACGAGGACGACGTGCTGCGCCGACTCGTCCGGGCCGGGACCGTGCCCTCGTCCGGTCCGCCGCGCGCCCGGTGGCAGGAGCGGACGGGTGCCGTCGTGGCACGGGCCGGACTCACCGTGCCCGCGCCGGGCCGGCAGTCGCGCGGCGGCCGGGACGGCCTGCACACCGAGGAGTTCGCGCCGCTGATCGCCGAACTGCAGTCGGTGCACCGCCAGTTCCCTGGGGGCACCTGGTGACCGGGCTGTCCGCCGAGGAGGTCCGCGCCCGGGTGGGCGCGCTACCGGACCCGGAACTGCCGATGATCAGCCTGGCCGAGCTGGGTGTGATCCACGCGGTCACGACAGCCGCTGACGGTCTCCTCGACGTGGAGATCACCCCTACGTTCCTGGGGTGCCCGGCGCTGCCGGCCATCGCGTCCTCCGTCGCGGAGGTGCTCGCCGACTGCGGCCACCCCGACGGCCGGGTGCGCCAGGTACTGGCACCCGCCTGGACCACCGATCGCATCACGGCGTCGGGCCGTGCGAAACTCGCCGCCCACGGCATCGCCCCGCCGTCGCCCACGGGAGCCGCCGGCACCGTACACCTGGCTCTCGGCGTGCCGTGCCCGCACTGCGGATCGCGGGCCACCCGGCCGCAAAGCCCCTTCGGTCCGGCCCGCTGCCAGTCGCTGCTGCGGTGCACGGCCTGCCAGGAGTCCTTCGCTTCGATGACGGCGATGTGAGGTGACTCCATGAACACAGCCCACGTCGGTCCGGCCCCCGTGGACACCGCCTCGGAGGAAGGGCATACAGCACCGGAGGGCGCGGCCGCCCCGCGCACCGGCTGGTTCCGGCTGGCGGTCACCCGGCTCGACCTGATGACCGAGGACACCGTGGCCGTCACCCTGGACGTTCCCGCGGCCCTGAAGGCGCGGTTCGTCCACCGGCCCGGTCAGCACGTCGTCGTGCGGCACCGGCGATCGGGCGGGGAACTGCGGCGCAGCTACTCGGTGTGCCCGCCGCCCGGTGACCCGGCCGCCCTGCGCGTCGTGGTGAAGCGCAACAGCGAAGAGGGCTTCGGCGCGTACGCCCTGACGGCGCTCGTGGTAGGCGACCAGCTCGAACTTGCCCCGCCCACAGGGCACTTCGGGCTGCCCGTGACCCCGGGCGGACACCATGTCCTGATCGCGGGCGGCTGCGGCGTCACCCCACTCGCCGCGATGGCCGCCGCGGCCCTGCGCGCCGACCCGGGCTGCCGGGTCTCGCTGGTCCACGCGGCGCGCACGGCCCGGACGGCGCTGCTGTCGGACGAACTCGCCGAGCTCAAGGACGCGTTCGTGGACCGGTTCACCGTGCTGTACGTCCTCTCGCGGGAACGGCGCGAGAGCGAACTGTTCACCGGTCGCATCGACGCGCCCAGACTCCGCAGGCTGCTCGCACTCCTCGACGCGCGTCCCGGGCCGGACACGACGTTCGCGCTGTGCGGACCCTACGGACTGGTCGAGACGGCGCGAGCGGCCCTCACCGCGTGGGGCGCGCCCGCGGACCGTGTCCGCTCCGAACTGTTCTCCACCGAGGGCGCACCGCCCGAACCCGTCCCCGCCGCCCCCGCCTCCCGGCACGGCCGGGTCACCGCCGTACTGGACGGGCGGACCAGCCACGTCACGATGACCCCGGAGGACGATGTAATCCTCGACGCCGTCCTGCGGGCCCGCCCCGAAGTGCCCTACGCCTGCCGCGACGGCGTGTGCGGGAGCTGCCGTGCCAAGGTCCTCTCCGGCGAGGTGGCGCTCGGCCGCCAGCACGCCCTCGACTCCCGGGACCTCGCCGCGGGCTTCACGCTCGTTTGCCGGGCCCGTCCGCGCACCGGCGAACTCACGCTCGACTTCGACGCCTGAGCACCCCGCATTGCCCCAAGTCCCGCTGTTACCGCCCCACATGAAGGAGTAGGCCTTGACCACGACCCTGCGGCATCACGGCAGGACCGCCCTCGTCACCGGAGGCAGCCGCGGCATCGGCAGAGGCATCTGCCTGCGGCTGGCACGGGAGGGTGCCCTGGTCGCGGTGCACTACGGGCACGACCGGGCCGCCGCCGAACGGACGGTCAAGGAGATCGAGACGGAGGGGGGCCGCGCGTTCGCCGTGCACGCCGAACTCGGCGTCCCCGGCGACGCCGACACCCTGTGGGCCGCCTTCGACCGTGAACTGGCGGCATCCGGCGCGGTCCCCGGGCTGGACGTCCTCGTCAACAACGCCGGCATCACCCTGCCGCGTACCGTCGCGGACGTCACGGAGGAGGAATACGACCGGGTGTTCGCCGTCAACACCCGCGCGCCGTTCTTCATCATCCAGCGCGCCCTGGGCCGACTGCGCGACGGCGGCAGCATCGTCAGCATCTCCTCGGGCGCCGCCCGGATCGCGTACCCCGCGATCGTGGCGTACACCATGAGCAAGGGCGCCCTGGACACTCTCACCCTGTCCCTCGCCAAGGAGTTGGGACCCCGCGGCATCACGGTGAACACGGTCGCGCCCGGGTTCACCGAGACCGAGATCAATCCGACCCTGCAGAACCCGCAGGTCCGGCAGGCGCTCTCGGCCGCGTCCGTGTTCGGGCGGCTCGGCACCCCCGCCGACATCGCCGACATCGTGTCGTTCGTCGCGAGCGACGAGGCCCGATGGGTGACCGGACAGTGGATCGACGCGACCGGCGGCGTCCATCTCGGGCTGTGACTCCGTAGTCCGAACGTCCGCCAACCGCCGACGGCCGGTGTGCGGTCGGCGCCTCCGTCATCGTCTGCCCTTCCCGTCGGCGGCAGCCTCTAGGAGCACTCATGAAAGACGGCACGTCCGCCCTCGCGGAGCTGTCCGCGGACGACCCGCTGACCCAGCCCTTCCAGGGCGCGAGCCCCTACGACGACTACGTCCACGCGTCGGTCCTCAACTCCCTCCAGCAGCCGCTCACCGAGGCGGCGGACGAGATGGGCTTCCTCGTCACCACCCAGGTGATGGAGCTCTGGTTCACGCTGATCGTGCACGAGTGGCGTGCGGCGCGGGGGGCCTTCGCCAAGGACGATCTGGACACGGCCATGGACGCCCTGGTGCGCAGCACGCGCGCGGTCCGGTCCCTCAACGGGTCCTGGCAGCCCATCGCCGCCCTGACGCCTGTCCAGTTCAACGGTTTCCGCGCCGCGTTCGGCAAGGCGTCCGGCTTCCAGTCGGCGATGTACCGGCACATGGAGTTCCTGCTCGGCGAGAAGTCCGCCGGACTGCTCCGCGCGCACCAGGGCGACCCGTCCGTGCACGAGGCGCTGCGCGAGGCACACCAGGAGCCCTCGCTCTACGACGAGGTGCTGCTGTTCCTGGACCGTCGGGGGCTGCCGGTGCCCCGGCACGTACGCGAACGGGACCTCACCGCACCGTACGAGATGGACCCCGGGGTGGTGGCGGTCTGGCGGGGCATCTACGCCGGTCCGCAGCATCACCCGCTGCTGGCGCTGGGCGAGTTGCTCACCGACCTCGCCGAACTGGTCTCGCGCTGGCGGTACGACCACGTCATGGTGGTGCGCCGCGCGATGGGCGCCAAGCCCGGAAGCGCCGGTTCCTCGGGCCTTGCCTGGCTGGAGCAGCGCGCCTCACGCGCGGTGTTCCCCGAACTGTGGGCGGCCCGCGGTGACATCTAGGGTCGTCTCCGCGTTCGCGGCGCAGGAGGAGAAGCGGGTGCTGGGCCTCAAGCCCGTACTGGCTCCGGAGCACGGCTCGTACGGCGGCCATCCGCACCAGGTGTACGACGCGTGGCCCGCCGAAGACCCCGACGCGCCGCTGGTGATCCTGCTGCACGGCGGCTACTGGCGCTACGACCGCATGCATCTGACCCCGTTCGCCGCCTACTTGTCCCGGCAGGGGTTCACCACGCTGCTGCCGGGGTTCCGCAGGTCGGGCGGGGCGGGCGGCTACCCGGAGACCTTCGACGACGTCGCCCGGATAGTCGACACACTCCCCGGCGGGCGGCCGTACGTGCTGGCCGGCCACTGCTCGGGCGGCCATCTGGCCCTGTGGTGCGCGGCCCGGGGGCTGCTGCCGACGGACTCGCCCTGGTACACGACCAGCCTGCCGACGAGTGTGCTGGCGCTGGCACCGCTCACGGACCTCGACGCGACGCGCAGGGACGAGCTGAGCAGCGGCGCGGCGCTGCAACTCCTGGGCGGCGGGGCCCGCTTCGTGGAGCGGCTGGCGTCGGTGGATCCGCTCACCCTGCTCGCGGGTGCCGGTTCGACGGGGGTGCCGACGGTGCTGCTGCACGGGGATGCGGACGAAGAGGTGCCGCTGTCGCAGTTCGCGGACTACGCGGCGGTCCACCACGACCTGGAGACCGTCGTGCTGCCCGGCACCGGCCACTACACGCTCATCGAGCCAGGGGCACCGGGTGCCCGCGCTGTCGTCGGCATCCTGCGGCGCCTGTCCGGCGTCCCCGGTGCGGCGCGGCCGGACGCCCACGACTCCGAGGGGGTTCCCCGACCGTGACGACCGCACCCGCCGGACTCGGTGAACTGGCTGCGGACCTCGACGCCGGCGATCCGCTGGCCCCGGTCCGGGACCGCTTCCTCCTCCCGGAGGGGGTCGTCTACCTGGACGGCAACTCGCTCGGCCCGCTCCCTGCCGCCGTACCGCCGGTCCTCACCGAGGTGGTGCGCGAACAGTGGGGAACCGGTCTGATCCGGTCGTGGAACACCCACGCCTGGTGGGACGCCCCGGTCCGGGTCGGCGACGCTGTCGGCCGTCTCATCGGCGCGGCGCCGGGGCAGACCGTGGCGGGCGACTCCACCAGCGTGCAGTTGTTCGGCGCGCTCAGTTCCGCCGCAGCGCTGCGTCCGGGCCGTCGCCTGCTGGTCACCGACCCCGGGCACTTCCCCACCGACCAGTATCTGGCGGACTCGGTGGCACGGCTGCACGGTCTGGACGTACGGCGGGTGCGGCCGGGCGATCTGGAACGGTTCCTGGCCGACGAGGGCGACGGCGTCGCCGTCGTCAGCTATTCGCCCGTCGACTACCGGACCGGCGAACTGCACGACATGGAGTCGCTGACCCGTCTCACCCACCGGGCGGGCGCGCTCGCCCTGTGGGACCTGTGCCATGCGGCGGGTGCGCTTCCCCTCCATCTCGACGAGCTCGGGGTGGACTTCGCGGTCGGCTGCGGCTACAAGTTCCTCTCCGGCGGCCCGGGGGCGCCCGCGTTCCTGTACGTGGCCCGGCGTCACCACGCGGTCTGGGAGACCCCGTTGCACGGCTGGAACGGACACGCGGATCCCTTCGCTCTCCAGCAGCGGTACACGCCGGCGCCGGGCATCGCGCGGGCCCGCATCGGGACCCCGCCGATGCTGTCGCTGCTCGCTCTGGAGGCGGCGCTGAGCGCCTTCGACGGCGTCGACATGGCGCAGGTCCGCGCCAAGAGCCTCTCCCTCACGGGCTTCTTCCTGCGCTGCGCCGAGGACCTGCTGGCGGACCTGGGTTTCGAGCCGGTCACCCCGGCCGACCCCGCGCGCCGCGCGAGCCAGGTCGCGCTGCGCCATCCGCACGCCTACGGCCTGATCCAGTCGCTGGCGTCCCGGGGGATCGTCGCCGACATGCGGGCCCCCGACCTCCTCCGGTTCGGTGTCAACGCCCTCTATACCTCCCACCAGGACCTCCTCACGGCCGCCCGTCGTCTGCGGGAGACCGCCGCCACCGGCGCCTACGATCCCTCGCCTCACGGTGCCGCGGGCACGGTGACATGAGGGGCCGGGCGGTGGTGAGGCGGACGAGCCGTTTGCCGCGTAACCATTTCCGCAGGCGGGAGATGTCGTAGGCCTTGTCGGCGTGGAGGCGTTGAGGCTTGAAGTGGCGGCCGCGGTGGGGGTCGTGTCTCGTTTGGTGACCCGTGATCATGGGCTTCAGTGCGAGGCTGTCGTGGGTGCCGGCCGCGGTGACGCCGACGAGGGGGGCAGCCCGTTCGCGTCCGACAGGACGTGCATTTTCGCACCGGGTTTGCCCTGGTCCACGGGGCTCGGACCTGTGAGTTCACCCCCCTTTAGCGCGGACGTGGGCGGAGTCGAGGACGGCACGTGAGGGATCGAGGAGGCCGGCGTCGTCGAGCCCGTGCAGGATCTCCTTGTGGAGCCGGCCCCAGACTCCGGCCCTCGACCAGATCAGAAAGCGCCGATGGGCCGTCGACTTCGATATCCCGAAACAGGGTGGTAGGGCCCGCCGAACGCACCCGCTGACCAGGACGCAGATGATGGCCGCGAACAGCGTCTCATCAGCAGTGTCCTGCGTCCCGCCACCCTGTGGCCGCACCCTCGACGGTGGGATAAGCGATTCTGCGATCTCCCGCAACCCGTCCGGAACGATCCAACTCCACGTACCCCGAGACCAACGACGCCTCACCACATAGGACGCGGTCTCAGGAGGGGCTGAACAGGGCCTGGAGGGTTCGGGTGGCTGGTTCGCGCAGCCAGGCGTGGGCGGGGTCGTCAACCAGCCGGTCCTCACGGCCGTCCACCTCCCGCTGACCGGCGACACCTGCACCGCCACCGCCGGCGGCGGCGCCCACCTCAACGGCCGTACCCTGACCGTGTCGGCGAAGAACGACCTGGGTGTCGCGCTGATCGGCACCGGATAGGCCCGGCCCGGCGAGAGCACCCGGCCCGCCACCAAACCCGGAAGGCACGGGCAACCGGCCAGTGGCACGAGGCGACCGAGGCGCCATGCGGACCGCAGTCAGAGCGCCGACCGAGGTCCGCCAGGCGGGCGACGCCCCCGCGACGGGCCCAGTAGGCGGGCTGGGAGCAACGGGCGAGCGAGTCGGCGGTCCCGAAGCGAGCGCGCGAGCGTGCTCCTCGCCCACGATGGCCAGGAAGCGACGACCGACACGGCTTCCGGACGAACTGGCGATCCACGAGGCGTGAGCCCTGCTCCAGAAGTGCCACCCGGCCTCTCCGGTGAACATCCCGGCAAGCATGTCCCTTGATGTCGGTGTGCTGAGGGACCTCCCGCGACACCTCGAACCCGGAGGAGGCTGCTGGACCGTCCCCGTGGGAGTCGGCCGCATGCCGGGCGGGCGTTCTCCTGCCGCAGGCGGGTCACCGTGGCGTCACGCGTTCCGTCTGGCACACTCCGCTGCCTTGCGGGAGGGTGACCATGACGGGGCTCAACATATTGTCGGATATATGAGTGACGACAGTTTCGCTGCGCATGGTGGTGAGGCGGCTCTGGACCAAGTGCTCAGTGGCACGGTGCAACGCACGGGGGCCTTGGCAGCCAGCGTGTACCTGCTGCCGCCGAGCGAGTCGGTGCTGTGCCTGACGGCGGTGTGCGGGGTGCCGGTGATGGTGGCAGCGCCGTGGCGGAGGGTGGCGGTATCCGCTGCGGGACCCCTGTCGGAAGCGGTGCGGGAGGACCGCCTCGTGTGGGTGGGACGGCAGGAGGACATGGCCCGCCTGTATCCGAACGCCGCCGCCGGGCTGCCCTACCAGTTCGCCCTGGCCTTCGCCCCCCTGCACGGTGTCCGCCGGTGGGGGGTGCTGGTGCTGGCATGGCCCAAGAGCCACCCGCCCTCGCTGACCCGTCGAGAACTCGGGCACATCCAGTCCAGCGCAAGCCGCATCACCCGAGTGCTGGACCAAGCACCTGCACCTTGGAGCATTCCTGATCAGCCGCGCACCGTCCCCCTGCGCCGCCCTGACCCGGACCCCGCGCAGAGCGGGCTCGCCGCCGCCGACCTGCTCCAGCGGATGCCCGTCGGCGCCCTCAGCTTCGACCTGCAGGGCCGCATCACCTACCTCAACGACGCCGCCGCCCGGCTGCTCGGCCGCAGAGCCGACCGCCTCCTGGGCACCCTGCCGTGGCAGTCCGTGCCCTGGCTCGACGACCCCGTCCACGAGGAGCACTACCGCATCGCCGTCTTCAGCCGCGAGCCCGTCGCCTACACCGCGCTGCGCCCGCCCGACCACTGGCTCGACATCCGGCTCTACCCCGACGACAGCGGCATCAGCGCCCTCATCTCCCCCCACCTCGACCCGCAGTCGGCGGACGCACCGCCGCCCGGCATCACACCGGCCCTGGGCGCCTCACCGCAAAGAGCTGGCACGGGGCGCATCCACCAGCTGATCCACCTGGCGGCCGCCCTGAGCCAGACCGTCACCGTGGCCGACGTCGTCAACGTGGTGGCCGACCAGATCCTGCCCGCCTTCGGCGCCCAGGGCATGGTCATTTCCGTTGTCGATGCCGGACGCCTGAGGATCACCGGGCACCGGGGCTACGACCCGCGCAATGTGGCACGCCTGGACGGCCTGCCCCTGGACACCGGCCTCACTCCTGCCGGCCATGTCCTGCAAAGCGGCATCCCGGCCTTCTTCGCCGACCCCGCCGAGATGGCCCGCGCCTACCCCCGGGCACCGGCTCTCAGCGGCAAACAGGCCTGGGCGTTCCTGCCCCTGCTGGTCGCCGACCGCCGTGTCGGCTGCTGCGTCCTGTCCTACGACCACCCGCACCCCTTCAGGGCGAGCGAGCGCGCCGTCCTCGTGTCGCTGGCCGGACTCATCGCCCAGGCCATGGACCGCTCGCTCCTGTACGACGCCAAGCATGACCTCGCCCATGGTCTGCAGCAGGCCCTCCTACCAGCGGCCCTGCCCCACTTCCCCGACCTCGCCGTCGCCGCCCGCTACCTGCCGGCCGCCCACGGCGTGGGCATCGGCGGCGACTTCTACGACCTGATCCGTCTCAGCGACACCGACGCCGCCGCCGTCATCGGCGATGTACAAGGACACAACATCAACGCCGCGGCCCTCATGGGCCAGGTCCGCACCGCCGTCCACGCCACCGCCGGCGCGTTGCCCGGCGAAGTCCTGGCCCGCACCAACCGCGTCCTGATGGATCTCGAAACCGACCTGTTCGTCTCCTGCCTCTACATCCACATCGACCTCGCCGAGCGACGCCTCCACCTGGCCAGCGCAGGACATCCGCCCCCACTTCTGCGCAGCCCCGCGCCCACACCGCACGCCATCGCGCTCGGGGTGGAACCGGGACCTCTGCTCGGCATCGGCGCGGGCAGCGAGGCCGACTACCCAGTCACCACCATCGCGTTCCCGGCGGGGTCACTCCTCGCTCTCTACACCGACGGCCTCGTAGAAACCCCCGACACCGACATCACCGACTCCATCACAGACCTCGCCGACCACCTCACCAGCAACGGCGACCGGCCCCTC
The DNA here is from genome assembly GCF_042737245.1 of Streptomyces sp. NPDC060002. NCBI lineage: Bacteria > Bacillati > Actinomycetota > Actinomycetes > Kitasatosporales > Streptomycetaceae > Streptomyces > Streptomyces sp. NPDC060002. The sequence goes on from NZ_JBHWUW010000080.1 coordinate 14,252, forward strand.
GACGACCTGGCCGACAGCCTCCTGCACCACGCCGGCCTCCACCACACCCGCACCGACGACATCGCCCTGCTCCTCCTGCGCAGCCGGTAGGCGACCGTAGCGAGGAGCCGCTCGCCCGCCGGCAGGATGGCCGTGGCCTTCATGCCGAAGTCAGCGGCGGTTCCGCCTTCCTCCGCCCGACCGTGCGCAAGACTTTGAGCAGGTCCTGCGTCTCCTCCAGCGTCAGCTGGCCAGCCGCCCGGTGTCATGCTCCACGGGCGCGACGTCGACCTCGTCGAGGTTTCACTGACGATCATGAACCTCATGCCCGACGCCATGAACGCATGGGCTGACGGCACACCTGCTGGAACAGCGGGCCTGTACCAAACCGGCAATTAGCCTTATATTGCTGCTACCTCTGCCGGATGGTGCCGTGCGTTAAGCACCGCTCGAACGGGCTGCCCGAAAGCGGGTAGCCGACGTGTGACCCGCGGAGGTCGTGGTGATGTCTTCTCTCTTTTCCAGTCGCCTCTTCTCACATGCCTGTGACGTCGTCCAGGTGACGGACTTCCGGGGAGGCCGCGCGTGAACTGGCGTGACTTGGCAGCGTGCCGCTTTGAAGACCCCGAGCTCTTCTTCCCGATCGGCGAGGACGGTCTGTCGCGCCGGCAGATCGAGCAGGCTCGCGCTGTCTGCCACGGGTGCCCTGTCGTGACAGCCTGCGGTAGCTGGGCTTTGCGCAGCGGCGAGTACGAGGGCGTGTGGGGCGCGATGACGGCGGGTGAGCGCCGGGCGTTGCGGTTTTGGCGCGAGGCTTGAGCCGGCGCCTTGTCGAAGCGGTGTGCTCTCGTCACATTCCGTGTTGGATCGTGGCCGCCGCTCCACTCGGTCCACCGGTCGTCGTCCGGGATGCTGTCGGGGTCCTGGACGCCCGCGCCCTCGAGGAACACCACCAGATCCTGATCGCTGTACACGGCCTTCGTGAGCACCGCGCCCACCGCAGGCGCCTTCCCGAGAGACCTGCTCGCTAAGCGCTGACCGTTCGGCGGGACGGAGTGGACGGCTGCGCGATGGGGCGGCCCGCGCGGGACGTACATGCCCTGCCGGACGTATGTACCGTGCGGACGCCCGTATTCGCGGGACGTACATACCGTGCGGGGCGTTCGTACGGCGCGGGGCGTTCGTACGGCGCGGGGCGTTCGTACGGCGCGTGACGTTCGTACGGCGCGTGACGTCGGTACGGCGAACCCGTCGGCGCGTTGACTTCAGGGCGCGCGGTGCGGCCGGGAGCGGACTCGGGGCCTCCGGGTCAGTTCGGCGCGCGGTGCGTCGTGGGCGGTGCCGAGGCGTCCGAGCGCTGGAAGGTGCGGTACAGCAGCCACAGCGACGGGACGAGCAGTACGGCTCCGCAGGCCAGCGCGATCAGGCAGGCCGAGAGCACGGCGGGCTGGGAGGCCGCCTCGTCCACCGTGAGGCTGCCGACCAGCATCGCCGGATACTGGGCCGCGCCCCAGGACCAGAGGATCGCGGCCACCGCCAGCGCGGCCGCCGCCCGTGCGGCCACGTAGTGGCGTGTCCTCAACAGGACCAGCCCGGCGACGCCGCTGACCGCGCTGAGCACCACCTGCGGGAGCGTGCTGTGCGTCAGCCCGTGGAACAGTTCGGGCGCGTCGGTGTGCAGCACCGCCGTACCGGCGAGAGCGACGGCGCCGCTGGCCGGCCCGCTCACCACGGCCCGCCGGGCGAAGGCCGAAGCCAGTTCGGGATCGTCCTCGCGGGCGGCGTCCGCGCACAGGTACACGGCGGCCAGATGGGCGCAGGCGAGGACCGCCAGCACGCCGCCGAGCACAGACGTGGGGTTGAGCCAGCTGGTGATCACGTCTCCCTCGGCCAGCCCGGACGGCACCCGGCCGGAGGCCACCGCCCCGGCCACGGCCCCCAGGAAGAACGGCGTGACCAGCGAGGACACGGCGAAGAACGCGCCGAACAGTCGCTGCTGCCACAGCTCGGTACTGGCCTTGCGGAAGGCGAACGCGGAACCGCGGGCGATGATGCCGAGCGCCGCGAGGGTCAGGGGCAGACAGAGCGTGGACATCACGGACGCGAAGACGTGGGGATCACGACCCGACACGCCCGCCCCGTCCGTCGGCGCGGGGCACGGGTCCACGACTCCTCAGGGGTAACCGGTGCCCGCCCAGTTGATCTTGAAGCTCCGGCGACTGCTCAGCTCTCCGATTCATCCTCGGCGAGGATGCGGTGGACGGTGGCACCGGGGGGTGCTGACCCTTGCTCACACCTTGGCGGTCGTCGCGTTCGTTCACATGGTCGGCCAGTCGGCCGTGCAAGTGGTCGGCGCACCCCGAAGCGAGCCGAGGTGTACCACCTGGCACGAATACTTGGCTAGCCACATGATTGCTGTTACCTTGATTATGTGGCCAGCCACGCTTTTGGTGGCCAAAGGGAATGGAGTCATCATGAAAGCAATCGTTTTTGACCGGTTCGGCGGCCCGGACGTGCTGCACGAGGCGGACATCGAGGTCCCGCAGCCCGGACCCGGCCAGGTCCGGGTCCGCGTGAAGACCGCCGGGCTGAACGCGCTGGACGGCAAGATCCGCGCCGGGATGCTGGAGGCCGTCCGCCCGACGACCTTCCCCGCCGTCCCCGGTGGCGAGCTCGCCGGCGTGGTGGACGCCCTGGGTGAGGGCGTGAGCGACGTGCAGGTCGGCGATGAGGTGCTGGGCTGGTCGGACACCGGCTCGTACGCCCAGTACGCGCTGGCCACCGCCGTGGCCCCCAAGCCCGCCGGCCTCGACTGGCGGCACGCCGTCGCGCTGCCGGTGGCCAGCGAGACGGCCGAGCGGGTCCTGGACCTGCTGGGGGTGGCCGCCGGGGAGACCGTGCTGATGCACGGCGCGTCCGGAGCGGTGGGAACGCTGGCGGTCCAGCTCGCCACGGCCCGCGGGGCGCGCGTGATTGCCACCGCGGGCCCCTCCAACCAGGACTACCTCACCTCGCTCGGCGCCACCGCGACCGTGTACGGCGAGGGCCTGGTCGAGCGGGTGCGGGCGCTGGCCCCCGACGGCGTGGACGCGGTGTTCGATCTGGCCGGGAAGGGAGCCCTGGCGGACTCCATCACCCTGCGGGGCGGCACCGAGCGCATCGTCACCATCGCCGACTTCGGTGCACGGCAGCTGGGCATCACCTTCTCCCAGGGGTCCCCGGAACGCTCGACCGCCCGCCTGGCCGCCCTGGCCCAGGACGCCGCGGCCGGCAAGCTCGTCACCACCGTCACCGCCTACCCGCTCGACCAGGCGGCCACGGCCCAGCAGGTCAGCGACGCCGGGCACGTGCGGGGCAAGCTCGTCCTGACCGTCGGCTGAGCACGCCCGCCCGCCCCCTCCCCACGACCACCCACTGCCTTTACGGTGACCGGCCGGTCACCGTCATATCGAAGGGCCCCCTCATGCTGGATTCACTGTGGACGCCGACCGCTCTCGGCGGCATATCCCTCCCGCACCGCCTGGTCATGGCCCCCATGACCCGTGACCGCTCCACACCTGAAGGCGTACCGACCGAGCTGAACGCCGAGTACTACGCCCAGCGGGCCTCGCACGCTCTCGTCATCACCGAGGGAACCCAGCCCTCCGCCGACGGCCAGGGCTACCTCCTGACCCCCGGCATCCACGATGACGAGCAGATCGCCGGGTGGCGCAAGGTCACCGACGCCGTGCACGCGGCCGACGGCCGGATCGTCATCCAGCTGATGCACACCGGACGCATCGCCCACCCCGACAACACCCCCCACGGCCGCCGGCCGGTCGCCCCTTCGGCGATCCGCCCACAGGGCGCGATGTTCACCGCGTCCGGGCCCCAGGAGATGCCGACCCCCCGTGCTCTGTCGACGCAGGAGGTCGCGGCGACCGTCGACGACTTCCGCCGCGCCGCAGCGGCCGCCGTCGCGGCAGGCGCCGACGGCGTGGAGATCCACGGCGCCAACGGCTACCTGGTGCACCAGTTCCTCTCCGACAACACCAATCAGCGCACCGATGGCTACGGCGGCTCGATCGAGGGCCGCATCCGCTTCGCCGTCGAGGTCGCCGCCGCGGTGGCCGACGAGATCGGCGCCGAGCGCACCGGTATCCGTATCTCCCCCGGCAACCCCTACAACGACATCGCCGAGTCCGACACCGCCGAGCTGTATCCGGCGCTCCTGGACGCCCTGCGTCCGCTGGGCCTGGCCTACCTCCACGTGATGCACGCGGGCGACGAGGAGCTGCTGGGCACCCTGCGCGCGCTGTGGCCGACCACGCTGATCCTCAACCGGGGCGGCACCGACCTGCCCGCCCGCGCCAAGGACATCGACAACGGCACGGCCGACCTCGTCTCCGTCGGCGCCCTCGCGCTCGCCAACCCCGACCTGGTCGAACGGCTCCGCGCCGGCGCGCCGCTGAACACCCCCGACCCGGCGACCTTCTACGGCGGCGGAGCGGCCGGCTACACCGACTACCCCACCCACACCGGCTGAGGCCCGAACCATGCCCGCCCCCGAACCCCGCATCCCCACGACGGCCGGCGCAGGACCGATGAGCTACGCGATCTTCCAACTCGCCCGCGCCCACCGCGCCTACGCCGCCACCCTGTTGCGCGAGATGGACCTGCACCCCGGACAGGAACTGCTGCTGATGCACCTTCTTGACCGGGACGGCCAGTCCCAGTCCGAATTGCTCGAGTACCTCGGCGTGGACCACTCCACCATCTCCAAGGCGCTACGCCGCATGCAGGACGCCGGCCTGGTCATCCGCGAGCCGGCCGCACATGACCGACGCGTCATGGTGGTCCACCTCACCGACAAGGGCCGGGCGATGCGCGAGCCCATCGCGGCCCTGTGGCAGGCCCTGGAGGAGACCTCCGCCCGGAATCTGTCGGAGCAGCAGGCGGAGTCCTTCATCGAGACCGCGTACGCCATCACCGAGGCGATCAGCAGCCGCGCGCTGCCGGAAGAAGAGTCCGCGTGACTCCTCGGTGTGCACCCCGTGCCCACGTACGCCTCACCACACGTGACCACACCACACGTGATGAGGGGCACGCGGACTGAGGTGCACACCGTCCCGCATGCGGCGCGACCACCGCCAGGTCTGCCAAATCATCCACCCGTCGCGGCTGCCTTGGGAGGCGCACGTTCCGGCCGCGAGGCGCACTGCGGATCCGCCCCCCCACGGCCCGCCTCCATCAGCCCGCCCGGCACGCAGGCGCTATGTCCGCAGCCACCCCTGCCCCGCCCACCGAGGCCCTCTCTGATGACCTGACGGAAAGTGAGACCCCCATGCCCGCCACCGACTCAACCACCCTCCCGGTCCTCGTCGTCGGGGCGACCGGCTCCCTGGGGAGCAAGGTCGTCGACGAACTCCTCAAGCGCGGCAAGAACGTCCGCGCCCTGGTGAGGCCGGCCAGCGACGCCAGCCGGCTCGAAAGCCGGGGCGTTCAGATCGCCCGCGGCGACATGCTCGACGTCGACTCGCTCGTGGCCGCCATGAACGGCGCCGACGCCGTCATCACCACCGCCGCCGGCTACACCCGCGGCGGCAAGAACGCCGACGACATCGACACCGTCGGCAACGCCAACCTCGCCGAGGCCGCCCACCGCACCGGCATCCGGCGGTTCGTCCTGACCAGCATCCTCACCAGCGACCAGACGCCCCAAGTCCCGCACTTCTGGCACAAGAAGCTCGCCGAGGACAAGCTCGAACAGCTCGGCGTCCCGTTCGTCGCCCTGCGCCCGGGGGCGTTCCTCGACCAGGTCGCGAGCATGGCGGGCGACCCGGTCGACAAGGGCCGCATGGTGTGGATCGGCAAGGCCACCGTCCCGCTGACCTTCGTCCACACCTCCGATCTCGCGGCGTACCTGGCAGCCGCGGTCGACGCCGAGGCCGAGGCCGGTGAGCGGATCGACATCGGCTGGGACCGTCCGGTCAGCATGCGAGAGGTGGCCGACGTGATGGGCAGCCGGGCCGGAAGGAAGATCAAGGTGTGGGCCGTCCCATCCGCCGTCGCCCGCGCCGCAGGAGCCGTCGCCGGCCGCTTCATGCCCCTGATCAAGGACATGGCCGCGATGTTCCGCTGGTTCGAGACCGGACGCTACGTCGCCGACCCCCGCCGCCAGGAGCAGCTGTTCGGCCCCGTCCCCACGGCCGAGGAAACCCTCGCCCGGTTCACCGACGAGCTGCGCACCGCACAGCACCGGTGACAGGCCCGCGTCCCATTCTCGCCGGCCCTACGGCCTGACCAGGACGCCTCGGCCATCCCTCCTGGTCGAACCACCCCACAACGGTTCCGGCCGAGCCGAAGGGGTGACGGCGGGCGCCCAGGGCTTCCCTGGCCGGAATGAGGGGCCCGGTGAAGCCCTGCGATCGCGGGGCTTCACCAGGTGTCCCCCATTGACAATCAGATGTCCGCAACTGACTGAGCGATTCGCCGGATGTCGACAGAAGATCGGGAGGTGCTGCGGCGACCACCTCACCCGGGCCCGCAGCAGGGCCACCCTGCGGGCCGTACCCGACAAGTAAGGAACCGGCATGTACAAGCGTGCAGCGTCCGGAGGCGCCGCCTCTGCGACGATGCGAGCGGTCGTCGTCACTCAGCCCGGCGGCCTGGACGCCCTTCAGGTCACCACGGTGCCGATGCCCGAACCGCAGCCCCGATGGGTGCGCATCAAGGTGAAGGCGTTCGGCGTCAACGAGTCCGAGGTCACCACCCGAAAGGGCGAGTCGGACCCGGAGGTCACCTACCCGCGGATCCCCGGCATCGAGGGCGTAGGTGTGGTCGACCAGGCCGACGAGGACAGCGGGCTGCGCCCGGGGCAGCAGGTGGCGACCATGATGGGCGGCATGGGCCGGTCCTTCGACGGCTCGTACGCGCAGTACGTGACCGTCCCCGCGGGGCAGGTCATCCCGTTCGAGACCGGCCTCCCGTGGGAAGTGGCCGGCGCGCTGCCGGAGATGTTCCAGACCGCCTACGGCTCCCTCGCCACGGGCCTCGGTCTGCAGGCGGGGCAGACACTGCTGATCCGCGGCGGCACCTCCACGGTCGGGTTGAGCGCGGCCACGATCGCGAAGGACCTCGGAGCCACCGTGCTGTCCACCACCCGCAGCCCGGACCGGGCCGGGGAGCTGCGGGCCGTGGGTGTCGACCAGCCTCTGGTCGACAGTGGCACCATCGCCGACCAGGTGCGCGAGCTGATGCCGGACGGCGTCGACGCCGTACTGGAACTGGTGGGCTGCTCGGTTCTCGCCGACACCTTCCGCACCGTCCGCCGCCACGGCACCGTCTGCTTCACCGGAGCCCTGGCGGGCCAGTGGACGATCCCCGACTTCACCCCGTTCATGATCCCGGGCGGGGTGCGGCTGACCAGCTACGCGGGCGAGGCCACCGACCTGCCCGCGCAGGTGTTCCAGGGACAACTGCAAGCCATCGCCACCGGGCGGCTCAAGGCCCCGGTCGCGAAGGTCTACCACGGCCTGGAGCAGGTTCGCGACGCCCAGGCCGACATCGAGGCCGGCACGACGCCGGGCAAGCACGTGGTGCTGCTCGACGACTGAGAAAACACAACCATCCGCGTCGGTCGGAGTCGGCCGGCGGCGGCATGCACGAAAAGGAGACTGTCATGGGCGTCAACAAGGAAGAAATCAGCAAGACCATCCTGGAGCTGGAGAAGTCCTTCAACGAGCGGTGGAGCGTCGGCGGCAACCGCGGCTACCTCGACAACTACGCCGAGGAGATCAGCTACTTCGACCCGATCGAGAAGGACCTGGTCGTCGGCCGTGACGCGACCGTCGCCCACATCGAGGCGATCTACTCCAACCCGCACATCGTGCGCAACGAGTACCTCAACCCCGTCGTCCACGTCAGCGACGGCGGTGACTTCGCCGTCCTGGCCTACAACCTGGACACCTACGTGCTCGACGACAACGGCAACGAGCGGCAGCTTCGCGCCTGGAACGCCACCGAGGCGTACCGGCTGATCGACGGCGAGTGGCGCATCGTGCACTCCAACTGGGCGTTCGCCCAGACCGCGACGGCCGCGACCGCGTCCTGACCGGGAGGATCCACGGTGACGCTCACCCGGCCGGTGAGCAAGCGATCGAAGGAGGCGGCCGGCCCCGGCCCGGCCTCCGCTCCGGACGCGATCAAGGTGCACGGGGCACCGGCAGCCTGCGCTGCCCCATCTGCGATGGCACCGGCCAGATCGAACTCGACGTCCAGTTCCTGCCCGACGTCGACATCCTCTGCCCCGACTGCGAAAACTCCCGCTACGCCCCTCAGGCCGACGCCATCCGCCGCGTGCCGCGCGGAGGCGTCGAGGACGACGGGCTGACCCTGCCTCAGCTGCTGGCCTGCACCGTCACCCAGGCCATCGAGCACACCGGCGACCTGAACAAGGTCCGCTCCCGCCTGCAGACCCTCGTCGACCTGGGCCTGGGCTACCTCACTCCCGGCGAGGCCACTCCCGCCCTGTCGGGCGGCGAGGCGCAGCGGCTCAAGCTCGCCACCGAACCCGACCGCGACCAGCACGACGCCCTGTTCGTCCTGGACGAGCCCAGCGTCGGCCTGCACCCGCTCGACCCGGTGCGCACCGGCCGGCCAGGACAGCGACACCCGAGGGAGCAACCGGGCAGACGAAGCGGCCTCTACGAGGCGGAGAACTTCAACAGTTCACCGCTGGAGCCCTGCGTGTTGCTGGTGACGTAGATGTCGCCCTTCGCGGTGACCGCCACGCCCGTGGGCGTGTTCAGGCTGCCGCCGGTGTCGATCGTGGTGGCCGCGCCCGTCTTCTTGTCGATCCGGATCAGCGCGCCCGGCAGCAGCCCGCTCGACGTCGCACCACCGGTGTAGGACAGAGCGATCAGATCACCGCCCGGCGCCACCGCCAGGTCGATGAGACCCGTCAGGCCGGACGCGAAGACGGTCGGCTGACCGCCGGGCACGTAACGCCAGATACGGCTGAGACCCGTACGGATCCCGGACATGTCCGCGATGTAGAACGCACCGTCCCAGCCACGCACGATGCCCGTCGGCACCGCCTCCGCCTGACCCGCCGGGGCCAGCGCCGCATCCCCCGACGCAGCAGCGGCCGGCACCACGTTGTTGGGGAAGGCCACCTCCGTCGAGGTCTTCCCGTCGGGGTGGACGCGGACCAGGTCGTTGGCGCCCGCGTCGGTCACCAGGAAGTCACGGCCGTCCCGGGCGAAGTTCCACGGGTTGGAGAACACCTCGTTGTTGCCCACGGCGGAATCCGGGTCGTGCTCGGCCTCGTGCACCGCCAGATCACCCAGCACCCGCCCGTGCGCGATACTCAGCGTCCCCAGCGGCCCGCTGCCCGCACCCAGCGCCGTACGCGTCGCGGGAGTCCCGGTCACACCACTGACCACCCGGTAGGTGCCGCCCGGAACGGACTCAGCCTCGATCGCCCCGCTGATCACACTGGACCCGTCGGCGCGCACGATCTGCATCGACGGCAGACCCGTCACCACGCGGCCCCGAACAGAGCCCTTGATCCGGTAGATGGAACCGCTGAAGCTCAGGCACTGCGACCCCGGCACCGTGCACGGCACCGCCGGATCACTGCCCGCCTCCGTCACCAGCAGAGCCCCGTCGGGCTGCACACGCACCGCCCGCGGATTGTGCAGACCAGCCGCCACCACCACCGGCACCGAAGCGACCGCAGAGGCGCCCGCTCCCGACTCGGCCCGCGGAGCCGCCTGACTCGGCATCACGGCCGCAGTGAGACTGCCCACGACCGCCGCCGCTACGAAAGCCCCCGCCCACGACTTGCTCGCTCTCGACATAGCTCTCCTCAACTCGCCACACCCCCGTAAGCCGGAGGCGAATCCAACCGGCGACACCATAGACACACAAACCCACAACCACCCACCCCGAAAACACCCCCCATTAACCCGGAACCAACCCCGGCACAAAGAACCCCGACCGCGAATTCCACCACCGGCCACCAGCCCTGCAGTACGCAACCCACGACCTGTTAAAAAACCAGCAGGTGACAACACGATACGGACGAAATTACTCCACAAAAATGCCCGCAAGCAATCCTCCAGTGGACCTCCAACCCGACTTCCCCGGCGTAGATCGGCGAATTCCAGGACCCGCCGAATTCCGCTCGCACACCAGCAGTTGTCCAGCCGCCGTGGACAGCACCTCGACCCGCCGACACGAAAAACCACTGACCTTGACCCCCGCCTTGAAGTCGGCGTCGCTCTCCGCGTTCGGGCATTCGGTGACGGGGCATCGGGTGAAGCGGATGTCGCCGGAGGTGGTGGCGGTGGGTTCGCCGAACGCCAGGTCGATGACGTCCCAGCTGTCGGGGACGTCGGCCAGGCGCGTGTAGCCGGCGCCGTTCGCGAAGCTCGCGTGGAGGTAGCCGACCAGGGCATGGGTGGGCAGGTCGGTCGGCCCTCCGCCGCCGGACCCGGCGGTCGTCGCCGTCACCGCGGCCGACTTCGCGGACTCTCCGGCGTCGTTCACTCCGGCGACCTGAAAGGTGTAAGCCGTCGAGGCGGACAGGCCGGTCACAGTGGCCGAAGTACCGTTCACTGTCTGGACCTTGACGCCGTCGCGGTAGACCGCGTAGCTCGTCGCGCCGGTCGCCGCCGACCAGGAGAGGGCGATGCTGGAGAAGGTGGTGGCTCCGGCCTGCAGGCCGGTCGGCGCGACAGGCGGCTGCCTGCCGAGCCGCCCGGGCCGAGCAGGGAGACATCGTCGGCATAGTACGCGCCGGTGCCGTACCAGCCGTGTGTGTAGACCGTCACCTGGGTGGTGGACGCGCCGGTGCGGAACGTCGTCTTGAGCTGCTGCCAGTCGGAGGCGGATCGGGTCCACGTGGAGACGTCGGTGGTGCCTGTGCCGCTCGCGCCGAGGTAGACGTACGAGCCGCGGACATATCCGGACAGAGTGTACTGGGAGTTCGGCTGCACGCTCACCGATGAAGGATGACTGACCCGCCATGTCGCCGTAGGGGAAACCGCAGGCGAGGTTGTTGATGGCGTTGCCGTGCCGGAACTTGGCGTAGTAGTTCGCCGGTGCCGTCTCGTAGTACTGGCTCGGGTCGGCCTGCTGGGAGACCGGCAGCGTGGCCACATGGCGCCTGAGGGCCGCGCACAGGTGATCGAACACGGCCCGGACGTCACACGGAGCCACCTCTTCAACCGCCCACGTTCGGTGGCGGTCGGGACCATCGGGCAGGCCGGGGCAACGGGCATGGCGCACGGGCCGATCGGGAGAAGCGGATCACGACGGGCCGCAGCCCGCCGAAACCCATGCAGGATCCAACAGAACTCAGCGTTCCGCGACGGCCGACTCGAGCAGGGACAGGGTCCGGTTGTCCGCGTCCACGTCTGCGCGGACGCCGAGGGGCAGCGGCAGGTTCGGCGAGGTGTGGCCGAAGTCGACCTGGGCGAGGACGGGGATGTCACGCTGCGCCAGGACGTCGAGCACAACGTCGCGCAGACCGACCTGGTCTCCGCCGCCCTCGTAGGGCGTGACCTCACTCGGGATGCCGACCACCATGCCCGCGATCCGGTCCAGCACACCGGACAGCCGCAAGGCATGCAGGTCGCACCAGATCCGCGTGACCGGCCGCTGTACCTCTTCCCAGAACAAGACGGCGCCGTCGAACTGTTCGGCGGCCAGTGCGAATGGTGTCGCCTGCAACTGGACCAGGCGGTTCAGCAAGCCGCCGACCAGTGGACCCTGCGCACGGCCCGGCTGCCAGGTTTCCCAATTCCCCCTTGCCGGCAGCGCGCCCGGCGCCTCGGCCTTGGTAAGCACACGGGCGTAGAGGTCGACGAGTTCGGACCGGCGGGCCTCGTCGCCCAACGTGTACCAGTCGCTGCCGAAACCGTGGGTGACGATGTCGGCGTGGAAGCCGACGAGGCCGGTCTTGGCGTACAACGCCATGTGCAGCAGCGAGATGTCGCTGTAGCCGAGGATCGGCTTCGGGTCGGCCCGGACCGCATCCAGATCGATCAGATCCAGATAACCAATGGTCGCCTGGCCACCGGTGTGCGCGACGATGGCCCGCACCTCCGGATCCCGGAGCAGGGCATTGAGCTCGGCAGCCTGCTCCGCCGGAGCGCCCGCCGCCCACCAGCGGCTCCGCGCGGGGTCGACCATCGGGCTGACCCGCACGCGGAAACCCATCCGCTCCAATATCGCCACACCGCGAGCGAGCAGCGGCTCCTCACCGGGCTCGAGCCGGCCCGAGGGCGCGGTGACGACCACGAGATCGCCGGAACGCAGCGCACGGGGACGACGGATCGTAGGCATAGGGCCTCCTTGTTGATCGACAACGGCGGACAACCACGCAGGTACCGCTGGTATTCCGCCTCCTCGACGCGATCAAGCCGGGCCCCGGAATCCCGACAGGAGGCCAACGCTCGCCGGCCACCGGCACGCTGACATGACGGTGTCCCAGGGATGGCTGGTGTCGAGGAACGTTCACCGGCACCCCGAGGACGCCCTCGACGGTGCCTGCCAGCCCGACCTCGAAGGCTTTCGGGAGCCGACCACTACGTGATCACCCATCGCGGTATGACCAATATCCCCGACAACCTCACGTGCGCGTGAACGGGCCCCGGTATCGGGCGAGCCCGCCCTCGCTACCGCAGACCCGGTTTCAGCCTGCAAGGGAGGCCGAACGGGTCGCACCAGTCAGCGGCTGCGGAGTACCTCGGACCAGTCCCGGAGCTGGCCTGCGAGGGCAAGCTTGTCGCCGCGGGCTACGGTCTGGAGCAGCTGGGCACACAACTGCTTCGGCAGCGAGGCCGGGCTGCCTGGCTGCCGAGGACGGGAAAGGCATCGCGGACGCGGGCGGCGGCGTCCGGCTGAAGCAGCGTGTAGGCGTAGAGCGCGGCGGCGTCGAAACCCTCCGAGCCAGCCCCCCAGCCCTCCCGGTCCAGGATCCGCAGAGGTGTTGTGAGTTCGTCCAGTGCAGGTCGCCGTGGGCGGTGGCCCAGCAGGGCGCGACGGGGGCGGCCATGCCCAAGAACTCGGGGATGGCCCAGTCCATGTACTGCTGACGTACGGCGACGCGGTCGGTGTCGACGGCCGACACCTTCTCCCGCGTCCCGGCGAGGTCCTCCCACCAGGAGCCCGGCAGCGCGAGGTCGCACTGGAGGACAGGATTGTCGGACAGGACGTGCTGGTCGACGCGGGCGGACAACTCCGCCCGGTAGGCGGTGCCATCGTCGACGGCGTCGTGCACGCCCAGGAGCGCGGGCCTAGCGGAATTCGACGTCGGAGACGCTGACGAAGAACTCACCCTTGAAGTCGTGTCCGGCGTCGCCGCCGCCCCAGACGTTGACGATGGCGTGCCGTCCTTGCCGGGATGCCAGTGCCTCGGTTGTGTAGTGCAGCTGCTGGTCGAAGTGCGTGCCGCCGCCGTGGTACTCGACCATGAAGGGCGTCGGCTCCAGCACGTCCCAGGAGATTCCCTGGGCCGGGTCCCAGTCCTCTGTGGTGATGAACCACTGGTGAGTCCACTTCGGGCCCATGTGGTTCTGCCTGTAGTTGTAGGTGAAGGTGTGCCGGCCGTCGACGGCCTCCAGCCTGCTGGTCGGCCAGTCACCCAGGCCGTTCCCGCCGGCCAGGTCCAGGCCCTGGAAGGCGGGATTCGCTGCCGATGCCACGTTGGCGCCCTGGAAGAACTTGCGGTACTCCAGGTACCCGCGGGCCTCGTTCCACGGCGGGTTGCCGGCCGTGCCGGGAGGCACGACTTCCTGCCAGGTGGTCGAGGTGTTCAACTCGCGCGCCTTCTGGCAGATCGGCGCGTTGTCCTCGTCACGGATCGCCCGGATCGCCCGGCTGACCGGGAACTCCAGACTCCCGTGCCGCTCCCGGCCGTCATCCCCACGCGCCTCGGCGCGCGCGGGGATGTGCATGTCGTAGGGCGTGGACGTGGACGTGTCGACGGTGACCTCATCCGTGAACGGCCCCCAGGCGCCGTCGGCGTGCCTGGCCCGGATCTTCACCCGGTACTCGCGGGCGGGGGTCTCTCCGAGGCACACCCAGTGCCGGTTGGCCGACTGCCAGTGCGGATACCAGGTCGCCCAGTACAGGTCCACCGTCTGCGCGGGACTCCCGTCCAGCCACACCTCGTAGTGGTGCGGGTAGTCCGGGCGCCCGTTGTTCCAGTCGGACGGCTCCGTGGCGCCCTGGTCGGGGGCGTTCGCGCCGATCCGCCAGGTGAGTGAGATGCCTTCAAGCTTGACATCACCGTCATCGCGGTAGGTCGCCACCGCGCGCAAGTCCGCCGGGTGAGGCTGCTGCATCTTGGGAACTCCTCCAGTCGCACAGAACGGGTGGTCCAGCGCGAAACCACACACCGAACCACCCCTAAAGCCACTACTCAGATTATTTACCGCGCCATGTACCGCAAGTGCGGTGAGCCACAGGTGGCAAGCAGGAGGTCCCTGAAAGCGTGAGGCCGGGGTTCCGGACTGCTCCTGGCCGTGCCCGGCACCACAGGCACCTCCGTCCGGCCGTACACGGCTTCTCGAAGGTTGTCCGCCGCGGGCCGACAGGCGCGGGCGCACACCGGCGTGCGTCAGCTTCCGTGCCGTGTGCTCACCCGGACGGTCGGCGTCCGCTCTCGACAGACCGGGAAGGACCCCCTTAGGCAGGCCGAACTCGCACTTCGCGTGGCACTTCATGGCCGGGTCTCGTCTCCTTCGGGGCCATCCGGCGGCCCATCCCACGGGCTTCTTCACCGCACAAGCCACAGGAGCCAGACGAACCGGGAGCGCGGCACCGTCCCGTCCGACCCGAGAGGTGAGCCATGAGTACCCGCACGTTCGCCACCCCCTCCGAATCCGCACAGTCGCTCTACCACGCCATGTCCGGCCTCGCCGGCCCGCTGAGCTCCGGCGAAGGCACCGCGCCGGACTTCGCCGCCGCACCACGCGCGGCGGCCGGCGAGGAGCCGTCGGTACTCATCCTCGGCGCAGGCGTCGGCGGACTCACCACTGCCTACGAACTGGGCAGGCTCGGTTACCGGTGCACGATCCTGGAGCCCCAGACCCGCACCGGCGGCCGCAACCGCACCGCTCGCAAGGGCGACACACTGTACGAACTCGACGGCGAGGGCAACAGCCCCGTGCTGACCCACACCTGCGCGTTCGACAACGGCCTGTACCTCAACCTCGGCCCCGGCCGCATCCCGTACCACCACCGCCGAGTCCTCACATACTGCACCGACCTCGGGGTGCCTCTGGAGCCGTACATCATGGAGACGACGGCGAACGTCCTGCACAGCGCGGGACACACCCCGCCCGGCCAGCCCTGGCGCAACCGGCGGATCGCCAACGACACGAGCGGCCACGTCGCCGCACTCCTGTCTGCCACCCTGACCGGACGCGACGAGTTCACGGCACTACTGCGGGACCTGCTGCGCAAGTTCGGCGACCTGGACGAAGAAGGCGAGTACCACGGCTCCACCCGCTCCGGCTACGACGAGCCCCTCGACGTCCACGCATTCCCCCAGCCCGCGCCCCCGCTGCCCCTCGCCGAACTGATTCAGTCGCAGTTCTGGAAGCACAGGTTCTACCAGCCGGTGGACTACCTGTGGCAGGCCACGATGTTCCAGCCCATCGGCGGCATGGACAAGATCGTGCACGCCCTCACCGAGCGGATCACCTCCGAGTACGACGTGACCGTCGAACTCAAGGCCGAGGTCACCTCGATCGACCTGACGGGCGACGGGGTCAGCGTCACCTACCGCACGGGCGGACAGAAACTGACGACGACGGCCGACTACTGCGTGAGCAACATCCCGCTGCCGGTCCTGAAGCAGCTCACGCTGACCGGCTTCTCCACGGGGTTCCGGAACGCGATGGAAGCGGTGGATTTCGCGCCGACATGCAAAGTCGGCTGGCAGGCCAACCGGCGGTTCTGGGAGGACGACCACAACCAGATCTACGGAGGCATCAGCTGGACCGACCACCCCATCACTCAGTTCTGGTACCCGTCCAACGACTACTTCTCCAAGACGGGCACCCTCACCGGCGCGTACAACTTCGGCGACCACGCCGAGGGCATGGGCAAACTCGCGCCGGCCGACCGGCTGCACCTGGCCCGGGACGGTGCCGCACAGATGCACCGCGAGTTCCGGGAGAAGACCACCGTGCCCCAGGACCTGGGGGTGACCATCGCCTGGCACAAGGTGCCCCACCAGCTCGGCGGCTGGGCCGACTGGGACCCGGCCGATCCTGACCACCAGGTCGCCTACAAGCAGCTCCTGCAGCCCGAGGGCAACGGCTGCTTCTACGTCGTCGGCGACCAGGCATCACCGCTGCCCGGCTGGCAGGAGGGAGCCATGATGTCGGCACAGTACGTCGTCGCTCAGATCATCGGCCTCCTCCCCCGCACCGCCCCCGAGACCGTCCAGGTCCCGGACGCCGTCTTCCTGACGCAAGGACTCTGAACACACGCTCGGGGCCCGGCCCACAGCAGCCGGGCCCCGACCGACCCGCTGGCAGCCAGGTCTTTCCCGCTGGTTCAAGGCCCCGGTCGCTGGAGTCCGACCCTAGGTCCTCATACGGACGGCCAGAGGGCTCCCAGAGACGAGCACCATGCCGGGCCGCACCTCACTGATCTACTCACCAACGAAGTCGGGTATCCACTGCCAGACGCTCAGCACGCTGCCGCGCTTCGGCGGCAGGCCCTGCTTCGCTTGGCCGTTGCGGACCTGGAGGGTGTCGCACTCGCCGGGCCTCCGCCCCTTCGGGGTTGACTGACGCCACCCGATCCAATTTCACTGGCAAACGATCCAGGTCCGGTGTCAGGGGCCTGTGCAGGCTTCACCGCTGCCAGAAGCAACGCAGGGTCGTGCCGGACGACGGCAGAGCCCGGGTTCCAAGGCCCCTGCACCGCAGCGCACTTCGCGGCATCCGCCCTTGTCACGATCGACGTCCAGCGCGATTTCCTCTCCCGAGCCCCGTACGGAGTGCCGCGCACCACGTTGATCCTTCCCGCGCTGCGGCGGACCGTGTCCGCCTTCCGTGCCGCGGGCAGACCGGTGGTGCACGTCGTGCGCCTGTACGAGGAGGGCGGGGGCACGCCGATCTGGTGCGGCGGCGGCTGCTGGAGTCGGGGGTGCGGATCGCCGCACCGGGTACGCCGGGCAGCGAGCCGGCCGGCGGCCTTCTTCCCGAGGGGGCGCCCGGCCTGGGTTCGGAGCTGCTCCTGTCTGGCCGGCCGCAGCGGCTGGGTCCGTACGATCACGCGACTTTCAAGCCCCGCCGGGGAGCGTTCTACCGCACAAGCCTGGAACAGCCGCTGCGTGAACTCGGCGTCGACGCCCTGATTTAGAACGGGCCTGCTATTGGCCGTGTGCAACGTGACGCGCCCATGGCCGCGTATGCCTTGCTGGCCGTCCTGCTCTCGCCGGAGCTGGACGCGGGCACAGCAGAAACGGCCGTGGGGCGGCATGCGGAAGGGAGGCCCGAAGTCTCCTCGCTGGGTCGGAGCCGGGCGGTGCGGCCTCTTCGGAGGCTGACCGGCCGTATGGCCCGTACCCTTCGTGGTGTCCATGGCGTCGCATAGCGGGCGCCGAACCACTGGAGGCAACACCACGTGCTGATTGCTCAGCGTCCTTCCCTGACCGAAGAGGTCGTCGACGAGTTCCGCTCCCGGTTCGTGATCGAGCCGCTGGAGCCGGGCTTCGGTTACACCCTCGGTAACTCCCTCCGCCGAACCCTCCTGTCCTCGATCCCGGGTGCGGCGGTCACGTCCATCCGTATCGACGGCGTGCTGCACGAGTTCACCACCGTGCCGGGCGTCAAGGAGGA
>NZ_JBHWUW010000081.1:0-31776 GCF_042737245.1 Streptomyces sp. NPDC060002
CCCGGAAGGCTCCGGGTGCGGCCTTCCCGCGTCGCACGGCTCTCCCACGTGCCACGGCTCTCCCACGGCCTTCCGGCGTTCCCGGGTCCTGCCGGACGTTCCGCCCCCGAAGTAACGACTCTGTCGCCTCGGGGGCGTTTCCCCTTTCACTCCTTGACGTCCCCTTCGTGACGGGTCTACGTTCCTGCCATCCGATAGGAAACTTTCCTAACAGTGACCGGATGTGGACTTGCGTCCGGCGCACTTGAGAAGCTGGGCAGTTCAGAAAGGCAGGTGTCGACCCCATGGCAGGAACCGCCGGTACGCCGGGCACCCCGCGCGTCCTGCGCGCCATGAACGACCGCGCCGCCCTCGACCTCCTGCTGGCGCACGGCCCCCTGTCCCGCACCCGCATCGGCAAGCTCACCGGCCTGTCGAAGCCCACCGCCTCACAGCTGCTGGCCCGGCTGGAGGCGGCGGGACTGGTGCTCGCGACCGGCACCACCGAGGGGCGCCCGGGCCCCAACGCCCAGCTGTACGAGGTCAACCCGGCCGCCGCGTACGCCGCGGGGCTCGACGTCACCCCCGAACGCGTCCTGGCCGCCGTCGCCGACGCCACCGGCCGGACCGTGGGCGGGTTCGAGGTGCCCTCGCCCGGCCGCAAGACCGCCGACGCCGTCGTACGGCAGGTCACCGACGCCCTCGACGGCGCGGTGAAGGCCGCGGGCCTCACCCGGGACGACGTGCGCCGGCTCGTCGTCGCCACCCCCGGCGCCTTCGACCCCACCACCGGCCGTCTGCGCTACGCCTCCCACCTGCCCGGCTGGCACGCCCCCGCACTGCTCGACGATCTCGCCGCGGCCCTGCCGATGCCGGTCGAGTACGAGAACGACGTCAACCTCGCCGCCGTCGCCGAGCAGCGGCTGGGCGCGGCACGCGGGCACGACGACTTCGTCCTGCTGTGGAACGAAGGCGGTCTCGGCGCCGCTCTCGTCCTCGGCGGCCGGCTGCACCGCGGCTGGACCGGCGGCGCCGGGGAGGTCGGTTTCCTGCCGGTTCCGGGCGCACCCCTGGTCCGGCAGGTGACCAAGGCCAACAGCGGTGGCTTCCAGGAACTGGCGGGCTCCCAGGCCGTCCCCCGGCTGGCCCGGGAACTCGGCCTCACCGACATCCCGTCCGGGCCGTACGCCGAGGTCGCCGCCGCGCTCGTCGAGCGGGCCGCCGCCGAGGACACCCCTTCGCACCGGCAGCTGCTCCAGACGTACGCGACCCGGCTCGCGACCGGTCTCGCGTCGTTGGTCTCCGTACTCGACCCCGAACTCGTCGTCCTCGGCGGCGCCTCCCTGACCGCCGGCGGCGAGGTGCTGCGCGCCCTCGTCCAGGACGAGCTGGAGGAACTGGCCGCGTCCCGGCCGAAGCTGGTCATGAGCGACGTCACCGAACGGCCCGTGCTGCGCGGCGCGCTGGAGAGCGCGCTGGCGGCCACCCGCGACGAGGTCTTCGACACCTCGCGCTAGCCGCACCACCACTCCCTCCCCCGGACCCTCACCTCATCCCGCTCCACCCTGCTCCACCTCGCCTCACCGCATTCCACTCACCCTGCCCTGTCCCTGGAAGGCTCCGCCATGCCCACACGCATACCCGTAGTCGTCCGAAAGGCGGCTTTTGCCCTCACCGCCTCCACGGCCCTCCTGCTGAGCACCACCGCCTGTACCGGCCAGTCCGCGACCGGCTCCGACGACGACGCGTCGAAGGAGACGACTCTCACCTTCTGGCACGCCTGGAGCGCGCCGAACGAGGTGGCGGCCGTGAAGTCACTGATCGCGGGCTTCGAGAAGGCGCACCCCGACATCCAGGTGAACGTCGTCGGCAACATGACCGACGACAAGATCAACCAGGCGTTGCGCGCCGGCGGCACCAAGGCGCCGGACGTGATCTCGTCGTTCACCACCAACAACGTCGGCAAGTTCTGCTCGTCGGGTGCCCTCGTCGACCTCAACGACTTCTTCGAGAAGGCGGACATCGACCCGTCCACGACCTTCCCGAAGGCCATGAACGAGTACACCCAGTTCGACGGCAACCGCTGCGCCGTCCCGCTGCTGGGCGACGCCTACGGCCTCTACTACAACAAGACGGCGTTCGAGAAGGCGGGCATCACCTCTCCCCCCAAGACCTGGTCCGAGTTCGAGGCCGACGCCAAGAAGCTGACGATCGCTCAGGGGAACACGTACAAGCAGCTCGGCTTCATGCCGGACTACCACGGCTGGGAGACGACCACCGAGCACTACCTCGGCCAGTTCTCCCCGACGTACTTCGACACGGCCGGCAAGTCGACCATCGCCACGGACCCGGCCGTCGCAGCCGCCTTCACCGTCCAGAAGAAGCTCGTCGACGAACTCGGCGGCTTCAAGAAGCTGGAGACCTTCCGCTCCACGCTCGGCGACGAGTGGGGCCCCAAGCACCCCTTCCAGACCGGTCAGGTCGCCATGCAGCTCGACGGCGAGTGGCGGCTGGGCATGGCCCTGGAGGCCAAGCCGGACTTCGAGATCGGCGTCGCTCCGCTGCCCGTCCCGGACGACCGGGCGGCCCAGTACGGCAAGGGCTACATCACCGGCACCATCGCCGGTATCGCCGCCACCAGCAAGAAGCAGAACGCGGCCTGGGAGCTGGTGAAGTACATGACCACCGACACGGACGCGGTCGTCGCCTTCTCCAACGCCATCCACAACGTGCCGTCCACGCTGGCCGCCCTGAAGTCCCCGGACCTCAAGTACGACGCGCGTTTCAAGACGTTCCTGGACATCGCCGCGAACCCGGACTCGACCACCTCCCCCGCGTCGATCAACGGCGGCGTCTACCTCACCACCGTGCAGCAGCTCGGCTACGACTACGAGAGCGGCAAGGTCACCGACCTGGAGGCCGGCCTGAAGAAGGCGGCGGCGCAGATCGACACGGACATCGCGCAGGCGAAGTAGCGATGACCACCCACACGTTGAGGGCGAAGCACCGGCGCTCGGCACTGCGCACCCTCGCCTTCCTCTCCCCCTGGCTGATCGGTTTCGCGGTCTTCTTCGCGTACCCGATGATCTCGACGGTCTACTTCTCGTTCATGCACTACGACGGCTTCAAGCCGCCGACGTGGAGCGGCACGAAGAACTGGACGTACGTCTTCGAGCACTACCCCTTCTTCTGGCCGGCCCTGCGCAACACGCTCTGGCTCGTCGTGATCATGGTGACCCTGCGCGTCCTGTTCGGACTCGGGATCGGCATGCTCATCACGAAGATCAAGACCGGTACGGGTGTCTTCCGCACCCTCTTCTACCTGCCCTACCTGGCCCCGCCGGTGGCGGCCACCATGGCCTTCGCCTTCCTCCTCAACCCCGGTACGGGCCCGGTCAACTCGATCCTGGAGAAGATCGGCGTCCCGGCCCCGGGCTGGTTCAACGACCCGAACTGGTCCAAGCCCGCCCTCACGCTGATGTTCCTGTGGGGGGTCGGCGACCTGATGGTCATCTTCATGGCCGCGCTGCTCGACGTGCCGAAGGAGCAGTACGAGGCGGCGGAACTGGACGGCGCCTCGGCGTGGCAGCGGTTCCGGTTCGTCACCCTTCCCAACATCTCGCCGATCATCATGTTCGCGGTCGTCACCGGCGTGATCGCGGCGATGCAGTGCTACACCCAGCCCCTGGTCGCCGGAAAGGTCGCCTCGGGCGTGATCCAGGGCGCGGGCACGATGTTCGAGCCCGGCTACCCCGAGCACTCCACGCTCACCCTTCCCCAGCTCGTCTACAACCTCGGCTTCCAGCGCTTCGACTACGGCTCGGCCTGTGTCGTGGCCCTGGTCCTGTTCGCCCTGTCGATGGCGTTCACCGCGCTGTTGATGCGGCGCCGGGGCGGCCTCATCCAGGCAGGTGACTGACCCACATGACCCAAGTACTGGACCGCCCGGTGGAGTTGAAGGCACCTTCCTCGCCCGCCGAGCGCACCGCCCGCCGCAAGGCGCTGCTGGAATGGATCGCGGTCCACTCCCTCGGCGTGGCCGCGGCCCTCTTCTTCACCCTCCCCTTCGTGTTCGTGTTCCTGACGTCCCTGATGAGCGACTCACAGGCACTCAGCCGGGATCTGATCCCGCACACCTGGGAGTGGGCCAACTACCAGAAGGTCTTCGACACCCCGGGCTTCCTCACCTGGTGGAAGAACACGCTGATCTACGCCGGACTGGGCACGGTCCTCACAGTCGTCTCCTCCGTCCCCGTGGCGTACGCGCTGGCCAAGTTCCGCTTCCGGGGCCGGAATCTGACGCTCATGCTGGTGATCTCGATGATGATGCTGCCCCCGCAGGTGGTCGTCATCCCGATGTACCTGTTCTGGGCGAAGCAGCTGGACCTGTCGGGCACCCTGTGGCCGATGATCATCCCGCTGGCGTTCGGCGACGCGTTCTCGATCTTCCTGCTGCGCCAGTTCCTGCTGACCATCCCGAACGAGTACCTGGACGCGGCGAAGGTGGACGGCTGCGGTGACCTGCGCACCCTGCTGAAGGTCGTCCTGCCGATGGCGAAGCCCGGCATCGCCGCCGTCGCCCTCTTCCAGTTCTTCGCCGCCTGGAACGACTACTTCGGTCCGCAGATCTACGCCTCCGAAAATCCGAACGCGTGGACCCTCTCCTACGCCCTGGAGTCCTTCAAAGGCGCGCACCACACCGACTGGAACCTCACCATGGCGGCCACCGTGCTGGTCATGGCCCCCGTGATCCTCGTGTTCTTCTTCGCCCAGAAGGCGTTCGTCGAAGGTGTCACCCTCACCGGAGTGAAGGGTTAACAAGCCATGAAACTCACCGTGGTCGGCGGCGGCTCGACCTACACGCCCGAACTCATCGACGGCTTCGCACGCCTGCGGGACAGCCTTCCCGTGGAGGAACTGGTCCTCGTCGACCCGGCACCCGACCGCCTGGAACTCGTCGGCGGCCTCGCCCGGCGCATCTTCGCGCGGCAGGACCATCCGGGCCGCATCGTGACGACGTCCGACCTGGACGCGGCCGTCGAGGGCGCCGACGCCGTGCTGCTCCAGCTCCGCGTCGGCGGCCAGGCGGCCCGCCAGCAGGACGAGACGTGGCCGCTGGAGTGCGGCTGCGTCGGGCAGGAGACGACGGGCGCGGGCGGCCTCGCGAAGGCGCTGCGGACCGTCCCCGTGGTCCTGGACATCGCCGAACGGGTCCGCCGGACCAACCCGCACGCCTGGATCATCGACTTCACCAACCCGGTCGGCATCGTCACCCGCGCCCTCCTCCAGGCCGGCCACAAGGCGGTCGGCCTGTGCAACGTGGCGATCGGCCTCCAGCGGAAGTTCGCCGCCCTGCTCGACGTCACCCCGGCCGATGTCCACCTGGACCACGTGGGCCTCAACCACCTCACCTGGGAGACCGGGGTGCGCCTCGGCGGGCCCGAGGGCGAGGACGTCCTGCCGGGCCTCCTGGCCGCCCACGCCGACACGATCGCCGCCGACCTGCGCCTGCCCCGCGTACTCCTGGACCGGCTGGGCACCGTCCCCTCGTACTACCTGCGCTACTACTACGCGCACGACGAGGTCGTACGGGAGCTGGGCACGAAGCCGTCGAGGGCGGCGGAGGTGGCCGCGATGGAACGCCGGTTGCTGTCGCTGTACGCCGACCCGGCCCTGGACGAGAAGCCGGAGCTGCTGGCGAAGCGCGGCGGCGCCTACTACTCGGAGGCCGCGGTGGACCTGGCGGCGGCACTGCTGACCGGCTCCGGCAGCCCGTACCAGGTGGTGAACACCCTCAACAACGGCACGCTGCCCTTCCTCCCGGACGACGCGGTGATCGAGGTGCAGGCGGCGGTGGGCCCCAAGGGCCCGTCCCCGCTCCCGGTGCCGCCCGTCGACCCGCTCTACGCGGGCCTGACGGCGAACGTGACGGCGTACGAGGACCTGGCCCTGCAAGCGGCCCTGCACGGCGGCCGCGACCGGGTCTTCAAGGCCCTGCTGTCCCACCCCCTGATCGCCCAGTACGAGTACGCCGAGCAGCTGACCGACCGACTCGTCGCACACAACCGGGAGCATCTCGCGTGGGCCTGACGGCAAGCGTGCTCGCCATCGACGCGGGCAACAGCAAGACGGACGTCGCGGTCGTGGCGGCCGACGGGAAGGTCCTCGCCACGGCTCGCGGCGACGGCTTCCGGCCGCCCGCGGTGGGCGTGACGGCGGCGGTGGACACCCTGGCCGACACCGTCACGCGCGCGTACGCGGCAGCCGGCGTCGACTCGGCGGTCCATGTCTCGGCCTGTCTGGCCAACGCGGACCTGCCGGTGGAGGAGGAGCAGCTGGCGGCGGCCCTGCACGCACGCGCGTGGGGCGCCTCCGTGGACGTCCGCAACGACACGTTCGCCATCCTGCGGGCGGGCGTCGCCGGCCCCCGGGGGGTGGCCGTCGTCTGCGGCGCCGGCATCAACTGCGTCGGCATGCGTCCCGACGGCCGCACCGCCCGCTTCCCGGCCCTCGGCCGCCTCTCCGGCGACTGGGGCGGCGGCTGGGGCCTGGCCGAGGAGGCGATATGGCACGCGGCGAGGGCGGAGGACGGCAGGGGCGGACCGACGGTCCTCACCGACGCGCTCCCGTCCCACTTCGGTCTGCCGTCCATGTACGCCCTGATCGAGGCCCTCCACCTGGAGCACATCTCCCCGTCCCGCCGCCACGAACTGACCCCGGTCCTCTTCGGGACGGCACGGGACGGGGACGCGGTGGCGCGCACGATCGTCGACCGGCTGGCACAGGAGGTGGTGTCGATGGCGACGGTGGCCCTGACCCGTCTGGACCTTCTGGAGGAGGAGACACCGGTACTTCTGGGGGGAGGCGTTCTCACGGCGGGCCACGAGCAGCTGGACGACGGAGTACGGGAACTCCTGGCCGCACGGGCCCCGAAGGCGGTGGCGGGCGTCGTACGGGAGCGCCCGGTGCTGGGCGCCGCGCTGCTGGGCCTGGACCGGCTGGGGGCGGACGCCGACGTGCAGCGAAGGGTGCGCAGGCACTTCGACGCGGGGTGAGTGACCGCAGGTGTCCCCGGCCACAACACGGGCCCCCACGACGGAACCGAACACCCACCCGACGCGTTTTCATGGACAGGGGTGACTGCGATCTGATCAAGATCCAGTGAAGGCCGGTGCGCATGACCGGTCCCGCCCGCGATACTGGCGGCGGTAGATGACCATGGGGGAGGTCAAAGACGTGGCAAACCCGGCACCAAGCAGCACCGTAGCGCCACTCGCGCCGGCCTCGGCGCCACCGCCGGCGCGCCGTACGGCGTTCGCCGAGGGCGTCGACAAGGCACGCGCGGCGGCGACCACGGAGCCGGGCCGGCTCCGCGTCATCGGCGCCTTCCTCGCCCTGCTCGTCCTCGCCTTCGGCGCCGTGACGGCCTGGCAGACGACCGACCGCGCGGCCGCCGCCGACGACGTGCTGCACAAGAGCCAGCCGCTCAGCACGGCCGCGGCCGACATCTACCGTGCGCTGGCCGACGCCAACACGGCGGCCTCCAGCGGGTTCCTGGCGGGGGGCCAGGAGACGGCGGAGTCCCGGCAGCGCTACGAGGAGGACATCGACGAGGCCGCCTCCAAGCTCGTCACGGCGGCCAACAACGCCGACCCCGATTCGCCCTCCACGGCGTTCATCACCAAGCTGAACACACTGCTGCCCGAGTACAAGGGCCTGGTGGAGCGCGCGCGGACGTACAACCGGCAGGGTTTCCCGGTCGGCGGCGCCTATCTGCGGTACGCGAACCAGAAGATGCAGGGGGAGATGCTCCCGGCGGCCCAGGATCTCTACACGAAGGAGAACCAGCGCCTCGAGGACGACTACGGCGACGCCACCCCCTACCCGTGGGCGGCGATCGCGCTGGGCGTCCTCGCGCTGGCCGGTCTCTCCTGGGCACAGCACCGCAACTACCGCCGTACGAACCGCGTCCTCAACCACGGTCTGGTCGCGGCGACGGCGACCACCACGGTCGTCCTGCTCTGGCTGGTCGTCGGCCACAGCGTGGCCCGCGCGGGTCTCAACGACTCCTACGACCACGGCGTCCGCTCGCTGAACGTCCTGCACGACGCCCGGATCGCCTCGCTCAAGGCGCGCGGCAACGAGAACCTGACGCTGGTGGCGCGCGGCGCCGAGACGGTGAAGGTGACGGCCGACGGCGACGAGGTGACGCTCGACAAGTACGACCACGACTTCAGCACCGAGATCACCACCCTCGGCAAGGGCCTCACCCTCGCGGCGAAGCTCGCCGACGACCAGGCGGGCGAGAAGCCGGTCGCCTCGGCCGAGAGCAACATGGCCGAGTGGAAGAAGCGCCACACGGCGGCCCGCGAGCAGGACGACAACGGCAACTACGAGCAGGCGCTGGCCCTGGTGATCGGCGGCAAGGACGCGACGGGCGCCTGCTTCGACGGCGTCGACGAGAACCTCGCGAACGCGCTGGCGCACGAGCAGACCGAGTTCCGGCAGGCGGCCGGGGACGGTCTGGACGCGATGACCGGCCTGCCGATCGGCGCCGCCGTGCTCGCCGTGCTGGGCGCCGCGGGCGCCGTCGTCGGCATCGGCCGCAGGCTGTCGGAGTACCGGTGAACAGGCGTGGGCCGGTGAACGGGCGCGGATCCGTGAACAGGCGGCTGCCGGTGGGCAGGAGCGTGTCGGTGGGCGGCGGCGGACCGGCGGAAGGGGGCGTACCGGTGGAAGGGGGCGTGACGATGCGTGTGCGACGGATGCGGGCCGGCCTGAAGGGCTGGGGCGGAGTGGGCGCGATGGCGGCCCTGTGCGCCCTCGCGCTGGCCTTCGTCCTGCTGCTGCCGTGGACGACCCGGTCGCCCGGCGACGGAAGCACCGCCCAGGCCGGCCAGGGCGTCGCCGCGGGCACCCAGGCGGCCGACGCCGACTGCACGGACCCGGAGAAGAAGACGCCGGCGCCGTCGAGCGCGGACGGTCCGACGATCGCCGCCATCAAGGCCCGGACGGGCGAGAAGCGCAAACTGATCGTCGGCGTCGACCAGAACAGCTACCGCTGGGGCTACCGAGACCCCAACAACACGGGCGCGGAGCTGGAGGGCTTCGACATCGACCTGGTCCACCGGATCGCCCAGGACATCCTCGGCGACCCGAACGCGGTCCAGTTCAAGGCCATCCCGACCAACCAGCGCGTCCCGGCCATCCAGGAGGGCCGGGTCGACATGGTCGTACGCACCATGACGATCTCCTGCACCCGCCTCGACGACGTCGCGTTCTCCGTGCCCTACTTCAAGACGGGACAGCAGGTCCTCGCGCCCAAGTCCTCGACGATCAAGGGCTACAACGACACGCTGGCGAAGAAGAAGGTCTGCACGGCTACCGGTTCGACGGCCAACACCAAGCTGGTCGACGACAAGAAGGCCGGCAGGATCGCCTCCAGCGTCGTGATCGCCACCCCCGTGCCCAACCAGCTCGACTGCCTGGTGCGGTTGCAGCTCGGCGAGGTCGACGCGGTGGTCACCGACGGCGCGCTCGCGGCCAGCCAGGCCGCCCAGGACCCCACGGTCGAACTGAAGGGCGCCCCCTTCACGACCGAGTACTACGGCGTGGCCATGGATAAGAAGGCCACGGATCTGGTACGCCGGGTCAACCAGATCCTGGTGGAGTACCGCACGAACGGCTGGCAGGCGTCGTACGACAAGTGGCTGTCGGCGACACTGGGCACCGACGCGGCGAAGTCGAAGCCGCCCGCGCCGCAGTATCTGGGCACGAGCTGACAAACCGGCGGGCCAGGCGGCAGGGCAGGCGGCGGACAGAGCCGACAGACCGACACAGCAGCGAGAGGTGATCGATGGGCGTCACGGGACCCCCCGGGCCGGTGATGGACCGGGACGAGGTCGACCGTGCGCTGGCGCGGCTCGGCGCGGAGCACGAGGCGATCGAGACCTCGCTCCTCGCCCTCCAGGACCACGCGGGCCGCAGGCTCCTCGAAGGCGCCGAACTCACCGGTGTCACCAAGGAGCGCTGGGCGACCGCGGACGCGTCGATCACGCTGCTGTGGACGTACTTCGACGCGTACACGGACGCGCTGCGCGGCGCCCGCGACATCCGCTCGCGGCGCCGCTGGTCCAGCCGCGAGGACCTGGCGGAGCTGACGGAACTGCTGCGCGGCGAGTCGGTCACGGTGGCGGGCTCGGCCACCGGTACGGCCGCCACCGCCAACGCGCCCGCGCTGCACGGCACCGGCAGGCTCAGCCACAGCTTCTCCCTCACCACCCTCGTCGACCGGATGAACGAGCTCTACGCGTCCTCGCTCGACATGGTGGTGACCGCGGACGCGGTGTGGTCGGCGCTGCCCGCCCGGATAGATCTACTGGCCGCGGAGCTCCAGCGCACCCGCCGGCTCGCGCACTCCGTCGGCGTCCGCCCGGGCGAGCACCCGGCCGGCGACGACCTGGAGCACATCACCCACACCCTGACCTCCCTGCGTGAGCAGGTGGTGTCGGACCCGCTCGCCTTCTGGGTACGCGCGCAGGGCAGTTCGGCGCCGGGCGGCGGCCGTCCGGACACCACGGTGTACGACCGTGAGGCGCGCGCCCTGGAGGACGTGCGCCGGGAGATCGACGCCGTGCTGACGGTCCGCCAGGACGCCGAGCAGCGGCTGGTGAAGCTGCGGGACGTCCTCAGCCGGGCCGACCGGACGCTCGCCGAGGCGCGCACCGCGCGCGGCGAGGTGCTCGCGAAGATCGCCGCGACGGAGGTACCGGTGGTCAGCGGGCCGCCGACCGTGCTCCAGGAGCAGCTCGCGACGGCCGCCGACTACCGCCGGCACGCCCAGTGGCACCGGCTGTCCCCGCTCCTGGAGTCCCTGGAGCAGAAGGCGGAGGACGAACTGCTGCGTGCCCGCGAGTCGTTGTCCGCGGTCACCCAGCCGCTGGCGGTCCGCGCGGAGCTGCGCGGCCGTCTCGACGCGTACAAGGCGAAGGTCGCCCGGCACGGGCTCGCCGAGGACCCGTTCCTCATCGAGCGCTACGACGCGGCGCGCCGCATGCTGTGGAGCGCGCCCTGTGATCTGCGCGTCGCCGAACAGGCCGTCCTGCGCTATCAGCGGGCGGCCGCCGAACTGCTCACGGCACCGCGCGTGCCGGAGCAGGGCGGACCTCAGGACCGTAGGGGGGAGCAGTAGCCATGAGTCAGGCAGGGCAGGCGTGTCAGCGGCCGGGCTGCGAGGGGGCGTACGAGGATGTGGGCGGCGGCGAGCTGTACTGCGACACCTGCGGTCTGGCCCCGGTCGTCTCGTCCGGGGGTCCCGCCTCTGGGGGAGGCCTGGTCGGCTCACCGCCGACCGGGGTGACCAGGGGCGGCAAGAGTTCGGCGGGCAGCGCCAGTTCACGCGCCAGCGGGCGCAGCGCCAGCAGCACGCGTACGTCGTCGCAGTCGTCGAAGTCGCGCCGCTCGGTGTCCGGGCGGCTGTCGCGGTCGGTCTCGGGCAAGTCGACGGGCCGTTCGGTGTCGGTGCGCAGCTCCGGCTCGACCGCCGGGTCCTCCGGGCGGGCCCGGCTCGGCGCCGGCCTGGTCACGGTGCCGCAGGTGCCGAGGCCCGACCCGCGCGTGATGGTTCAGGAGAACCCCGAGGTACCGGAGCGCAAGCGGTTCTGCTCGCGCTCCGACTGCGGTGCCCCGGTGGGCCGTTCGCGAGGCGAGCGGGAAGGGCGCACGGAGGGCTTCTGCACCAAGTGCGGCCACCCGTACTCCTTCGTGCCGAAGCTGAAGGCCGGCGACGTCGTGCACGGCCAGTACGAGGTCGTGGGCGCTCTGGCGCACGGCGGGCTCGGCTGGGTCTACCTGGCGGTCGACCGCGCGGTCTCCGACCGGTGGGTGGTGCTCAAGGGCCTCCTGGACACCGGTGACCAGGACGCGATGGCCGCGGCCATCTCCGAGCGGCGCTTCCTCGCGGAGATCGAGCACGCCAACATCGTGCGGATCTACAACTTCGTCGAACACCTCGACCAGCGCACCGGCTCGCTCGACGGCTACATCGTCATGGAGTACGTCGGCGGCAAGTCCCTCAAGGAGATCGCCAACGACCGGCGCACCGCGCAGGGCAAGCGGGATCCGCTGCCCGTGGAGCAGGCGTGCGCGTACGGCATCGAGGCGCTCGAGGCGCTCGGCCATCTGCACAGCCGCAACCTGCTGTACTGCGACTTCAAGGTCGACAACGCGATCCAGACCGAGGACCAGCTCAAGCTGATCGACATGGGCGCGGTCCGAAGGATGGACGACGAGGAGTCGGCCATCTACGGCACGGTCGGCTACCAGGGCCCGGAGGTCGCGGAGGTCGGCCCGTCGGTCGCGTCCGACCTGTACACGGTGGGCCGTACGCTCGCCGTCCTGACCTTCGACTTCCAGGGCTACACGACCGTCTTCGTCGACTCGCTGCCCGACCCCGACCACATCGAGGTCTTCCGCCAGTACGAGTCGTTCTACCGGCTGCTGGTCCGCGCGACCGACCCCGACCCGGCCCGCAGGTTCGCCTCCGCGCAGGAGATGGCGGAGCAGCTGACGGGCGTGCTGCGTGAGGTCGTCTCGCTCCAGAGCGGCCGGGCCAGGCCCGCGCTGTCGACCCTGTTCGGACCGGAGGTCAAGGTCACGGACACGGAGCTGTTCCCGAAACAGGCCGGCGACGTGTCACGGCTGGGGGCGCGGGTCGCCGTCAAGTCGTCGCGTCGGTCCGGCGGTTCGGGCAAGGTTCCCGCCCCGCCCGCCGCCGCTCCCGCCCTGCCCGCCGTCGCTCCCGCGTTCGCCGGCGCGGCTCCCGCCCTCGCCTCCGGCGCCGCTGCCGCCTTCGCCGGTGGCTCCGCGCTGCCGGGCGCCGGCGGTGTCGCGTCGTCCGGCGCCGGGAGCACCGTCGCCGGGAGCGCTGTCGCCCCCGCCCTCGTGAAGACCGTCCCCGCTCCCCCCGCCGCGCTCGCGCTGCCCGCTCCGCACGTCGACGCCACCGACCCCAACGCGGGTTTCCTCGCCGGCCTGCTGACGTCCGCGCCGGCCGAGCTGATCACGGCTCTCGCGGCCGCGCCGGCGCCGTCGGTGGAGACCCGGCTGCGGCAGATCCGCGCCTGGCTGGAGAACGGCGACCACCAGGCCGCCCTCATGTCCCTCCAGATCCTGGAGGGCGAACGGCCCGACGACTGGCGGGTGGTCTGGTACCGGGGCGTGACCTCGCTGGTCACCGGCGACCACGAGGGCGCGGCGCTCGCCTTCGACGCGATCTACGACGCCTTCCCGGGCGAACCCTCGCCCAAGCTGGCGCTCGGCCTGTGCGCGGAGGTGCTGGGGCAGCTGGACAACGCCGCCGAGTACTACCGCCTGGTGTGGTCGACCGACCCGAGCTTCGTGAGCTCCGCGTTCGGCCTGGCCCGCGTGCAGCTCGCGGCCGGGGACCGCCGCGGTGCCGTACGGACGCTGGAGTCGGTGCCGGAGTCCTCCATCCACTACACGGCGGCCCGGGTGGCTGCCGTGCGGGCCCGGCTCCGGGAGCGGACCGCCCTCGCCTGCGACGTACCCTTCCTGGAGGATCTCACCGCCGCCGCGGCCCAGGTCGAGGCGCTGGACGCGTACGGTCTGGATTCGACGCGGCGCGAGCAGTTGTCCGCGGAGGTCCTCGGCTGTGCCCTCGACTGGATACTCTCCGGTGGCCAGGGCGCGGGCTCGGCCGCCCGGGTGCTGCTCGGCAGCGAACTGGACGAGCGGGGGCTGCGCTTCGGCCTGGAGCGCTCGTACCGCACGCTGGCCCGGCTGGCGACCGGCGGCGAGGAAAGGATCGACCTGGTGGAACGTGCCAATCGTTACCGCCCCCGGACGTGGGTGTAGTTGATGTCCCAGATGCCCCGGCAGGCCGCTCTGCCGACGTGTCCGAGCTGCGCGGAGCCGCTCGACGCGGGTGACCGTTTCTGCGGTGCGTGCGGATACGACCTGTCCGCCGTACCGCCACGCCCGGACGACCATCCGACCCTCACGATGAACGGCTCGGCCCTGCCGGCTCCCGCGGAAGCGGCGGCGGGGCCGACGGTGAGCGGTACGGCCGTGCCGGGCGCCGGCCTGAGCGGTGTCGCCGCGGGCGGGCCCGGTGCGAGCGGTGCCGGTGCGAGCGGTGCCGGTGCGAGCGGTGCCGCCACTGCGGCGCTGCCTCCGGACGGCGCGCTGCCGCCGCCGGGTCCCGGTGTGCCGCCGCCGTCGGGTTCCGGAGCACCGGTGCCGCCGGCGGGTTCCGGCGTACCGGTGCCGCCGGCGGGTTCCGGCGTACCGGCTCCCGGCTCCCCGCTCCCGCCACGTCCGGCCGCGTCCCCCGCTCCCGGCGCATCGGGCGTCACCGGTGTCGCCGGCGTCCGGTTCGACCGGCCCTCGGAGCCCGACGAGTACGCCCTTCAGGCGCCGGACCCCCGGGTGGCCGCCGAGGCCGCCGCGGTGGCCGAGACCGCCCAGGTGTGCGTGGCCTGCCGGGCGGGCCGGGTCGACGACGACGGGTACTGCGAGAACTGCGGACACGCCCAGCCGCGCGAACGCGATCACATGGAGCTGGAGTCGGGCCCCCTGGCCGCCGTCAGCGACCGCGGTCTGCGCCACCACCGCAACGAGGACGCCTTCGGCCTCGCCCGCACCGCGCTGCCCGACGGCTCGCCCGCGCTCGTGGCGATCGTCTGCGACGGCGTGTCCTCCGCGACCCGCCCCGACGACGCCTCCCTCGCCGCGTCGAAGGCGGCGAGGGAGGCGCTGCTGGCGGCCCTGCCGCAGGGCACCCACCCGCAGCAGGCCATGCACGAGGCCATCGTCGCCGCCTCGTACGCGGTCAACGCGCTGGCCGACGAGCCGGCCACGGCCCGTGAGCACGCCTCGCACCAGAACGCCCCGGCCTGCACCCTCGTCGGATCGATCGTCACGCCCGGGCTGCTCGTCGTCGGCTGGGTCGGCGACAGCCGCGCCTACTGGGTCCCTTCGGACCGCACTTCACCCCCGGCCCGGCTCACCGAGGACGACTCGTGGGCCGCGCAGATGGTCGCCGCGGGCCTGATGAGCGAGGCGGAGGCGTACGCCGACGAGCGCGCCCACGCGATCACCGGCTGGCTCGGCGCCGACGCCTACGAGCTGGAGCCGCACACCGCTTCCTTCAAGCCGGACCGGCCCGGTGTGGTGGTGGTGTGCACGGACGGCCTGTGGAACTACGCGGAGGCGGCCGAGGACATGGCCGAGGTCGTCCCGCCGGACGCCTCCGCACGCCCTCTGCACAGCGCACGCGTCCTGGTCGGCCACGCCTTGGACGGCGGGGGCCACGACAACGTAACAGTGGCCGTCGTGCCGTTCCCCGCCCCCGCACAGGGGGCAGGATCGGCCTGAGGCCGCAAACAGGGAAACACCGGAGAACACCGGAGAACACGGGGAAACACGGGTAGCACGGGGAAGCACGCGTACGGACCGGTGGGGACCGGTCCGTATTCAGACATCGCCCCGCGAACGTGGGGTTTCCGAGGGGGATTTGAGTAGGCATGGCCATTTTCTCGAAGTCGAACGTGCCGCAGTTCTCGGTGGACGTCTATCAGAACGAGTACCTGCCGGAGGGCGGCCGCGAGGTCAACGCGATCGTCACGGTCACCGCCACCGGCGGCGGCACGGTGGGCAGCGCCGCGGCCGCGCCGCACCTGTACTCGCCGAGCCAGGGCCCGTCCGCCGCCGTGGCGATCATGGTGGACTGTTCCGGCTCGATGGACTATCCGCCGACCAAGATGCGCAACGCCCGCGACGCCACCGCCGCCGCCATCGACACCCTGCGCGACGGCGTGCACTTCTCGGTGATCGGCGGCACGCACGTCGCCAAGGAGGTCTACCCGGGCGGGGGCCGGCTCGCGGTCGCCGACGCGACCACCCGCGAGCAGGCCAAGCAGGCGCTGCGCCGGCTGAGCGCGGGCGGCGGCACGGCGATCGGCACCTGGCTGCGGCTGGCCGACCGGCTGCTGTCGACGGCGGACGTCGCCATCCGGCACGGCATCCTGCTCACCGACGGCCGCAACGAGCACGAGTCGCCGCAGGACCTCAGGACCGCCCTCGACGACTGCGCCGGACGTTTCACCTGTGACGCCCGCGGTGTGGGCACCGACTGGGAAGTGAAAGAAGTCACAGGGATAGCCTCCGCCCTGCTCGGCACCGCCGACATCGTCGCCGACCCGGCCGGCCTCGCCGCCGACTTCACGCAGATGATGGAGACGGCGATGGGCAAGGAGGTCGCGGACGTCGCGCTGCGGCTGTGGACCCCGGTCGGCACCGCCATCATGTTCGTCAAGCAGGTCGCGCCGACGGTCGAGGAACTGACCGAACGCCGTACGGAGGCGGGCCCGCGTGCGGGCGACTACCCCACCGGTTCCTGGGGCGACGAGTCCCGCGACTACCACGTGTGCGTCGAGGTCCCGGCCGCGAACGTCGGTCAGGAGATGCTCGCCGCCCGGGTCTCGCTGGTCATTCCGCGACCGGAGGGCACGGTCCAGAACCTGGGCGCGCAGGGTCTCGTACGGGCCGTGTGGACCGACGACATGTCCGCGTCCACGTCGATCAACCCTCAGGTCGCGCACTACACCGGCCAGGCCGAACTGGCACAGGTCATCCAACAAGGGCTGGATCTTCGCAAAGCGGGCGATATGGATGGAGCAACGGCCAAACTGGGCCGGGCCGTTCAGCTCGCGAGCGCCTCGGGGAACGGTGATACTGCGAAACTGCTTGCGAAGGTGGTGGACGTCGTCGACGCCACGACAGGTACTGTGCGACTGAAGGCGAAGGTCACGGACGCCGACGAGATGACGCTCGAGACCCGGTCCACAAAGACTGTTCGTGTAAAGAAGTGACCTGAACGCGCTTGAGGGACACCGAACGAGAGAGGGGGACGCGCCGACATGCCGACCTGCCCGAACGGACACCAGTCGGGTTCCGACGACTGGTGCGAGGTCTGCGGTCACCGCATGGCCGGTGCCGTACCTCCGCCCCCTCCCCCGCCGCCCCCGACCGCCGGCGGCTACGGCTTCCCGCCGGCCCCGCCCGGCCAGGGCGGCCAGCCCGGCGGACGGCACCTGTCCTCCGTACCGGACCACGAGCCCGAGCTCTGCCCGCAGTGCCGCACGCCCCGGGAGGGCGGTGCGCCGTTCTGCGAGGAGTGCCGGTGGAACTTCCTGACCAACACGGCCACCTCGTACACCCCGGCCGCCCCGCGCCCACCGGCGCCGGGTCCGGGCGGTCCGGGGCAGGGTCCGGGCGGTCCGGGGCAAGGTCCGGGCGGTCCGGGCGGTCCGGGGCAAGGTGGTCAGGGTCCGGGCGGTCCCGGCGCCGGTGGGCGTTTCCAGCCGCCGCCCCCCTCCTACGGGGGCAGTGACTCGTTCGAGTACCAGAGCTCCCGCCCGTCCCAGATGAACCGTCCCGCCGAACCGATCCCGCCGTTCGGCGGCGAGCCGTCGGGCCCCGGCGGTCAGGGCAGGCCCGGCGGTCAGGGTGGTCCGGGCGGTCCTGCCGGCGGTCCGCCTCCGGGCGCCTACGGACGGGACCCCTCCGGCCAGGCCGGCGACCCCTTCGGGCGCGGGCCGGGCGACCCCGGCGGCCGTCCCCCCGGCCCGCCCGGCGACCCCTTCGGGCGTGAGCCGTCGGGTCCGCCCTCCGACCCCTACCGACGCGAGCAGACCGGACAGGCCTCCGACCCCTTCGGGCGCGAGCCCGGCCGCCCCGGCGGCGACCCCTACAACCCCGGCGGCCCCGGCGGCGACCCCTTCAACCCCGGCGGCCGTCCCCCGGGTCAGCCCGGCCCCGGCGGCCCGTCCGCCTTCGGCGCCGACCCCTCACGACCGGTTCCGCCGCCGCCCGGGCCCACGCCCACGGCCGGTCCCGGCATACCGGGCCTGGGCGGCTTCGGCGGCGGCCAGAACGACCCCAGGAACCAGGGCGGCCCCGGGGCTCCGCAGGCCTTCCAGCCGTCCGGCCCGACGGCCCCGTCCGGCTTCCCGCAGGAGACGGGCCGTCCGCAGCCCTTCGGCGGCGCCGACGACGACTGGGTGATCTCCCCGCCGTCGCACACCGGCCCCGGCCAAGGCGCGTCCGGCGGCCCAGGCCCGGCTCAGGGCGGCGGTGGCTACGGCTACCCGCAGCCCGGCGCCACCCAGGCACCGCCCCCGCCCGGCCCCGCCTACCAGCAGCAGCCGGTCACGTGGTCGGTGACCATAGGCCCGGACCGCGCCTACTTCATGGCGATGATGCACCGCTCGGGCCCCGAGGCCGCCGGGCTCAACCTGCCCGCGTACTCGCCCGAGCAGCAACGCCCGCTCACCGGCAACCAGTTCACCATCGGCCGCCGTCGCCACTCCACCGGGGAGACCCCCGACCTGGACCTGTCGGTGCCGCCGGAGGACCCAGGCGTCTCGCACCAGCACGCGGTGCTGGTCCAGCAGCCGGACGGCGGCTGGGCGGTCGTCGACCAGAACTCGACGAACGGCACCACGGTCAACGGCTCGGAAGAACCGATCCAGCCGTTCGTCCCGGTACCGCTCCAGGACGGCGACCAGGTGCACGTCGGCGCCTGGACGACGCTCACGATCCGCCGCGGTTAGGCCTCGACGAGGCCCGGACCCGACGCACCCGCTGAGCCCGACGAACCCGGCAGGGGCCACGCGTACGGCCCCTCCGGTTCGTCGAGCCACGCCCACGCGTGCTCGGCGCCGACCGTGATGCCGTACCGCTCCCGTCCCGGCATCCCCTCCCGCTCCCACAGGGCGGACGCCTCCTGGGGGTCGAGCGTGCCCCGGGTCAGTGCCAGCAGGAAGCGGAACCGGTCGCTCTCCCTGGCCCGGTGCGGCACCCCGGTCGGTGCCGCCGGCTCCGGCTCGGGCCGGTCCGACCCGCGCAACGGCACGAAGTAGGCCGGGGTCTCCAGGAAGCGGCCCTCGGCATGTCCGGCGTCCCGGACGGTCAGCGCGATCAGCCCGGTGGCCAGCGGCGCCAGGATCAGGGCTCCGGGGGCGCACTGGGCGAGCCAGACGCGCGGGACCGACGCCAGCGTGCAGGTCGCGATGATCCGGTCGAAGGGGGCGCGTTCGGGCACCCCGCGTGCCCCGTCCCCGGTGACGACGGTCGGCCGGTACCCGGCGTCCTCGAGGTGCCGGCGGGCGGACTCGGTGATCTCCGGATCCAGGTCGACGGTGGTGACGTTCCCGTCGCCCAGCCGGTACGACAGCAGCGCCGCGTTGTAGCCGGTGCCCGCGCCGATCTCCAGGACGCGGTCGCCGTCCTCGACCCGCAGCTCGGCCAGCATCAGCGCCATCAGCGAGGGCTGGCTGCTGGAGGAGAGCAGCACGCCGTCGCGCAGCCTGGTGGCCAGTGGGACATCCTCGTACGCGCCCCGCACCCAGCGCTCCCGGGTACGCGGGTCGGGGCTCCCACCCCAGCGCCGCTCATAGCCGCCGACACCGCCGACGTAGTAGTACGGCACGAAGAGGTGGCGCGGGACCGCCGCGAAGGCCTCCGCCCAGCGCGGATCGGCGTCGAAGGCCCCGCTCGCCTCGATCTCGCGCAGCAGCACGGCCCGCGCCGATGCCGCGAGGCCTGCCAGCTCCTTGCCGAGTGCGTCCGCGCTCATGACTCCACTGTGCGGCGCGCGGCCCCGGGAAGCGAGCTGCTGGGAGCGGCCGCGGGAGCGGTCCTAAGCCTCAAGTCCTCCGTCTTCCGGTCTGAGACCATGGGAGGCGTGAAAGAGATTCGGCGCGGCACGCTTCAGGAGCAGACCTTCTACGAGCAGGTCGGTGGGGAGGAGACCTTCCGCCGGCTGGTCCACCGTTTCTACGCGGGAGTCGCCGAGGACCCGATCCTGCGGCCCATGTACCCGGAGGAGGACCTGGGTCCGGCCGAGGAGCGTTTCGCGCTGTTCCTCATGCAGTACTGGGGCGGTCCGACGACCTACAGCGAGCACCGCGGCCACCCGCGTCTGCGCATGCGGCAC
Organism: Streptomyces sp. NPDC060002; assembly: GCF_042737245.1. Lineage (NCBI taxonomy): Bacteria > Bacillati > Actinomycetota > Actinomycetes > Kitasatosporales > Streptomycetaceae > Streptomyces > Streptomyces sp. NPDC060002. The sequence continues at coordinate 20,000 of NZ_JBHWUW010000081.1, forward strand.
GCCCCGTTCGTCGTGGACCGGGCCGCGCACGACGCCTGGCTGAAGCACATGCGGGTCGCGGTCGACGAGCTCGGTCTGTCCGAGGAACACGAGCACACCCTGTGGAACTACCTGACGTACGCGGCGGCATCGATGGTGAACACCCCGGAGTAGGCCCCGACCGGGGACAAGCCGGCGGCATGACGGGGGCACATGTCCGGGCACATGTCGGGGGACGAGCCGGGGTGTGACGGGGGCATGTCGCGGGACGAGCCGGGGGCATATCGGGGGACGGGACAGGGGACCTGGCGCCGCGGACGACGGACGTCAGCGCACGCTGACGTCGAGCATCCCCAGCCGTCCCGCCCGCCGGACGGCGATCGACCCGTACGGTGTGCGCAGCCGCAGCCACGCGCCGAAGGAGAGCAGTTTCAGCTCGTCCGAACCCGTCGAGGGCCGAAGGAATCCGAGCGACTGGGCCGCGTGCACGGCGCGCACGGGAAGTCCGGTGTCCCCGACCGTCCGGGACCAGATCTCCCGCCCGATCCGGTCGAGTTCGGCCCGGGTCCGCAGTTCGGCCGGCAACTCCTCGGTACGGGAACGGAATTCGGCGACGACCGCGCCGACCATCGCGCGCAGCGCGTCCACGGCGGGCAGCCCCGCCTCGGGCCGCCATCCACCGCGCGGCGGCAGCACACCGGCCCACGGCGGCCCGGTGACGGCCGCGGGAACGGCGGCCGTCGCGGCACTCTCGTCGACGGACTCCAGCAACTCCCCCGCCGACACGGTCACATCGAGCGTGACGTCGAGGCCGTTCTCGTACGGCTTGGCCAGCCGGACCGCGCGGATCGCGAGCACCTCGAAGGAGGGCGGCCGGCCGAAGACGGCGAGCGCGGTGCCGGCCGCCTGGAGCCGTACCGCCGCTCCGCGGTCGTAGCGGAGCAGCCGGGAGAGGAAGGCCGCGACGTCCGCCGCCTCCCCCTCGTCGGCGAGGTGGAGCGCCGTCATGCGGCGACGGCCTCCTCGTCGTCGTCCCGGTACTCGGCGAGGAACTCACGCTCCTCGGCGGTGAGCCGGCGCGGCCGCTGCGCCTCGAAGTCGAACGGCACGATCACCGTGGAGGCGGTGACATAGACCTGGTCGCCGTCCTTCACCTCGTAGGTGATGGTGAAGGACGCCGCCCTGATCTGCGTGATCCACAGCTCGATGTCGACCGGGGAGTGCCGGTGGACGAGCTGCCGCTTGTAGTCGATCTCGTGGCGCGCCACCACGGACCCCTGCTTGAAGTCCTTCTCCGGGCGGAACAGGAAGTCGATACGGGCTTCCTCCAGATAGCGGAGGAAGACCACGTTGTTGACGTGGCCGTACGCGTCCATGTCCGCCCAGCGCAGCGGGCAGCGGTAGATGTGCCGCAAGATCGATCAGCCCCGGGTCAGCTTCTTGTAGGTGGCGCGGTGCGGACGCGCGGCGTCCGCGCCCAGCCGCTCGATCTTGTTCTTCTCGTACGACTCGAAGTTGCCCTCGAACCAGAACCACTTGGATTCACCCTCGTAGGCGAGGATGTGCGTGGCGACCCGGTCGAGGAACCACCGGTCGTGGGAGACGACCACGGCCGCACCCGGGAACTCCAGCAGCGCGTTCTCCAGGGAGGACAGCGTCTCGACGTCGAGGTCGTTCGTCGGCTCGTCGAGGAGGAGCAGGTTGCCGCCCTGCTTGAGGGTGAGCGCGAGGTTCAGCCGGTTGCGCTCACCACCGGAGAGCACACCGGCCGGCTTCTGCTGGTCGGGGCCCTTGAAGCCGAACGCGGAGACGTACGCGCGGGACGGCATCTCCACCTGCCCGACGTTGATGTAGTCGAGCTCGTCGGAGACCACGGCCCACAGCGACTTCTTCGGGTCGATGTTCTCGCGGCTCTGGTCGACGTACGAGATCTTGACGGTGTCGCCGACCTTGATGGACCCGGAGTCGGGCTCCTCGAGTCCCTGGATCATCTTGAAGAGGGTGGTCTTGCCGGCGCCGTTCGGGCCGATGATCCCGACGATCCCGTTACGCGGCAGCGTGAAGCTCAGATCGTCGATGAGCACCTTCTCGCCGAAGGCCTTGGAGAGGTTGTTGACCTCGACGACGATGGAACCCAGGCGCGGGCCCGGCGGGATCTGGATCTCCTCGAAGTCCAGCTTCCGCATCTTGTCGGCCTCGGCCGCCATCTCCTCGTACCGGGCGAGACGCGCCTTGGACTTGGCCTGACGCCCCTTGGCGTTGGACCGCACCCACTCGAGCTCTTCCTTCAGACGCTTCGCACGCTTGGCGTCCTTCTGCCCCTCGACCTTGAGACGGCTCGCCTTGGTCTCGAGGTAGGTGGAGTAGTTGCCCTCGTAGGGGTGGGCGCGGCCGCGGTCGAGCTCCAGGATCCACTGGGCGACGTTGTCGAGGAAGTACCGGTCGTGGGTGACGGCGACGACGGTGCCGGGGTACTTCGCCAGGTGCTGCTCCAGCCACTGCACGGACTCGGCGTCCAGGTGGTTGGTGGGCTCGTCGAGCAGCAGCAGGTCGGGGGCCTCGAGCAGCAGCTTGCACAGCGCCACGCGGCGGCGCTCACCACCGGAGAGGTTGGTGACGGGCCAGTCGCCGGGCGGGCAGCCCAGGGCGTCCATGGCCTGCTCCAGCTGGGTGTCCAGGTCCCACGCGTTGGCGTGGTCCAGGTCCTCCTGGAGCTTGCCCATCTCGTCCAGCAGCGCGTCGGAGTAGTCGGTCGCCATCAGCTCGGCGACCTCGTTGAAGCGCTTGAGCTTGCCCATGATCTCGGCCGCGCCGTCCTGCACGTTCTCCAGAACGGTCTTGGACTCGTCGAGCGGCGGCTCCTGGAGCAGCATCCCGACGCTGTACCCGGGCGACAGGAACGCGTCACCGTTGGAGGGGTGCTCGAGCCCCGCCATGATCTTCAGAACGGTGGACTTACCGGCACCGTTCGGCCCGACCACACCGATCTTCGCGCCGGGCAGGAAGCTCAGCGTCACGTCGTCAAGGATGACCTTGTCGCCGTGTGCCTTGCGTGTCTTGCGCATGGTGTAGATGTACTCAGCCAAGAGAAACCGTCCGGCAGCTTGAAATCTGGCAGTGGGCAGATACACCCCATCTTGCCTGAGGTCCACCCCTGGGTGTTAACCCGTTTGGTCGGGGGCCTGTGAGCTGGGGCTTCACGGTCGGCGGTGGCGGTCTGTCCGTCACTGTGCGTCGCCGGCCGAGTGACCTCGGACAGCCGGGTCAGTGGCGGGATTCGTTCTCCTTGCGGCCCACGAGCACGAGAGCCGCTCCGCCGATGACCACCAGGCCGATGGCGGTGCCGGCGATGAGGGGGGTGGCGCTGGTGCCGCCCGTCGCGGCGAGGTTGGTGTCGTCGGTGGTGGAGGTGCCGCCCACGGTGGCCGGGCTCGGTTCGCTGAGGGTCTGGGTGGTCAGGCCGGCGATCTCGTCTGCCTGGGTCTCACAGTCCAGGACGCCGGTGAAGCGGCTCTCCACGCCTTGCGGGCCGTTGATCGTGAAGGCGTAGGCCTGGTCCTCCTGGAGCGGGATCGTCTCCGTCTGGGACGCACCGGCCGCGATGGTGTACTCGGTCCCCATCAGCTCGAAGGTGAAGTCCTGGTCGCCCTGGTTGACGGCCGTGATGTCCACTCCGGTCTTCGCGCAGTTCTTCGCCGCGGACAGTGCCGGTATGGCGCCCTGCTTCGCCCAGGTCGCGCTCGCCGTCGCCGACACCGTCGACTCGCTGGAGCCGGCCAGTATCTGGGTCTGGCTGCGGCTCTCGGAGGTGAAGGCGCGGCCGACGGGGACGGTGGTCGAGGCCTGGACGGTCAGCTCGGCCGAGCCGTCGGCCGAGTCGGCGGGCACGTCGAAGAACAGCTGGCTGCCGTCCGTCACGGACGTCACCACCGTGCCGTCCTTGCCGACGATCCGTACGCCGCTGGTGGCGGCGTCCAGCGGAGGCGTCACCGTCACGCCGCTCGCGTTGGTGCGCACGGTCACCGGGCCGAGCAGTTCGCCGGGGTGACCGGAGACGGCGGGCGCCTCGAGGGTGAGCGACGCCTTGGGCTCCGCCACGGGGCGGGCTGCCTTCTGGAGGTAGTCCGCGAGCCGCTCGGCCTGCGGGTCGACGGCGTCGACGTCCGCGCCGTCCGAGTAGCGCCAGATGGCCACCTGGGTGCCGGTGGCCGCGTCCTGTTCGGTGAGACCGCCGTCGATGCCGGCCTTGTCCGCGAGCGAGGCCAGGTCGTTCACCTGGGGGTAGGAGTGCTGAAGGATCCAACGGATGCGGCCCGCGTCCTTGTTGGCGCCCAGCGAGGTGCCGCTCCAGGGTGTCTCCTGGTACTTGGCGTCCTTCTGCGTGGGGTTGTAGAGGTCGACGCAGTAGGTCTGCAGGGTGCCGCCGCCCTCGACGGACATCTCGAACAGGCCGGCCGAGACCTCCTGGTCGCCGCCGTCGGCGTGGATCACCGCGGCGCCGTAGGTCTTGAGGCCGCCTATGGTCGCGGTGGCGCCGCCCTGACTCTGCGTCACCTCGGCCGCGGCAGCCGTGCCCGCACCGGCGATCGCGCCGACGGCGACGAGGCCGGACACCAACGCCGCCGCGGCGAGGCGGACCGCCCCTCGCCCGCGTGCGAACGACGCGGAGTACGAACAAATCACGCAATTCCCCTTCGAGCAGGACCCGTTGATGTGGGGGTACGGGTCCCACCAGCAGAATCAGAAGCCCCGTGAGCCACGTCCGGCATCCTAGAGATGTCGCGCACCTCGCTTACCGGTCATCTCATCGGATCGCCGATCCGACTCGGAATCGTTATCCCCAAGATCGTCCAGAGGTCCGGCCTATCGACAAGTCCACTTGGTCGCTCGAAACGCGTGTGCCGACAAGCCGCGGTTCGGTCGGCGCCGGCACGATGCGGACACTGACGCTCCGTCACCACTTCGTCGCATGACATCGCACCGAGCGCCGCCCGCATCGAGCCACACCGAGCCACACCGCCCCGTCCTGCCCCCTCAGCTCACGTCACCGCCACCGGCTCGCGACGCCGGCTCCGCGGGGTGTCGGGCTCCGGCTCGGTGGCATCGGCCGCCGGTGTCTCCCAGTCGGGCTCGGGCCGCGCCGGCGAGCCGACGGCCGTCGGTTCGGGTCGGCCGGACCGCCGGAAGGCGGAGGTGCCCCGCGAGATGTCGTGGCCGATCGCCACGGCGTCGATGTCCGCCGACGTCCAGTTCTGCTGTCCCTCGCGTGACTCCGTGCGCACCTTCAGCCTGCCCTGCACCATCACCGGGTCGCCGACGTTCAGCGAGGCCATCGCGTTGGTGGCCAGTTGCCGGTTGGCCCACACCGTGAAGAAGTTGGTGTGCCCGTCCGTCCAGGTGCCCTTCTCACGGTCCCAGTAGCGCGAGGTCACCGCCAGCCGGAACCTCGCCGACGCGCCCGCCGCCAGGTCCCGGTAGACCGGCTGCGTCGCCACGTTGCCGACCGCGCAGACCATCGTCTCGTTCATCGTGAACCCCTCCTCGCCGGACGGTCCCCCGCCCGGATACACGTACGGGCCCGTCCCGCACGGCTGTGTCCGCCGTGACGGCCGCGGCCCATTCACCGCGTACCGTCACCGCCCTCACGGCGACCGCATCCGTCGCGATCGCCGCGAAGCCAGACTGCCTCCGTCGGACCGGGCCCGCCGAGCGCTGTGGACCACCCACCGCCTGTGGAAAACTCCACCACCCGGACGAGTGATCCACGCCCCACTCCCTGTGGATCACTCGCTGCGGATCACCCTTGTGGATCACTCCTCATGGATCACTCCCCATGCAGCACTCCCCAAGCAGCACTCCTCGGGGGACGGACCTCACAGCACCTCACCGCGCGGCGGCCCCCACCCCCGTGACCCGCCCGTACTGCTCCCGGACCTCCCGGTACCGCAGCAGTTCCGCGGCGACGGGATCCAGTACGCGGGCCCGGCCGCACCCGGCCGCCGCCTCCCGCAGTCGCCTTTCCGCGTCCTGCCCGTACCGCCGGGCCGGTCCCCGTGCCGCCAGCCGGCAGCTCCACTCGACGAGCGGGCCGCCGATGATGCCCGTCACCATGAGCAGCACCGGAACCCCGAGGTTCGGCGCCAGCACCCCGACGATCTGTCCGAGCAGCCACAGCCCGCCGACCACCTGGAGCAGGGTCATGCACGCCTGCGCCAGCACGGCCACCGGCCACCAGCCCGGCCGCGGCGGCCGCCCCGTCGGCAGCCCGGCCCGCGCCGCCAACTGGTCCAGCGCCTCGGGCAGCCCGTGGGCGCCGCGTACGGCCGACTCCCGCACGGCCTGCGCCCATGGAGTGGGCAGCCCCGCCGAGGCGCGCTCGGACACCGTGCGCACCGCCTGCTCGACGCGTTGCCGCGCCGTGGCCTCCTCGTCGGCCGGGGCGCGGGCCGGCAGCCGTCCGGTGGGCGGGTCGCCCAGGTCCTGGTGCCACCGCCACAGCCGCAGCCACGGCGTCCCGCACGCCCGGCCCGCGTTGCGCAGCCAGGCGCGTTCGGCGGCCTCGCCCGCGGCGGTGGCGCCCACGGCGTCCGCCAGGCAGTCCGCGAACTCGTCCCGCGCCTCCTCGCTGAGCCCGGTGCGCCGCCCGGTGGCGTAGACGGGGCGCAGCCGCCACGCGGCGGCGTCCACATCGGCGGCGATCCGCCGTGCCGCGGCACCGCGCTCCGCGACGAACTGGCCGAGCACTTCGCGCAGTTCTCCGATGCCGTCGCCGGTGAGCGCGGACAGGGCGAGCACGGTCGCGCCCGGTTCGCCGTACTCGCCGAGGGCGACGCCGTCCTCGTCGAGCAGGCGTCGCAGGTCGTCCAGGACCAGCTCGGCGGCCTCGCCGGGCAGCCGGTCGACCTGGTTGAGGACGATGAACATGATCTCCGCGTGGCCCGCCATGGGCCGCAGATAGCGCTCGTGGAGGATGGCGTCGGCGTACTTCTCGGGGTCGACGACCCAGATGACGGCGTCGACGAGCGCCAGAACGCGGTCGACCTGCTCGCGGTGCTGCACAGCCGCCGAGTCGTGGTCGGGCAGATCGATCAGGACGAGCCCGCGCAACTGCGCCTCCGCGTCCGCACTCTGCACCGGCCGCCTGCGCAGCCGGCCCGGGATGCCGAGCCGGTCGATGAGGGTCGACGCGCCGTCGCTCCAACTGCAGGCGATGGGTGCGGAGGTGGTCGGGCGGCGTACGCCCGTCTCCGAGATGTTCACTCCGGCGAGGACGTTGAACAGCTGCGACTTGCCACTCCCGGTGGCGCCCGCGATGGCGACGACGGTGTGCTGACCCGAGAGCCTGCGCCGGGCCGCCGCCTCGTCGAGCACCCGGCCGGCCTCGGCGAGTGTCCGGCTGTCGAGCCGGGTGCGGGAGAGCCCCACGAGTTCCCGCAGCGCGTCGAGCCGGGACCACAGGGGCCCGTCGTACGTGAGCGGGGTCGAGGGCAGGGCGTTCCCGCCGCCTCCACCGCCGACCCGGGTCTCCATGACGGCGGCCTGCTCGGCGGCGGAGGCCTCGCTCACGCGGCGGGCGATGAGCCCGTCGTCCCAGGCCCCGGCGGAGTCCGTACCTGGTTCCGTACCTGGTTCCGCGCGCGGTTCCGTGCCCGGTTCTGAACCTGGTTCCGTGTCGGGTTCCGACCGGGGTTCCCGGCGGGAGGTCACGTGCGGGCCGGCGCCGGGGGCCGTGCGAGGTGAGGTGACCCCGTCGGCGTCGGGTACGCGCGCGTGGACGGCCGCCTCCCGCGCGTGGGACGTCCTCGCGGGCACCTTCTCGGATTCCTCCGCCGCACGGCCGCGCTCCGCGTCCGCGCGGTCCAGCGCCTGCGTCTGCTCCCCGGCCTCCGGGTTCTCCCCCGCCCCCAGGCTGCTGTTCTCCGCCTGCTCCGGATCCCTGCTGTCCCTGCTGTGCCTGCTGTCGTTGCTGTGCCTGCTGTCCCTGCTGTCGTTGCTGTCCCTGCTGTCGTTGTCCGTGTGGTCCTGGTCAGTGACGGCGGTCACCGGTCACCTCTCCTTCTGAAGTACGGACAGCGCGGCGATGAGTTCGGCCTGGGGTTCGGGTTGGACCTCGAGTCCGTCGAGGGGCGCGAGGCGCCGCTCGCGTTCGGTGTGCAGCACACGGTCGAGGTGTTCGGTGAGCAGCCGTCCGGCACGGTCGCGCAGCCGCAGCGCCCCGTGGGCGCCGATCCGTTCGGCGAGCCCCTCGCCGGCCGAACGCGCCCTGCGGCCGCCCAGCAGGGCGGTGGCGACGAGGGCGGCGACCGACTCCGGATCGGGCGCGACACCGCGTTCGAGGCCGCGCACCTCGTCCTCGGCGTACTCCTCCAGCTCGCGCCGCCACCGTCGTACCGCCAGGCCGATCCGGTGCTCGGTGCTCTCCGGCGAGGCGTCCTGGTCCGTCAGCTCCGGTGCGTCCGAGGCCGGTTCGCGCCGCCAGGCGTCGTCGACGCGCTCGTCGGCGGCGGTGACGGCACACAACAGGAGTGCGGCGAGGCTCTCCACCAGGGCGTCGAGGAGTTCACCGGCGGTGCAGTCCAGCGGGAAGGCCCGCCAGCGTTTGAGCGCGTCACCGGCGAGCACGGCACCGCTCTGCAGACGGCCCCGCACGCGCGCGTACTCGGTGTCGTACGCCGCGTCGACGGCCGAGGTGAGGCGCAGCGCGGCGGCGTACTGCGAGGCGGCGGCGCCCGCCAGTTCGGGCATCCGGGCCTTGAGGGAGTCGAGCACGCCCTGGGCCGTGCGGGCCAGCGCGTGGCGGCGGGAGCCGGGGTCCTGGACGTGGTGGACGAGCCAGTTCCGCAGCGGCGCCACGGCGGTGGCGGGGAGGAGCCCGCCGCCCCAGGCGGACTCGGGCAGTTCGGGCACCGTGAAGCGCGGTACGTCGCCCAGCCCGGCCTTGGTGAGCAGCGCGCCGTACTGCCGGGACACCTCGGAGACGACCTGGTGGGGTACGCGGTCGAGGACCGTCACGAGCATGGCGTCGTACTCCTTGGCGGTGCGGAGCAGATGCCAGGGCACGGCGTCGGCGTAACGGGCGGCGGTCGTGACCATCACCCAGATGTCGGCAGCGCAGATCAGTTCGGCGGCCAGCACCCGGTTCTCGGCCACTAGGGAGTCGATGTCGGGTGCGTCCAGGAGGGCGAGGCCTGGCGGGAGGGTGTCTGCGGTCTCGATCCGCAGCACGTGTCTGCCGTCCTCGCCGGGCAGCAACAGGTCTTCCGCGGACTCCTGACGGGGCGCCCACACGCGCGTGAGTCGCGGCAGCACCCGCATGCCGCTGAACCAGTGATGGTCCTCCGGATGGCACACGAGTACCGGAGTTCGTGTCGTCGGTCGCAACACGCCCGCCTCGCTGACGCGCTGGCCCACCAAAGAGTTGACGAGGGTCGACTTCCCGGCACCGGTGGAGCCGCCCACGACGACCAGCAGCGGTGCGTCGGGCTGCCGGAGCCGGGGCACCAGGTAGTCGTCGAGCTGGGAGAGCAGTTCGTCGCGGTTGGCACGCGCGCGTGGGGCCCCCGCCAGGGGAAGCGGGAAGCGTGCGGCGGCGACACGGTCGCGCAGGGCGGAAAGTGCGTCGAGCAGCTGAGGCCGTACGTCCAAGGTCACCACAAGCGAAGAATGCCCAATTTTAGGGGATTTATGAAGCATATAGGCATGTCTGCGCGCCGATAGGACACAAGGGACGGAAGGTACGACTGGGACAGAGGCACAGCGCAGGCATAACGAGTGCACAACACCCGTGGCCCGGGACGCGAAAAGCGATGCACGATTCGCACCTGCCTGCGATTATCAGGACCGCTTCACCGAACCTCCACATTGAGCCACGGAGGCGAAGCAACCGGGACAAGGAACCGGGAGCCCTATCCTTGTCCCCGGCAACGTCACGGATCAGCCCACACCCGGGCAGCACGTACGAGGCCACCACACCCGGCCCCCGTAGCTCAGTGGATAGAGCAGGCGCCTTCTAAGCGCTTGGCCGCAGGTTCGAGTCCTGCCGGGGGCGCAAGTCTCCGCCCTCCCTTTGGGAGGGCATTTTTGCTGCTCAGGGCACGTTTCACGCAACACAGCGAGGCCCCGGACACTCCCCCGATGATCATGGGGAAGTGCCGGGGCTATCCGGCTGTCACCGGGTTCTTGCGGGTGGCTGTGTCGAATACGTGTCGAAGTTTTCGGCGAGAGGCCTCAACCTGCGTCGGCCGGCTCGGGGAGATCCCCCGCGGCCTCCAGGCGCTTTTTCAAGTCAGGCAGCTGCCCTTCGACACACCGTGCGTAGGTAGCCAGCAGCACCGGCACGCTGTTCCCGGCCCATTCGGCGACCTGAGCGGGCGGGATCCCGTCATTGAGCCACTTCGTAAGGCGCGTGTGCCGGTTGTCGTACACCCGCCTCCCCGTAGGCGACTCGAAGACGTGTGGCAGCAGGACGGCTTTGCGCGCACTACGCCACGCCCGGCGGATGACCGACCCCGCGAGGATGCCGCCCGCCTCCCCCTGGAACAGCAGATCACCGGGCTTGAGCCGCTCGTCCTCGATGTGCTGTCGCAGGATGCGCGTCAGGGCGGGATGCCCCGGTACGGTGCGTGTCTCGCCCTCGGCACGGCCCTTCAGGTCACGTTCCTCGTGGATCTCCCCGGTGTCGGTCCACTGCTTGCCGACCTCCGGAGTCGCCGTGTGGATCAGCAGCTCACACCACTGGTCCCCGGCATCGGAGCCGGGAAGCGTCACGTCCTGCACTCGCATGGCTACGGCTTCCTCCGGCCGCAGAGCGCAGTAGTACAGCGTGGCGAAGAACGCGTGCAGCCGCTTCCCTCCACGCGGCCGGCGCCGGACCCAGTCGAGGAGTGCCGCAGCCTGGTCCGCATTCATCAAGGACCGCTTGTCCACGGCGTTGCTGGTCCTGGTGACAGCCGTCGACTCCTTGCCCTTGGGGAGTGGACTGGTCCGCAGGACGCGCCGCCGCATCGCGTGCTTCATGACGACGTTGAGGATCCGGCGGTGGCGCTTCCTGGACCAGGCCGCCGCCCGCCTGCCGTCGAGGCGCGTGTCGACGGCTCGCAGGACCTCGTCGACCTTCTCGGGCTCCTCCCAGGCCGAGACCGACAGGGAGTGGCGCTCCACCCACCTGAGGATGGTCACCACGTCTCGCGGGGCGTCCGCACGGCGGGTGGCGTTGAACGCCCATTCGCGCAGCGCGGTCCGCACGTCCACCGGGGCGAACTGGGCCGGCTGGGCACGCAACAGCGCGATGGTGACCGCCGTCAGGGTCTTGGCGGTGTTCTTACGGCTGTTGCCGCCGAGCTCCCCCCAGCGTGCGTCCACGTATCCGACGGCGAACGCGTACCAGGTCATCGATGCCGACTTCGAGCGGTGCGACACCGGCAGCCCGGTCGCGATGACGAAAGCCTCACCCTTGCCCATGGCCCGGATCAGTTCGGAGCGGAAACCCTCTTGCGGCCGTGGTGTACCCCCACGGCCGCACCACAAGCGCACCAGATCCAGCGGGGAACAGCGGGCAACCACGGTGAAGGGGCCCGACGAAGCTGCATCACAGCCGTTCGTCCAGGTCAGCGTCCGACCCGCCTGCAGATGATCGCAGCTTCCCGAGCTGAGGGCGCGAGTTCAATTCTCGTCACCCGCTCCATGTGAACCCCCGGGTCGACAGCTTCAGTTCAAGAGGTCGTTGCAACACCCCGTTCGTAGGGAGTTGCAGTGGACTTCGAGATCCGGGAGGACCGGAGGCCGCAGGGCCCCCGGAA
>NZ_JBHWUW010000082.1:0-29237 GCF_042737245.1 Streptomyces sp. NPDC060002
GGGCCGCGCGGGGCGCCCGCCGCGCCGGGGCCCGCGCCGGGCCCCGGGGCGCCGGGGGCGCACGCCCCCCCCCCGCGCCGACGGGACCGGCAGGGCCTGCGGTCAGCGCGCGGCGAGGAGCTCGAGGGTGTCGATCACACGGTGGGAGAAGCCCCACTCGTTGTCGTACCAGGCGACCACCTTGACGTGACGGCCGTCGACGCGGGTGAGGGCCGAGTCGAAGATCGACGAGGCCGGATTGCCGGTGATGTCGGACGACACGAGCGGGTCCTCCGAGTACTCGAGGACGCCGGCGAGCGGGCCCTCGGCCGCGGTGCGGTAGGCCGCCAGGACGTCCTCGCGCGTCACGTCGCGGGCGACGGTCGTGTTGAGCTCGACGATCGAACCCACCGGGACCGGCACCCGGATCGAGTCTCCCGACAGCTTGCCCTCGAGGTTCGGCAGCACGAGTCCGATCGCCTTGGCGGCGCCCGTCGTGGTCGGCACGATGTTGACGCCGGCCGCACGGGCACGGCGCGGGTCGCGGTGCGGACCGTCCTGGAGGTTCTGCTCCTGCGTGTAGGCGTGCACCGTCGTCATGAAGCCGTGCTCGATGCCTGCGAGGTCGTCGAGTACCGCGGCCAGCGGAGCGAGCGCGTTGGTCGTGCACGAGGCGTTCGAGACGATCGTGTGCAGCTCCGGGTCGTAGGCGTCGGTGTTGACGCCGTACGCGAGCGTGACGTCCGCGCCGTCCGAGGGTGCGCTGACCAGGACCTTCTTCGCGCCCGCGTCGAGGTGGGCCCGGGCGTCCTCGGCCGAGGTGAACCGGCCGGTCGCCTCCAGCACGATGTCGACCTCGAGCTCGGCCCACGGCAGTCGCGCCGGCTCGCGCTCGGCGAGCACCTTGATGCGACGGCCGTCGACGACGAGGACATCGCCGTCGACGCCGACCGGGCGGCCCAGTCGGCCGGCCGTCGAGTCGAAGGCGAGCAGTCGCGCGAGCGTGGCAGGTTCCGTGAGGTCGTTGACGGCAACGACCTCGAGGTCGCTCTCGCGCTGGAGGAGCGCGCGCAGCACGTTGCGTCCGATGCGGCCGAATCCGTTGACGGCGATGCGAGTCATGAGTGATGTCCCTTCGGTTCGCCACCAGCCTCGCGTGCGACGCCGATCCGTGACCTGGGCGTGAGCGCCATGGTTCGAAAGGATCTCGCCACGACGCACCCGGCCTGTCCGGACGTGCCCCGCCCGTCCGGCGTACCGGCTACTCGCCCTTCGCGAAGGTGCGCCGGTATTCGCTCGGCGTGGTGCCGAGGATCTGCTGGAAGTGCGTGCGCAGGTTCGCCCCCGTACCGAGTCCGACGTCGCCCGCGATCTGCTCGACGCCGCGCTCGGAGCGTTCGAGCAGCTCACGGGCCATGTCGATTCGGGCGCGCATGACCCACTGCATGGGCGTGTACCCCGTGTCCTCGACGAAGCGCCGCGAGAAGGTGCGTTCGGAGACCGCGGCGTGCCTGGCCAGCGTCTCCAGGGTGAGGGGCTCGTCGAGGCGGTGCAGAGCCCACTCGCGGGTGGCGGCGAACCGCTCGCCCAGCGGCTCCGGCACGCTGCGCGGTACGTACTGCGCCTGACCTCCGCTGCGGTAGGGCGCGGCGACCAGGCGCCGGGCCGCGTGATTCGAGGCGGCCACACCGAGGTCGCGGCGCAGGATGTGCAGGCACAGGTCGATCCCGGAGGCGGCGCCGGCCGACGTCAGCACACTGCCCTCGTCGACGAACAGGACGTTCTCGTCGACCTGGACGAGCGGGTGCTTCCCCGCCAGCGCCCGGGTGTAGTGCCAGTGGGTCGTGGCGCGCCTGCCGTCGAGCAGGCCCGTGGCGGCGAGCGCGAAGGCTCCCGTCGAGATGGCGGCCAGCCGAGCACCCCGGGCGTGGGCGGCCAGCAGCGCGCGCAGGACCTCGCGCGGCGGGTCGTCGAGGTCCGGAAAACGGTAGCCGGGAAGAAAGACGACGTCGGCCCACTCGAGCGCGTCCAGGCCGTGGGCCACGTGATACGACAACCCGTCCCCGCCGGTCACCAGCCCGGGCGCCGCGCCACACACCCGCACCTCGTACGGCATGCTCGCGCGGGTCGTGAACACCTGCGCGGGAATGCCGACGTCGAGCGGCTTGGCACCCTCGAGCACAAGGACGGCGACACGTTGCAGGCGGGAGGACGACACCCGGAACAGGGTACGGGGGCACGAACGCACGGGGCGCGTCGGCTGCGCCGGCACCAGCGACACCTCAAGGCCGGCGGCAGCCCACCCGCGCCTCTCTCCTGAGATGACGCATCTGATGACGGACCGACGGCCCGGAGAAACGAGTGGTCTGCTTGGCGGTCTGCTCGGTACGGTGATCCGGTGTGCTTCTACGCCATGACCTACTACAAGCTGCACTGCGCGTGCGTTTTGTGCCGTGTCAGCGTCAAGCAGCATGCAGACCCACAGCGGGAGCACCCATGTCCGAACTGCGCCCAGCCTCTCACGGTGCGCTGGTCCTGATTTCGCGCCACCACCGCGGCGAAGCATCCGCGAATGGTCAGTGGTGGCCGCGGTGTTGGGCGAGGGCCTGCGCTACGAAGGGCGACCCGCGTGCGGGTGCGGCAAGGAGCCCGGATACCGTCCGCGGACGCGTGCCGAACTGCGGGTGCGCCGGATCGTCGCCGCAAGAGACGGACTGCCTCTGTCCGAGACGTTGTCCCGCCCGGATCCTCTGACTCCGACGAGAGTCAGGTAGTTCTCAGGCCCGGGTTCGGGCCCGAGCTCGTAGCAGCGGTGCAGGCGCCGGCAGCCAGGACACTGCCCGCTACCAGCCGGTGAACGAGATCCTCAGCCGCTACGGGCTCACCCTGCACACCTACTGATCGCGAAGGACGACGTCCTGAGGGGTTCCGTGCTTCCGGCGTACGTCCGGCGGGCGTCCGGCGGCCGGAGCCCCTCCCCGGATCGTGCGGACATGGAGCGGACGCCATGCTCAGGGGGTCACCATCGCCCGTGGACGGCGTCCGACGACCGTCAGGCGTACGGTAGTTGAACACTTCGCGTGCAGCCTGACCGGCCGTCGGGGCATCCTTACGCTGACGCGCGTGCGAGAACAGCGGCAGACGGGCGACGACCGTCACAGCAGTGCCCCCGAGCGGTCCCCACGGGCGGCGCGGGCGGCCCGGGTGGCCGGTCGGAGCAGTGGCCAGAATCCTCTGCTGGGGCTTCAGCAGACCGCGGGGAACGCGGCGACGGTCGCCGCGCTCAACGCGGCCGGCCCGTCCACCGCCCGCCGAAGGCCCCCGCAGGTACCGGCCGTCATCGAGGAGGTAGAGGACGACTCCCTCGAACTCCCCTCGTATCTGAGGGACATGGAGGCTGCGGGGCTGTCCACGGCGTACGGGCTCACCGGCCACGAGTTCGTCACCACCACGTTGGCCGATGTCGTCGGGCGGCGCGACGGTGTGGTCGCCGAGATCGCCGCGGAGCTCGCCGGGCGGCCCGAGTCGTTCTACGGGCGCGGCCGGGCCTTCGCCGTCAACGGGGTGCGGGGTACGGACCGTTACGACGTCACGGTGAACGTCTCGCCCGCCGACGACGACCGTCCCGGCGTCTTCTCCGTCGCGGGTCCGGACAGCGAGGGCGCGGCCACCAAGATCGATGTGCAGCACAACACGGCCGCCGCCGTGGCACAGAGCACGAGCGGGTCCGCGTCGAAGGGCGTGGCGTTCACCGGGTTCGGGCTGGCCCCGGTCGCACCCGGGGTCTGGGTCGGCGGGGCGGCCACCGTCAATGCCCAGCCCTTCCAGTCGTCGCGGGACTCGCGCACCCAGCGGAACATGGCGGAGCCGCGGGTGCTGCGCAGTGACAAGGGGTCGGTCGAGGTACCGCGCCGGGTCCGCTACCACGTGCGCGTCATGAAGGACGGCGAGCGCTCGGCCCGGAAGGCAAGCGGGTCCGGTGGCCTGACCATGCGGGTGCCGGTGGAGCATCTGGTGCCGGTGGCCGCCGGGCCGGTGCCCCGTCCGCGTCCGGTGGCCCCCGAGACCGCCCGGGCCGTGTCGCTGGCGGACTCCATGGCTCCGCTGGGCGTTTCGGACCGGGCCGCGCCGCACCAGGGCGGCGGCGGGCTCTTCGACGCGGTCGCCTCTGCGCTGCATCCGTCCTTGACCTGGCCCGGTGCTCCCGGCCGGGC
The DNA here is from genome assembly GCF_042737245.1 of Streptomyces sp. NPDC060002. Classification (NCBI taxonomy): domain Bacteria; kingdom Bacillati; phylum Actinomycetota; class Actinomycetes; order Kitasatosporales; family Streptomycetaceae; genus Streptomyces; species Streptomyces sp. NPDC060002. Next base: position 4,194 of record NZ_JBHWUW010000082.1, read on the forward strand.
CCGGCTGTACGAGGCCACCGCCACCGCGACCGTGCTGGAGGACCTGCCCCGGCTGCTGCGTGACGGGGTCGTCGGCGAGGATCTGACCAGCAGGGACGGCAGCACCACGGGCACCTACCGGATGCGGGCGGCGATCACCGAGCTGGCCCCCGGGTGGAGTACCGGCAAGACGCAGCTGCGCACCCATCAGCAGGCGCAGCACGCGGTGACGGACACCGCGGGCAAGGGCCGGGGCGGCGCCTTCGGCGCGGGTCCGGCGGCGGGGTTCGGTGTGCTCGGCAACGCGGCCGCCGTCCGCGGCACCGTCATGCCCGTCGCCGGGGCGCGCAAGGCGCGGTTCAGCGTGGCCGAACAGAATGTGTCCAGTCGGCAGGGGGCGGAGGTCCGCGGCGAGAAGGTGCTGTATCTGGGCACCGTGCTGTTCACCGTCGAGGGCACCGGTCCCACCTCGCCCTTGACCAGGGCGCGGGGCGGCGGCCGTACCGCGCACCACACGATGCGGGTCTGGGTCTCGCTGCGGGCGGACGAGGCGCGGGAGCTGGGGCTGCCCCTGCCCGAGGGGGTGACGGCCGGCGAGTTCGTCAAGCGTCCGGAACGCGCCGGGGCGGACGTCAAGGGCAAGGGGAAGGCCACGGCGACCGGGCAGGACCTGGCGGAGGGCGATGAGCGGGCGGCCGAGGACGGGGCCGCCGAGGCCGACGTGCGGCACCTGCCGTTCGGCGCGATGGGCTCCAGCGTGGCGATAAGCCGGCTGGACACCGCGCCGATGATGCGGGCCGTGACACGGCTGTTCGCCACCGATACGCGGCTCGCCGGGTATCTTCCCGCCTTCGGCGAGGAGGAGCAGCCACGTGATCTCAGCCCTGAGGACGCCGAGGTCCAGCGGCGCAACTACCGCGAGCTGGTGACCGTGCTGTCGGAGACCAACCTGCGGGTCAACAAGGACCAGTTGCTGTCCACGGGCGTGCGGGTGCGGCTGCGCCGCAAGTCCCGTTTCCACGCGCACGATGTGCAGCTGAAGGTGACCGGTTCGCTGCGGGAGACCGGTCACCTCGGCGAGACCGAGGACTGGCTCGTCCGCAGCCACGCGGGCGTGACGACCAACCTCCAGACCGGGCGGGCGAGTTCGCGCACGGTCGGCGGGATGGCGCTCGGCCAGTTCCGGCTGATCCCCGGCGCTCTGACCCTGTCGGCGCGTGCCGAGAAGGGCCGTACGACGACCCGGCGCGGTCTGGCCGGGCCGACCCTGCGCACCGACGTCCTCACCAACGGCTCCGAGGACGCGAGCGTGTTCGGCGGGGCGCTGAGCCTGAACGTCGACGTGACCATGACGTCCCGGCAGCGCAAGGCCGCTCGCGCGCTGACCCCCGGTGCACCGGGCCGGGACGCGCCCGACGCCGAGCGGGTCGGGACGCTGCCCCTCGACGCGCAGGACGTGCGTCTGCTCACCCCGACCGCGTTCACCCTGGACGGCGACGCCAAGCGGCACTTGGACGAGGAGATGGCCGCACGCCGGGCGGGTCACCGTGATACGCGGACGGAGTTCGCGGCGGCGGGCATCGGTGACCTGGCCGGTCTGGCGTCGCGGCAGCTGGGCGGCAGACGGGGTGTGCGGGACTGGACGCTCGTGGAGACCGTGGGCGACGGGCAGCCGGTGCGGGACCTGGCCTTCGAGCTGCTGGCGCGGGCCGCCGCCCGCAACAAGGAGACGCGGGAGGACCGGGCGCTGCAGACGGAGGGTCTCGCACCGCGGCTCGCGATCGAGGACCGGTTCAGCCCACAGGCCGTGACGGCGGCGCTGCGGCAGGCCGTCTCGGCCGGCTGGGTGGTGCAGAACCTGCGGCACGCGCGGCGGCTGGCCGGACTGACCGGCGCGGTCGGCACGCGGTTCGCGCTGACCGGAGGGCGGGTCGTCCATCAGGGCACGGGGGCGGGCACCGAGACCTTCGTGCTGGGCGGGCATCAGGTCACCGGGCAGGAGGGCACGAGTCACAACGTCTCGGTGCAGGGCGGCCTGACGGGCGCGGAGAACGGCGCCGAGTGGCGTCTCGCCGAGGGGGTGTCGGCCGGCCGGACCCTGGGCAGCGGCGACACGACGGCGTCCACGCTGGTCGGCACCGTCGAACGCAACGCGCACACCCCCCGCAAGAGCCCGCTCTATCTGGTGCAGTGCGATCTGGTGGTGCGCATGGTCGCCGAGGTCGCCGTGACGGGCGGCGGCCCGTACGTGGCGCGCGGTGGCCGTACGGTGCCGGGGGCGGTCGCGGTGTGGCTGACCGAGCGTCAGCTGCGGGCGGCGGGGCTGAAGGTACCGGGCGAACCGGGGCGCGAGGACGCGGCAACCGGTTCGGACACGACGCCGGCGGGGACGTCCGAGAAGTCCGGGCGATCCGGCAAGTCCTCGCGCCCCGCCGGGACGGTACGGGCCGGCAAGGAGGCGGAGACCCCGGTGGGGAAGACGTCGACCTCCGGCGGTGCCCCGAAGAGCGCGCCCCTGGTGCCCCCGGCCCCGGTCCCCGCCCTGGCCGAGTCGCTTCCGCTCGGCTTCGGCATGATCGAGGACCTGCCCGACTTCGTGCCACTGATGGACGCGGTCCGGGGCCGCCTCGGCGCGTCCCTCGCCGACGACCTGCTGCCGCGTACCCGTCTGACGGACCGTAACGACAATGTGCAGCGGCTGCTGCGGGTGCTCGACCGGGACGGCTCGGCGGGCCTGTTGTCGAGCGCGATGGACGGCGGGGTGGGCGTCGAGCTGCTCGACGGGCGCAAACGGCCCTACCGGGCGCTGTTCCGCATCCGCAGGACCGGGCGGGGCAGCTATGTCGAGACCGCGTCGGACGGCCGGGACATGGAGTACATCACCTCCGCTGCCGCCCAGCGGGCCACCGCCCACGACGAGAGCGACAGCCGGGGCGTCGAGGCGGTCGTGGCCGGCTCGGGGAAACCCGACGGGGGCGCGGGCCAGTTGAAGAGCGTCGGCGCGGCCGCGGGACTGGGTCTCGGCGCGAGCGACTCACGCCGCTCCGTGGGTGTCGGGCGTGCCCAGCTGGGCGTGAAGACCGTCGCCGAGGCCGCCTCCGCCCCGTCGGCCCGGATGAACGTGCCGATCGAGGCGACCCTGGAGGTCTTCTCCGGCAACCGCCGGGTGGCCCTCGCGCCGTTGAAGAACCTGAGCCTGACCCACCGGGTGCTGGCCGCTGACCTGCGGGCGCTGTCGCAACTGGCCCCGGTACCGCCCCAGCAGGCCGGTGTGCACGCGGTGGCCGCCGAGGACGCGGGTGCCGACCGGCTCGGTCCCTGGCGTGACTCCGGCGTCCGGCTGCCGATGGAGGCCCAGGTCAACGGGTTCCGGGGGACGCCCAGGGTGCGGCAGGCGGTCGACGACGCGGTGCGGCGGGCGGGCGGCGGCGCGCGGTTCAGGACCGGCGGCGAGGCGGCCTATCACCTGCTGCGCGAGGCCGTCTCCACGGAGTGGCTGATCGCGGCACTGCCGCTGCTGACCGCCGCGGGTGCCGATCTTCCGCCGGTGCACGCGACGGGCGCGTCGGGCCAGGACCTGCGCGCCTCGCTGCACGCCAGGCTGCGGGCCGGCCGGGTGCTGGGCGTGGGCGACAAGATGACCTTCGAGACGGTCGCGCAGAGCGGGTTGGACGCGCCGCGTCCGGCGGGTACGGACGGCCAGCGGGCCGACGAGCACGGCCGGTCGGCGCGCGGCCTGCTGGGCGCGGGGGTGCTCAACGCGGACGAGTTCCGGCTGAACCAGCTCCTGGGCACCGTGGACGGCTCCGGCGGCGGCGCGGCGACCGCCGCCAACGCCGCCGGGTCGATACCGCTGCACAAGCCCAAGTCCGAGTCGGTGCTGGTGCAGTTCACGCTGGATGTGCGGGCGGTGGCGGAGGTGAGCGACCGGGTGCGTTCGGGCCGCCGCGGGACGGCCGTGCAGGAGGTCACCCTGCCGGAGCCGGTGGTCGTCCGGATGCCCGCGCCCGCGGTGCGGCACATGCTGGCCGACGCGGCGAATGCCGGGATCCTGCGGGATCCGGGGGGCCACTTGGCCTGATCCGTCGGTCGCGGCGGCGCCGTCCTGCCGGGTCGGGGCGTCACCGCCGGCGTGGCGGACGAGCCTGCCGCCTTCCGCGAGCGCGGCCCGCTGCGTCCGCATCCGTGCATCCGGCACCCGCGCACCCGGCGTCGGCCGCTCCCCGGCGGGCCTCCGGCGCCGAGGAGGGACGGTCCCTCGACTGCCGGTGCGCGGTCAGAGCTTGGCGCCGAAGTTCTGTGTCCACCACGGGCCGCCGGCGCCGTCGTGGATCCCCACGCCGATGTTCTTGAAGGAGCAGTTCAGGATGTTGGCCCGGTGGCCTTCGCTGTTCATCCAGGACGTCATCACCGAGGAGGCCGTCTGCTGGCCCTTGGCTATGTTCTCGCCGTACGTGGACCAGCGGTACCCGGCGGCCGTGATGCGCCGGCCGGGGTCGGCGCCGTCGGGGTTGGTGTGGTCGAAGAAGTCGCGGGCGGCCATGTCGTCGGAGTGGCCCTGTGCGGCATCGCGCAGCAGGCCGTCCTCCGTGAGCGGGCCGCAGCCGGCCGTCGCCCGCTCCTTGTTGACCAGTGCGATCACCTGCGTCGCGAGATCGGACGAACCCGCCTGCGCGGTCGGCGTCTCGGAGGCGGTCCGCTTCGGCTCGGTCGACTTCGCCGGGGCCGCGGCGACCGCGGTCCGGCTGGGGCGGGGAGTCGGCGAGGCGCTCGCGCTCGGAGACTTCGAGGCGGACGCCGTCGGGGACGGGGTCGGTGACGGCGAGCTGCTGCGGGCGCTGTCCGGCGTGGGACGGTCCGAGGCGAGGGCGTCGCTCGCGGGCTGTACGGCGGTGCTCTCCCCCGTCCCGCCGTCCGGCTCCGTGCCGAAGTAGTAGAAGCCGCCGCCGGCCACGCAGGCGGCCACGACCGCGCCGCCGACCGCCCTTCGGCGGGTGCGCCGCCTGCGACGGGCGTCGGTGCGGGAGGTGGTGCGGTCCTTCGCGGCACGGCGGTTCACCGGCGGGAGGGACCCGCCCAGGTCCTCGCCTCCGGCGAGCGGGGACGCCGAGCCGACCATGGCGACGGTGTCGGTGGCCGGGTTCGTCCTCGCCAGGAGCGCGGACGACGCCGACACCAGTGCCAGACCGGCCAGCAGGCCCTCGGCGGGCATCAGCCCGCTCCACAGGCCCGAGCAGTGGGCGCAGCCGCGCGCGTGCCGGGCGGTGCGTTTGCGCCACAGCGCCGAGGGCCGGCCGTCCCAGCCCGCGAGGGCGCCGCGCAGTTCCGGGCACTGCGGCCGCGAGTCCAGGGCCCGCACGACGACACGGGCCGCCTCCAGCTGTGCCTTCATCCGCTGCACGCGGACCGCTGTGTGCTCGGGCGTCAGGTCCAGGGCCGCCGCGATCTCGGCCCGGGTGAGTTCGCCGGCGCACTCCAGCCACCACAGGGACAGCAGTCCCCGGTCGTCGGGCTCCAGCCAGCGCGTCGCGCGCGCGGTCTCCTGCCGCTGGCCGGACAGCTGGAGTTGCACGATGGTCAGGTCGACGAAGTCGGCCCCCGGATCGGCGACGTCGTCGGCCTCCTCCATGGCGCCCCGGGCGGGCTGCTGCCGGTTCCAGTGCGCCCGGACCTGGTTCATCGCGATGGCCACCAGCCAGGAGCGGAAGCTCGCGGGATCCCGCAGCGTGCCCAGCGAGTCGAGGGCGCGCAGCATGGTGTCCTGCACGACGTCGTCGACGTCCACCGAACCGTTCAACGCCCGGCCCACGATGTTGTAGACGAGCGGAAGGTACGCGCCGACGAGCGCGTCCTGGGCCGCCTGGTCGCCCGCTCGGGCAGCGGTGACCAGCGCCACCGCCTCCACCGTGTGCCGTGTACTCATTGCGACTTCCCTGTCCTCGACGCCGAACGGTGCTGTCCGTCATATGGGGGATCTCCTCGGTCCCACCGGATAACAGTTCCTCGGAAATTCGTGCGAGGAGAGACTCACCGCTTCGGTGCCCTGAGTGCAATGGGAGCCGTCACATCCGGCGCGGCGCGTCGGCCGCGGTGTCGCGTTTCGAGGGTGCGTGACGGGTCGTCGCCGCCTTCGTCGAAGGGGTGTCAGCCCGCTGACCTCGACGACTACGGTGGCCCGGCCGGCCCGCCGTCTCCCACGCCCCGGCGACCGACGTCCGCACGGCACAAGGAATCCCTATGACTCGCATGCCTGTTACGGCCAGATATGCCCGACACTGCTCGTCGCCCTGGGCCTGTCGGGCATCGTCTGCTCGGTGCGACTGGCCGTGGCCGCCGCCGTCTTCGAGTCCGGCGCTCTGGGCGGACCGGTCGTCGGGATGCTGCTGCTCGCGGCGACGGGGTGCGCGGTGCTCGCCGTGGCGTCGCTGGTCATCTCGGCGAGGTTCGCCGACGGCGGTGGTGCGGTGCGCGGGGGCGCGGTCGCCGTCGGCTGGGTGATCGTCCTGAGCGGCTCGGTCGCGGCCCTGGCCCATCACTTCGCCTGGAGCGCAGGGGCCGCCCCGGGCGCCGTACTCGTGGCTCTCTCCGGCGGCGCGGCGACCAGGGAGTGGTTCGGGCGCGCACGGCTCTCGAGTGCCTGATTCATCGTTCCTCGCCCGAGCCGCTCGACGGTGATCCTCCGACCGGCCCCCGGCAGGGGGGACCCGGGACGGCGGCGGCGACTCGCGGGACGCCGGGCACGTCGGGCCTCGGCGCGGCCCCGCGCGGGGTTACTGTCGCCGGCATGGACCGTGATCACCGAGGATGGCTCCCCTGTCTGCTCGGCGGCGCCGTCTTCGCCGTGTGCATGGCCGGCACCACGCTGCCGACCCCGCTCTACGGCCTCTATCAGGAGAAGTTCGGCTTCTCCGAGCTGACGGTCACCGTCGTGTACGCGGTATACGCCTTCGGAGTCATCGGCGTGCTGCTGCTGGCGGGCAACGCCTCGGACACCGTGGGCAGACGTCCCGTGCTGATGGCGGGCCTGGGATGCGCGGCGGCGAGCGCCGTGTGTTTCCTGGCCGCCACCGGGCTGGGCTGGCTGTACGCGGGGCGGCTGCTGTCGGGGCTGTCCGCCGGGCTGTTCACCGGGGCCGCCACGGCGTACGTGATGGACCTGGCGCCGCCCGGCGGCGCCTCCCGGGCCACGTTCGTCGCGACCGCCGCCAACATGGGCGGGCTGGGCTGCGGTCCGCTGCTCGCCGGAGTGCTCGCGCAGTACGCCGACTGGCCGCTGTACCTGCCGTTCGCCGTGCATCTCGCCCTGGTGGCCTGTTCGGTCGCCGTCGTGGCGTGGCTCCCGGAGACCGTGCGGCACCGGACATCGCTGAGCAGCGTACGGCCGCAGCGGCCCGGCCTGCCCCCTGAGGTGCGGACGGTGTTCGGGCCTGCGGCGATCGCCTCGTTCGTGGGGTTCGCGCTCTTCGGCGTGTTCACGTCGGTCAGCCCGGCGTTCCTCGCCGACTCACTCGACGTGCGCAACCACGCCGTGAGCGGCCTCATCGTCGCGCTGGCCTTCTTCGCCTCGACCGCCGGACAGCTGGTCGTCGGCCGGGTCGGGGTCGGGCGGTCGCTGCCGCTGGGCTGCGCCGCGCTCCTGGCCGGGCTGGCGCTGCTCGCGGGCGCGTTGCGGTGGGAGTTGCTGCCGTTGGTGGTGCTGAGCGCGATCGTCGGCGGGGTCGGGCAGGGGCTGGCGTTCCGCGGGGCGCTGTCCGCGGTGGCCGGGGCGTCTCCCGAGGACCGGCGCGCCGCGGTGATCTCGACGCTCTTCGTGGTGGCCTACGCGGGCATCTCGGTGCCGGTGATCGGCGTCGGCGTGCTGGTGGGCCCCCTCGGCCTGGAGGGTGCCGGGCTGGTGTTCATCGCGTGCATGGCCGTCCTCGTCTCGGCGGCGGGGGCCTATCTGCTCCGGCGGCCCGTACGGGTGGGGACGTGAACGCCTGAGCCGGCGGACGCCGACATCACGCGCGGGGTGTACGGCACCGGTCTCGCGGAACCGGTTCACGGCACCGGTTCACGGCACCGGGCGGCGCACACACACACGCTTGGCCGCATCCGTACGGGTGGGGTCGGTCCGGGGGCGAAGCGACACGGGGCCGACCGGCGTTGTGCAGAACCCATCCGTCATCACCGGAAAGGCCCCTCGATGCGACGTACCGCCCTCCTCGCCGTCTGCGCCCTGCTCAGCGCCGCGGCCATGGGATTCTTCACCACCAGCGCCGTTCGCAGCCGCTGAGTCCCGGAAGCCGGGGAAGCCTTCGGGGTTTCCCGGCTTTCGCCCGTCGTCCGTCGGCCGTCACTCGCCGGCCCCCACCCGTCGGCCGTCACTCGCCGGCCCGCACCCGTCGGCCGTCACTCGCCGGCCCCCACCCGTCGGCCGTCACCCTTCGGCCGTCGTCCTTCGGCCGTCACCCGTCGTCAGGAGGACCGGTCAGGGCTGTGCGAGCGGTCGGCCGACGGCTCGTCGGCCCGTTCCGTGGCGCTCGTACCGCCGGGGTGGCGGAGCGCGCACAGGTATCCGACGCCCAGGGCGATCGCCATCCCGTAGAACACCCACTGGTTGGCCTCGGCGAAGTCCATCCGGATCGCGGACATCGAGTCCTGCACCGTCCGCGCGACCGGGCCGCCGCCGCTGAGCTGCCGGTCGTCGGCATTGCCGGTGATCGCCTCGGCGACGTTCCTCGCCGCGCCCTCCGCGGCCCCTGACGGCACGCCGCGCGACTGGAGCGTGTCGGTGACGTTGTCGGTCATGCGGTGGGTCAGCAGGGTGCCGAAGAGGGCCAGGCCGACGCTCGCGGCGTAGTTGCGGATCGTCTGCGTGATGCCGGTGACCTCACCGTAGGAGGCGTCGATCGACCGGTTCACGGCGTCGGTGGAGGCGGGCGCGAGGATGAAGCCGATGCCGGCCCCCGCGAGGGCCGCGTAGGGCCACTGGTCGTGCATGGACAGATCAGTCAGCTTCCCCGCCCAGAGCGCGAAGCCCACCGCTCCGACCACGCACCCGATCTTCATGGCCGGCCGCGCGCCTCGTTTGTCCAGGATCCGCCCACCCCACTGCGAGGCGAGCGCGAAGCCCACGAAGAAGTACAGCAGGTACAGGGCCGCCTGGCTGGGCGAGGCGCTCAGGGACACCTGCGCGTAGACGGAGGCGAAGAAGAACAGCGGGACGAACGCGAACATGGCGAAGAACAGCACGAGTCCGTCGGCCAGGAAGGCGCGGTCCCGGAAGACCGCCAGCTTGACCAACGGGTGGGCCGTGCGCAGTTCGTAGCGGCAGAACAGCCACAGCACCGCCAGACCGCCCACGATGCAGACCCAGGTGAGCACGCTGTCCCAGCCCCACGCCGACGCCTGCTGGAAGCCGAGCACGCTCGCGCCCATACCGACCGCGATCAGCACCGCGCCCCGCACGTCCAGGGGTTCGTCCCGGCGGCGATCGGACACATGGGCGAGCGCGGTCAGGATCAACGCGACGACGGCGACGGGCACGTTGACCCAGAAGATCGCCCGCCAGGTCCACTCGGTGAGCCAGCCGCCGAGAAGCGGCCCGATGGCGGTCAGGGCGCCGGTGACACCGAAGAACAGGGCCAGGGCGCGGCCGCGTCGCTCCACCGGGAAGACCGCCACGACCACCGCGAGCGCCGCGGGAAAGAGCAGGGCCGCGCCGAGCCCCTGAGTCGACCGGAAGACGATGAGCCAGGGCAGGGCGAAGTCGCCGCTGGGCACGCAGCCGCACAGGACCGACGAGACCACGAACACCAGGGTGCCCGCCACGACGACGCGACGGGGACCGAGCAGGTCCGCCAGACGTCCGCCGAGGGCGAAGAACGCGGCCAACGCCAGCAGATAGGCGTTGACGACCCACTGCATGCCGGAGGCGGACAGGCCGAGTTCGCTGACGATGTCCGGGGTGGCGATCGACACGATGGTCTGGTCGATGAACGTCATCGCCACCGCGAACATCATGGCCGCGAGCGCCACCGACTGCGAGGGTCCGCGCGGGCCCTCCTGCGCGCTCCCCGACCGCTGCTTGGTGTACATGCCAGTCACGCCCTCAGTCTGAACCCGCTCCGCTGACGACGCATCCGGTGCACATCCGCGAAGGGCGGGGGCGGTCTCCGTGCCGCTGCCGGGGTGCCCGCCGCTCCGGGGGGTTGGCCGCTACTCCGGCTGAGTCACCGTCAGCGACCACCGGATGTCGTCCGCCGAGGCGTCCACTCCCACGGTGAAGGAGCCGGCTCGCACCACGCCGGCGGCCATGGTCACCGAGCCCACCCCGGCGGTTCCGGCCGGACAGTCGACCGAGAACGCGGCGACCTCGGCCTCCTGCCGCATCGTCACCCGCACGCTGCCACCGCCCTCGCACGCCAGCGTGAGGACGGTCGGCAGACCCTCCCAGGCGCCCCCCGACGCGACCCCGCCGTCGCCCGTCCGCTCCTGCACCCACACCAGCCCGTCCGGACCGGGGTGCGGCAGCAGGGGATCCCCGGCCGCCGCGGCGGGCACGGCGCCGGCACCCGTCAGCGCAGAGGCGGCCAGCACCGTCATGGCCAGGACTTTCCTCGCTCGGCTCATGTTCGCTCCTCCGTGAGATGTCATGAACCCCACACTCTGCCGGGGTGATCGTCCCCGGACCTGAGTACGCGTACTCAGGGGCGATCAGGTTGGCCGGAACCCGGCCCTGGCCCGGCTCCCCCGCCGCCGGGATGCGCGGGGGCCGGGCCGGGTGGACTCTGATGATCATGGTGCGAAAGGGTGTACGACCCGCTCGACCCGCCGCGGGGCACGACGTGGAGCGGGTGCTCGACGAGCTCTACGCGACACCGCCGTCCGCCTTCGTGTCCCGCCGGGAGCAGCTGGCCGCCGAAGCCAAGCGCGACGGCCGCGGGGACGATGCCCGTCGGATCCATGGCGCCCGGCGCCCCACGCTCGCGGCCTGGGCGGCGAACCTGCTGCTGCGCTCGCAGCCGCAGGAGAGCGGGCGGTTCCTGGAGCTGGGGCGGGCGCTGCGCGAGGCGTACCGGACCCTGGACGCCGACGGGATCAAGGAGCTGTCCGAGCAGCGCCGGAGCATCGTCTCCGCGCTCTCCCGACAGGCCGCCCAGCTGGCTCGTGAGGCCGGGCACCGGTTGTCGGGCGCGGCTCAGCAGGACGTCGAATCCACCCTGCGCGCCGTGCTGGCCGACGAGGACGCGGCGGAGCGCTGGGCCGCGGGCCGTCTGGAGAGCGCCCTCACCCCGCCGGCCGACTTTCCGTCCCTCGACGCATCGACGGCCGGCTCCGCGCACCGGGCGGCCCGACCGGCGCCCGCGCCTCCGGCATCGCGGCCCCGGGCGAAGGACGAACTCGCCGAGCGGCGCCGACGACGGCAACAGCAGCTCGGCCGGGCCCGCCGGTCGGCCGAAGCCGCCGATCACCGGCTCCGTGAGCTGAGCGCCGGACGGGCCGACGCCGACGCGTCGCTCCGGCGGGCCCGCGACCGGCACGAGCGGGCCCGTGAGCACGAGTCCGCGGCGGAGGAGCGGCTGCGAGAGGCGCAGCAGGAGCTCCGGCGCGCCGAGCGGGAGCGGCAGGAGGCCGAGGAGCGGCTGCGGACCGCCGCCGAGGCGGTGGACCGGGCCGAGCGGGCGGCCCAAGACGCCGCACAGGAGGTGGCCCGGCTGGCCGAACCGATCACGTAGGCCTCCGGGTGTCGAGTCGCCCGGCGGCCGCGCCACGGGCCGCGTTTCCCGCCTGGTGAGGGGCGTCCGGGGGTGCGACGCTGGAGGTGAGGGCGTCCGACCCAGGACAAGCCGGGAGGGCCGATGGGACGTGATGTCCCGGCGCTGGTCTTCACCCGCGAGGACCGCCGCCGGTACCGGATCAAGATGCAGGAGTGCCTCGACGTGTTCGCGCGGATGCTGCGCGAGTCGCGGTTCGAGTCCGAGCGGCCCCAGGTGGGTCTCGAGATCGAGCTGAACCTGGTCGACGACGAGGCCGAGCCGACGATGCGCAACAACGACGTGCTCGACGCGATCGCGGATCCTGCCTGGGCGACCGAGCTCGGCCGCTTCAACCTCGAGATCAACGTGCCGCCGCGCCGTCTGACGCAGGGCGGCCCCGACGCCTGGGAAGCCGAGATCCGGGCCGCGCTCAATCACGCCGAGCAGCGTGCCCGGACGGTCGGCACGCATCTGATCATGATCGGCATTCTCCCCACCCTGCGGCAGGACGACGTCGGGGAGTCGGCGCTGTCCGAGAACGCCCGCTACCGGCTGCTCAACGACCAGGTGTTCGCCGCGCGGGGCGAGGACCTGCACATCGAGCTGGACGGTGTCGACCGGCTGCGGACCTACGCGGACACGATCACTCCGGAGGCCGCCTGCACCAGTACGCAGTTCCATCTCCAGGTCTCCCCCGACGAGTTCGCCGCCTACTGGAACGCGGCGCAGGCGGTCGCCGGCGTGCAGGTGGCGCTGGCGGCCAACTCACCGTTCCTGTTCGGGAAGGAGTTGTGGCATGAGACCCGTATCCCGCTGTTCGAGCAGGCGACCGACACCCGCCCGCAGGAGATCAAGGTGCAGGGAGTACGGCCCCGGGTCTGGTTCGGTGAGCGGTGGATCACCAGCGTCTTCGATCTCTTCGAGGAGAACCTGCGCTACTTCCCCGCACTGCTGCCCCTGTGCGAGGAGCAGGATCCGCGCGAGACGCTGGCCGGCGGGGACGTTCCGGAACTGGGCGAGCTGACCCTGCACAACGGCACCATCTACCGCTGGAACCGACCGGTCTACGCCGTCGCCAACGACCAGCCGCACGTGAGGGTGGAGAACCGCTGCCTGCCGGCCGGTCCGACCGTCGCCGACACCCTCGCCAACGGCGCCTTCTACTACGGCATCACCCGGGCCCTGGTGGAGGACGAGCGGCCGGTGTGGTCGCGGATGTCCTTCCGGGCCGCCGAGGACAACCTGCACGCGGCGGCACGGGACGGCATCGACGCCCGGCTGTACTGGCCCGGGATGGGCGAGGCGCCGGTGGCCGAACTCGTACTGCGGCGCCTGCTGCCGCTGGCCCACCGGGGGCTGGAGCTCTCCGGGATGGACGCGGCCTGGCGGGAGCCGCTGCTCGGGATCATCGAGCAGCGGTGTGTCACGGGCCGTAACGGGGCCGTCTGGCAGAAGGAGATGTTCCATCGCATCACCGCCTCGGCCCAGGCCGGGCGCCACGAGGCGCTGCGGCGGATGACGCAGCTCTACATCGACTACATGCACCTCAACGCCCCGGCCCACACCTGGCCTGTCGACTGAGCGGCGCCCTCCGCGACCCCTCGGAACGGAGAGTGTGAGGGCCGACACGACCCCTCGATTCGGCAGCGCTCGCGAGACCGTGCAGGATGTAACCATGACCATCAAGATCTACTTCGACATCACCATCGACGACAAGCCCGCCGGGCGGATCAACTTCAACCTGTTCGACGACGTCGTCCCCAAGACGGCGGAGAACTTCCGCGCGCTGGCCACCGGCGAGAAGGGCTTCGGCTTCGCCGGCTCCTCCTTCCACCGGGTCATCCCCGACTTCATGCTCCAGGGCGGTGACTTCACCCGCGGCGACGGCACGGGCGGCAAGAGCATCTACGGCGAGAAGTTCGCCGACGAGAACTTCACGCTCAAGCACGACCGTCCCGGCCTGCTCTCCATGGCCAACGCGGGCCGCAACACCAACGGCTCGCAGTTCTTCGTCACCACGATCGTCACCGGTTGGCTCGACGGCAAGCACGTGGTGTTCGGCGAGGTCGCCGACGAGGAGAGCATGGCCCTCGTCAAGAAGATCGAGTCCTACGGCTCGGGCAGCGGCAAGACCTCGGCGAAGATCACCATCGCGGAGTCCGGCCAGCTCTGACCCGGCCCCCAGCGCCCGCCGGCCGGGGGTCGCCCCCGGCCGGCGGCGCGAGCGCCGTCGTACCGGGCGCGGGTGCACCGGCCTACCGGGCGCGGGCGCGCGGGCGGGCTTGACGTGGTCAGGCCAGGGTCACCTCGACCGGCAGCTTCTTGATGCCGTTGACGAAGTTGGACCGCACGCGCGGGACCTCGCCGGCCAGCCGGATGCCCGCGAGACGCGGGATCAGCTCCTCGAACATGATGCGGATCTCGGTACGGGCCAGCAGGTTGCCCAGACACAGGTGCGGGCCGCCCTTGCCGAAGGTGACGTGGTCGTTGTTCCGCCGGCCGACGTCGAAGTCGTAGGGGTTGCCGAAGACCTCCTCGTCACGGTTGCCGGACGCGAACCACATGACGGCCTTGTCGCCCTCCCTGATCCGCTTGCCGCCCAGTTCCACGTCCCGGGTCGCCGTGCGGCGGAAGTGGTAGACGGGCGATGCCCAGCGCAGGAACTCCTCGACCGCGACCGGGATCAGCGACGGGTCCTGCCGAAGGCGGGCGAGCTGCTCCGGGTGCTGGAGCAGGGCCAGCATCGAGTGCGTGATGGTGTGCCGGGTCGTCTCGTTGCCCGCCACGACCAGGAGCAGGAAGTAGTTGTCGAAATCCTGCCCCGAGAGCGGGACGCCGTCGCGCGGTGGGGTGTTGACCAGGCGCGAGACCAGGTCGGTGCCGTCCTTGCCGCGCCGCTGTCGGGCCAGTTCCCGGCCGTAGTCGAAGACCTCCAGCGAGGCGGGCGAGCGGAACGGCAGGTCACGGTACTGCTCGCTCTCCGCGCTGTGCAGCAGGACGTCCGCGTAGTCGGGGTCGGTGTTGCCGATGATGCGGTTGCCCCAGTCGATGAGCCGCTGGTTGTCCTCCGGCGGTACGTCGAGGAGCCGGGCGAGGACGTTGATGGGGAAGTCGGCGGAGACGTCGGCGACGAAGTCGAAGGTGCCCTTCGCGAGCGCCTTGTCCAGGGTGGTGGCGGTGAGGCCGCGCAGGAAGTCGCTGTAGCCGTTGATCACGCCCGCGCCGAACTGCCGCTGGATCAGGCTGCGCAGCGCCCGGTGACGCACACCGTCGAGCTCCAGGATGGAGGCGCGTTTCTTGATCTGGTCGTCGTCCACCTCCTCCAGGTTGACGAACCTCGTCGAGGTGAAGGTCTCGGCGTCGCGGTCGACGCGGGCGATGTCCGCGTGCCGGGTCAGCGCCCAGAAGCCGCTGTTCGGCGCCTCTTCGGGCTGCCAGTGCACCGGGTCCTGGTGGCGCAGGGTGTGGAACATGCGCCAGGGCGTGACCCCGTCGGTGAAGTTGTCGAGGTCGGCGAGGTTCACCTCGTCCAGCGGCATGGGTGCCGGAACGGCTTCGCGCACGGAGGGAAGCGGGGCGGAAGTGGTCATGGTGTTCGGTCTCCTGGACGTCACAGGTGGTAGGCGTACTCGGTGAACTCCCAGTCGGTGACATGCCGTCGGAAGCGATCGACCTCGTTGCGCTTGTAGCTGAGGTACGCGGTGGCGAAGTCCTTGCCGAGCACGTCGGTGAGGGCGGTGTCCGCTTCCAGCGCGTCGAGGGCGGCGGACAGGCCCATCGGCAGGACGGCCGCCCGGGTGGTGTCGTATCCGTAGCCCTCCAGCGGGGCGGGCGGCTCCTCCCCCGCCCGCACTCCGAGCAGGGCGGCGGCGATCGTGCCCGCGATCAGCAGGTACGGGTTGGCGCCCGCGTCGCCGAGCCGCAGCTCCAGCCGGGCGCCGGAGCCGCGCTCGGGCGGGATGCGGACCATGGCGCTGCGGTTGTCCAGCCCCCAGTCGATCAGCCAGGGCGCGAGGGTGTCCGGGCCGAAGCGCTTGTAGGAGTTGACCGTGGGGTTGGCGAGTGCGGCGAGAGCCGGGGCGTGGGCGAGGAGGCCGGCGATCGCGTGGCGTGCGGTGGCGGACAGACCGTAGGGGCCGCTGGGGTCGTCGAGGACGTTGTGGCCGCCGTCCTCGTCGGAGGCCTCGAAGGACAGATGGAGGTGGAAGCCGGAGCCGCCGGCGTCGTTGAACGGCTTGGCCATGAAGGTGGCGAGCCGTCCCTCCTTGCGCGCGAGTTCCTTGACGGCGGCCTTGAAGCGGAAGGCGCGGTCGGCGGCCGACAGGGCCCCGGAGTGCGTCAGGTTGATCTCGAACTGGCCGCCGTCGAACTCGTGGTTGCCGTTGGTGACGCCGATGCGGAGGTCGCGCAGCAGGCGCAGGGTGCGCAGCAGGTGGTTGTCGGGGTCGGCGCGCAGGCCGGCCGTGTAGACGACACCGGTGGCTCTCGAGTAGCGCTTGTATCCGCTCGCGGACGCCGGGTCCGCGTCGCACAGGAAGTACTCGAGTTCGGGGCCGACCACCGGGCGCAGTCCCTGCTCGGCGCACCGGGCGAGCACCGAGCGCAGCAGGTCACGGGGTGACTCGGCGGCGGGCGCCCCGGTCGCCGGGTCGATCACCTCGCCGAGACAGGTCGCGACCCCGGGCTCCCAGGGCAGTGCGACCAGGGTGTCGAGGTCCGGGCGCACGGTGACGTCGGGCAGGCCGGCGTCCAGGCCGCCGCTCACCGGGACGACGTCCCCCTGGGGCGAGGTGTGGTAGACGGCCCGGCAGAACGCCAGCCCGTGCTCGCAGACGGTCGGCAGTTGGTCGAGCAGGACGTCGCGGGCTCGGTCGGTGCCGATGAGATCGGGATAGGTCACCCGGACCACGTCGATGCCCTCGGCGGCGAGCCGCTCCTGGTACTGGCGGGGGTCCGGTGTCTGCGTTGCGCTCACCGTGGTCTCCTCGGCGGCTGGTGCCAGTTGTTTGATGCCAAACGATATGAACGGCCCCGTCGGCCCGCAAGGGGTCGGCAGCAAAAAATTATCCACCTGGACAGGTATTGACCAGGGGTGCGCGGCTTCCTATGTTGTTTGAAGCCAAATGAGTTGGAGGTCCGGTCCTCGGACCTCCTGGCCGGGGCCCGGCCGACAGCGGTCGGGCCCCCACACTCCCAGGAGGACCGGCCATGAAGGTCGTCGTCGACATGAACAAGTGCCAGGACCACGGCCAGTGCGTCTTCGCGGCTCCCGACGTCTTCCAGCTCGACGGGAACGGGCGCCTCGCCTACGTCAGCGACCCCGACGGCGCGTTGCTCGACGAGGTCGAGGAAGCCGCCGACGTCTGTCCGCTCCAGGCCATCCGGATCGAGGCCTGATCATGACGTCGCACCGTGCACGCGTCGTCGTGGCCGGCGCCTCCATGGCCGGCCTGCGCACCGCCGAGCAGCTGCGGTCGGCCGGCTGGACAGGAGCGATCACGCTCGTCGGCGACGAGCCGCACATGCCCTACAACCGGCCCCCGCTCTCCAAGGACGTGCTGGCCGGGAAGGCGCCCTTCGAGTCGCTGGCCTTCCGTCCCCGCGCGAGCGTGGCCGACGCGGAGTGGCGCCTCGGCACGAAGGCCGTCGCCGCCCGCCTCGACGAGCGGCTCGTCGCTCTCGACGACGGCTCGGAGCTCGCGTACGACGCTCTGGTCGTCGCCACCGGCATGCGGCCCCGCCGACTGCGCTGCCCCGGACCGCTCGCCGGCCGCCACGCGATCCGCACCGTAGACGACGCCCGGGCGCTGCGCGACGAGCTGACGGGGCCGGGCGTGCGGGTGGTCGTGGTGGGCGCCGGGTTCATCGGCTGCGAGGTGGCCGCCACCGCCGTGAGCCTCGGCGTCGCCGAGGTGACCGTCGTCGACCCGCTGCCCCTGCCCATGGTGGGCCCGCTCGGAGAACTGCTGGGACGCGCGCTGCTGAAGCGGCACCAGGAGCACGGGGTGCGTTTCGTGCTCGGCACGGGCGTCGCCGGCTTCGGGGGCGAGGACCGGGTCACGGGCGTGGTGCTCGGCGACGGAACCGTCCTGCCCGCCGACGTGGTGGTGGAATCGGTCGGTTCGCTCGCGAACACCGAGTGGCTCGACGGCAACGGCCTCGACCTGTCCGACGGGGTGCTCACCGACGAGCAGCTGCGCGTCGGCGGACGGCCGGACGTGGTGGCGGTGGGCGACGTGGCACGTTTCCCCAACGCCCGCTACGACGGCGTACCGCGCCGGGTCGAGCACTGGTGCATCCCCACCGACACCGCCAAGCACGCGGCGAAGGTGCTGGTCGCCGCCCTCACCGGTGAGGGCCCCGAGCCGGCGCCCTTCGCGCCCCTGCCCTCCTTCTGGAGCGACCAGCACGGCTTCCGGCTCCAGTCCTTCGGCGCGCCCGCGCTCGGCAGGGACGACGTGCGGGTGCTGGACGGCGACCCGGACGCGGACGTCCTGGTCGGCTACCACCACGACGGCCGGCTGGTCGGCGTCGTGGCGCTGGGCGGCCCCGCCGCCGTGTCCGCCGCCGCCCGCCATCGCGCCGAACTGCTCAGGCAGCCCGCTCCCACCGCCTAAGGAACCCCCTGACCATGACCACCGTCCGCGGATACTTCCACCCCAGAACGGCGACGGGCTCCTCGTCGCTCATCCCGTCCCCGCCGTGGCGCTACTCGGGTGACCTGCTCACCGTCGAGTACCGCACCGACCCCGCCCGCGTCCGTGAACTGCTGCCCGCACCCCTGGAGTTGGCCGACGAGGACCCGGGCGCGGTCGCGCTGGTCTGGGCCGACTGGCAGTCCTGCTCCGCCTCGGGGGCGGAGCTGCTCGACCCCGTGCTGTCCCAGTACAAGGAGGCCTTCGCGGTCGTCCGCTGCACCTACCGGGGGCGCACGTACTCGCGGTGCGTGTACATCTGGGTCGACAAGGACTTCGCGATCGCCCGCGGGCTGCACCAGGGCTACCCGAAGAAGCTGGGCTCGATCCACCAGACCCGGCCGCACCCGTACGGGCCCGCCCCGCGCATCGAGGCGGGAGCCCGGTTCGGCGCGACCCTCGCCGCCGCCGACCGGCGGCTGGCCCAGGCCGTGGTGACCCTGCGGGAGCCGTCGGAGACGAACGGATTCGTCAACGGACATCCCATGGCACACCACCGCCTGCTGCCGTCGATCGAGAAGGACAAGGGGTTCGCCCTGGACGAGCTGATCGAGTCCGGCGCCGCGTCCTTCGAGGCGGGACCGGCCTGGAGAGGCGACGCCGAGCTGGAGCTGTTCGAGGCGCCCACCGAGGAGCTCGCCCGACTCGGGATCCGGGAGCCGATCGCCGCGTACTACCGGCAGGTCGGGGTGGTGTGGGACGGGGGACGGCTGCTGGCCTCGGGGACGTCGGAGGTGGGCGCCGAATGAGGTCGTCGACGTACGGGCCGTTCGTGGCCGGCCGCGCCCCCGCGGCGGAGCCGCCGTCGATACGGCCCGCGCCTTCAGGTGGTCTCCCGTCCCCTCGCCCGAAAGGAACCGTTCTCATGACTGACAAGGTCATCGTCGCCGGTGTCTCCGTCGACACCCGGCACTGGATCGGCGGTCGACGCGTCGCCTCTGCCGAGACGTTCACCGACACCTCCCCGATCGACGGCACCGCCCTGGGCGAGATCGCCCGCGGCGGGCCCGCCGAGGCCGAGGCCGCCGTCGCCGCCGCCAAGGCCGCCTTCCCCTCCTGGGCCGCCACCGCCCCCGCCGAACGCGCCCGCGTCCTGCACGCCGTCGCCGACGGGGTCGAGAAGCGGCTCGAAGAGCTCGCGATCGTGGAGACCACCGACAACGGCGCCCTGCTGCGCTCGCACCGCCGGGGCGTGATGCCCCGCGTGGCGCACAACTTCCGCTTCTTCGCCGACTGGCTGCTGAAGCTGGACCACGAGGACTTCGAGACGCGCGGCCACACCAACCACGTCTCGTGGGACCCGGCCGGCCCCAGCGTGCTCATCACCCCGTGGAACGCCCCGCTGATGCTGGCCACCTGGAAGGTCGCCCCGGCGCTGGCCGCGGGCAACACCGTGATCCTCAAACCCGCCGAGTGGTCCCCGCTGACCGCCTCCCTGCTCGCCGACATCGCGGCCGAGGCGGGACTGCCGCCCGGAGTGCTGAACGTCGTCCAGGGCTACGGCCCGGAGATCGGTGACGCCCTCACCTCGCACGCGGACGTACGCCGCATCAGCTTCACCGGGTCGGTGCCGACGGCCAGGCGGATCGCGGAGTCGGCGGCATCCAACCTGACCCCGCTCAGTCTCGAACTCGGCGGCAAGTCACCGCTGTTGGTGTTCGCGGACGCGGATCTGGATCTCGCCGTCGACCTCGCGGTGGAGCAGTACGACAACGCCGGGCAGGTCTGCCTCGCCGCCACCCGGCTCCTGGTCGAGGAGTCGGTCGCCGAGGAGTTCACCCGGCGTTTCGTCGAGAAGGCCGGCACGCTCACCCAGGGCGACCCCCGCGAGGAGGCCACCGACATCGGCCCCACCGTCCACCCCCGTCAGCTCGAGAAGATCGACGGCTTCGTACGGCGGGCGATCACGGCGGGAGCTCGCGCGGTCATCGGCGGGCACTCCAAGGACGGCCGGTACTACGCGCCCACCCTGCTCACCGATGTCGCCCAGGACTCGGAGATCGTGCAGGAGGAGGTCTTCGGGCCGGTTCTGACCCTGCAGACGTTCGCCGACGAGGGCGAGGCGGTCCGGCTCGCCGACGACACCCGCTTCGGCCTCGCCGCCACCGTCGCCACGGGGGACCGGGAGCGCGCCGAACGGGTCACCGCACAACTGGTCGCGGGAACGGTCTGGGTCAACTGCTTCTTCGTACGCGACCTCCAGGCGCCCTTCGGCGGCGCGCGCCGCTCCGGCGTCGGCCGCGAGGGCGGCACCTGGAGCTTCGACTTCTACTGCGACCTCAAGAACACCGTCACCGCGCCGAACGGATGGAAGAACCATGGGTGAGATCGTCGGGGCGGGACTCCTCGCCCACGTCCCCACCATCGTGCTGCCGGAGGCCGACCGGCTCGAACTCAACGAGGGCAAGGAGATCACCCTCGTCACCGGCCTGCGCCGACTGCGCGAGGACGTCTTCGAGTCCGACGACTACGACACCGTCGTCGTCCTCGACTCCCACTGGGCGACGACCGTCGAGTTCGTCGTCACCGCCCAGCGGCGCCGGGCCGGGCTCTTCACCTCCGAGGAGCTGCCGCGCGGCATGTGCCGGATGCCGTACGACTTCCCGGGCGACCCCGAACTCGCCCACAACATCGAGAAGTTCGCCGAAAGGCACGGCACCTGGATCACCGCGATCGAGGACGACCACCTGCCGATCTACTACGCGACCATCAACCTCTGGAAGTTCCTGGGCGAGGGGCTGCCAGACAAGCGGTGGGTGACCATCGGCGTCTGCCAGACCGGCGACATGGAGGACCATCTGCGGCTGGGCCGCGCGCTCGCGGACGGCATCGCCGCCACCCCCGGCCGCCGGGTGCTCGTCATCGCCTCCGGCGCCCTCTCCCACACCTTCTGGCCGCTGCGCGAGATCCGTGACCACGAGGCCAGCGACCCGGTGCACATCCGCACCCCGGAAGCCCGCGAGGCGGACCGGGAACGCATCGCCTGGTTCAAGGAAGGCCGGCACGACAAGGTCCTGGACACCATGGACGCGTTCTGGAAGTACAAGCCCGAGGCGAGGTTCTTCCACTATCTGATGATGGCCGGCGCCCTCGGCGAACAGGCCTGCACCGCCAGGGCCCGCCAGTACGGCGAGTACGAGAACTCCGTCGGCACCGGCCAGGTCCACCTGTGGTTCGACCGCCCGGCCGACGGCTGGACCGGCACCGGGCTCCCGGCGCCCGCCGCCCCGCACCACCCCCACCGCCGCTCTTAGGAAGGCCCGCCATGGCTGCTTTTTCCGAGTTCCGCCGCATCCTCCTGGACGGCGCCGCCGTCCAGGTCACCGTCGACGGGGACGAGCTCGTCGCCGGGGACGGCCGCCGCGTCAAGACCGACGAGGCGCAGCACCTGCCCCCGGTCGTCCCCTCCAAGGTGATCGCCGTCCACCTCAACCACCGCAGCCGGGTCGACGAGTTCCGGATCGACCTCCCGGACACCCCGACCTACTTCCACAAGCCGACCTCCTCACTCAACTCCCACAAGGGCGCCATCGTCCGCCCCGACGGGTGCAAGTGGCTCAACTACGAGGGCGAGGTCGCCATCGTCATCGGGAAGACGGCACGCAACGTCTCTCCGGCCGAGGCGGGCGAGTACATCGCCGGCTACACGATCGCCAACGACTACGGGCTGCACGACTTCCGCGACACGGACGCCGGGTCCATGCTCCGGGTGAAGGGCTCCGACACCCTGTGCCCGCTCGGCCCGGGCCTGGTCACCGACTGGGACTTCCGCGGCAAGCGCCTGCGGACGTACGTCAACGGCCAGGTCGTGCAGGACGGTTCGACCGACGAGATGAAGTGGGACATGCACTACCTCGTCGCCGACATCGCGCGGACGATCACCCTGTACCCCGGTGACGTCCTGCTGTCGGGCACCCCGGCCAACTCGCGTCCCGTCCGGCCCGGGGACGTCGTCGAGGTCGAGGTCGAGGGCCTCGGCCGGCTCACCAACCACGTCGTGACCGGCCCGGCCCCGGTCCGCGCCGACGTCGGGGCGCAGCCCACCGAGTCCGAGGAGGTGCTTTCCACCGCGCTCGGCGGCGACTGGGAGTTCCGCGGCATCCGTCCGCCCCGGCGCTGATGCCGCCGGAGAAGCGCCGCCGACGGCTCGAAGCGACCGTCCGAACGGGCCCGGGTAGGGTCACCGCCATGGCCGATTCCGCAGACGACGACCCCAGGAGCCGACAGCCGCGCCGGCGTCTGCACTACGGCGAGGGGCGCGAGGCCCTGCTGAAGGCGGCCGTGCGGGTGGTGGCTCGGGGCGGACTGCGCAAGCTCACCTACCGGGCCGTCGCGGAGGAGGCCGGGGTCACCCACGGCCTGGTCGTGCACCACTTCGGTTCGCGTGACGCCCTGATCGAGGAGGCGCTCGCGCACACCATCCGCACCTCACTGAGCATCAGCGCCCTCGAACCGGGCACCGGCAAGGTCGCGGACTTCTCGACCGGGCTGTCCGACATGGTCACGGCGGACCCGGACACCCAGGCCTTCCAGTACGAGCTGCTGCTCGAGGCGCGCCGCAGGCCGGAGCTGCTCCCGCAGATCCGCGCGCTGTACGACGAGTACTTCGACGCCACCCGGCGCGAGCTGGGCCGGATGCTGCCGGCGGGTGCGGACACGGCGCTGACGCGGCTGGTCTTCGCGGCGCTGGAGGGTCTGGTGCTGCATCAGCTGGTGCTGGGCGAGCCCGGGGTCACGGACGCGGCCCTGGAGGAGCTGCGCTCCCTGCTGAGGCTCCTCGACGCCGACGGCGATGCCGCCGGAAAGGCTCCCGCCTGACCGTCCGACCTTCGTGTTCCCGGGCCCTGGACGTCATCGCGTCCGGGGCCTTTCGCCGTCCCCCGCCCCGCGTCGCTCCGCCGGGTGACAGGCCGTGCCGGCACCGGAGTCACGGCTGTGCAAAAGGCGGGCGACGGGGCGGAAATTCCCTTCGCACCCCCTTGCCAAACGGATAGTTCGAACCCACCATGAGGCAACTCGTTTGGCTTCAAAACAAATCCCCCATCCTCCCCGTCCCCCGACAGGTGATCCGAGTGGACAGTCAGACGGCGGTCGCATCGCACACCGCGCACGATTCATCCATGGCAGGCAGGCTCAAACCCGATTCCCTCGGCGTCCTGGGCATCCTCTTCTTCGTCCTCTCCGCACAGGCGCCGCTGACCGGCATCGCCGGGGCCGTCCCCATCGCCATCGCGATCGGCAACGGGACCGGCGCCCCCGCCGCGTATCTCGCGGCCGGCGTCGTGGTCCTGCTGTTCTCCATCGGCTTCGTCGCCATGGGACGCCATGTAGTGGACGCCGGCGCCTTCTACACGTACATAGGCAAGGGACTGGGCCGCTCGGCCGGTTCCGGCAGCGCCGGTGTCGCCCTCTTCGCCTACTGCGCGATCCAGGCCGCCATGTACGGGCTCTACGGAGCGACGGTGAGCGGACTGGTCGAGCACTACACCGACGTACACATCGCGTGGTGGATCTGGACGCTGGTCACCATGGTGGCCGTCCAGGTCCTCGGCGCCGCCGGGATCGAGATGGGCGCCAAGGTGCTGGCCGTGTTCGTCCTGGCCGAGTTCAGCGTCCTGATCGTCTTCGCCCTGGTCACCCTCTTCAAGGGCGGCGGCCCCGAGGGCCTCGGCTTCGGCGACAGCTTCTCGCCGCGCGCCGCCCTCCAGGGGGCTCCCGGCGTGGCCCTGATGTTCGCGGTGGCGTCGATGTTCGGCTTCGAGGCCACCGCCATCTACGGCGAGGAGGCCCGGGAGCCGCGGAAGACGGTGCCGCGCGCCACCTACCTGTCGGTCGCGGTGATCACCTGCTTCTTCGCCTTCACCTCCTGGATGCTGGTCTCCGCGCACGGCGCGTCCGCGGCGACGGCCGAGGCGGGCAAGGCACTGGAGTCCGGCGATGCCACGACCTTCGTCTTCGCCCCCATCGCGGCGCAGTTCGGCGCGTGGACCGGCGACGTGCTGCCGGTCCTGCTGGCCACCTCGCTGTTCGCCGGCATCCTGGCGTTCCACAACTCCGCCAACCGCTATCTGTTCTCCCTGGGCCGCGAAGGCCTGCTGCCGCACCGCCTCACCGGGCTCAACCGGCGCCACTCACCCTGGGCGGCCGGCATCGTCCAGACGGTGATCTCGGTGGCCCTGGTCATGCCGTTCGCACTGCTGGGGAAGGACCCGGTGCTGACCCTCTTCTCGTGGTTCAGCGGGGTCGCCGTCCTCGGGATCATGCTCCTCTACTTCCTGACGTCGGTCTCCGTGATCGTCTTCTTCCGCCGCTCACGTGCCGACACCCGGCCCTGGAACACACTGGTGGCACCGGTTCTGGGCGCGCTCGGCATCGCCGGTGCCATCTGGCTCATCATCGAGAACTTCACCACCCTCATCGGCGGCGACGCGACCACGTCCGTCTGGCTCCAGCTGACCGTGCCCGCGGTCCTGGTCCTGGGGCTCGTCGTGGCGAGGCTGACCCGGCAGAGGCCGACCGCAACGCTCTGACCTCCGGGGTTGGCGGGGGCCCCGCCCCGGGGGCCCCCGCCCCCCCCCCCCCCCCCCGGGGCCCCCCCCCGCAGAAAGCCCGCCCCCCCCGGGGGCCCG